>NZ_AP012330.1:1800000-2100000 GCF_001025215.1 Bifidobacterium pseudocatenulatum DSM 20438 = JCM 1200 = LMG 10505
CGGATGCGTGTGCAGTTCCGCCGCCACGTAGGCGCCGGGCAATTGCGCGAGACGCATATGCACGTTGGCGTAGTCCGCGATGGCTCCCTGTCCGCGCGGCACCGCCACCATGCCGTCTTTGACGAGAACGACCTTCGTGGCCGGCTCCAGCAGCGCCGTGTCGAACAGGTCGGGTTCGCCGCGTCTCGAAACCTCATAGTCGATGTCACCTTGCGCAAGTGGCAGGAACGGCAGTGCCTGAGTCAGCGCCAATGGTGAGAACACGCTCATCGCTTGCTTCTTTCCTTGAATACGATTGATAGAGCGGATATTTTTTCTCTATTCCGTATTTTCTTTTCTATTTTTTTATATCTTTTTTGTATTTCTGATTGCGATATTGACGGCAGCGGCGGAAAATACCGGCTACTGCACCCTGCGCACCAGCGCGAGCAGCGCGTCGGCAACCGCCTGCGGATGCTCGTATGCGCTGAAATGCCCGCAATCGAATATCACCGTCATATCCGCGCTCGTGCCTGTCATCGCATCGGCGATCGGCGTCATCACGCTCGGAGGGCTCGACGGATCCTTGTCGCCGCAGATCACCGCAACCGGTGCTGTAATCGCAGGCAACACATCGTTCAGATCCGGGCGCCCAGCCGCCATGCGCTCACGCCATGCGATGCCTTCGGCAGGCTGTTCGTTGATCCACGTCGTGAACTGTTCACGGTAGGCGGCCGACTGTTTGATGGTGGAATCCTCAGGTGTGGATGCCGCAAATCCCATCACCGGCTCATGCGTGCCCGTCGATTCACATGCTTCGGCGATCGCGATGCGCTTCGCGCGCATCTGCGCGGAATCCGCCGCGGCCTTCGTGTCGCACAATGCCAACGCGGCAACAGCTTCGGGGTGCAGACGCTGAATGTCGAGAACCAGATAGCCGCCCATCGAAAGGCCCGCCCAAATCGCCTTGTCGTAACCGGCCGCATGCAACATCGCGACATAGGCGTCGGCCATATGGTCCAAACCGTTCGGGAAAGCGCCGTCCGCGTCTTTGCCGCCACTGATCTCATCGGAAGGAATCGGCCCTTCTCCCGCACCGGGCATGTCGGGACCCCAGATCGGGAACCGTTTCACACCATGTTCCACAGCGGCCGCCTCCAACGCCTCCGCACATTCGTCCCACATGCGGTGGTCCACGGGGAACCCGTGCACCAGCACCACGGGAAGCCCCTCGCCCTCGCAATACACGTTATTATGTAATTCGATCGTCATCGTCTCACTCCGTTCCTCTCCCCTATATTGCCTATGTATCTATCGCTTGCGCTGCCTGCATTCGCAAGCTGCCACGCGCTTTCCTGGCGCCCACGGCCGACCGGTTTCGACGTCAACCATAAGCCTGTCGGCTACCTGCCGGCCCAAGCGATCGCCTGACGCACAATCGTGCCATATCCGTTGCTCATCTGGTTTATGAAAGTGTCGAGGATCTCGCTGTTCGTGTTGACCCATTCCACGTCAAGCGTCTCATCCTGCGGCTTGCAGTCGCCCGCGATCGGCACCACGTAGCACAATGCGATCGCATGCTGGCGGGAATCGAAATAATCGGATAGTCCCGGCGTCGGGAAAAACTCGGCCACGGTGAACGGCTGCAGACTCACCGGCAGCTGCGGCAACGCGATATCGCCCAAATCCTTGGCGACATTACGCGCCACGGCCTCACGCAACGATTCGTGATAGAGCACGCGCCCGGCAATCAGCGTTCGCTCGATACTGCCGTCGTCAGACACGCGAAGCAACGATCCGACCTGTGAAACACGCCCCAGATCATCGGTGCGCACCGGCACCACAAGCACGTATGGAATCGGCATTTCGCCGCGCATACGGTTGATTTCGCCGGAAGCAAGCCATCCTGGAGGATTACCTATTCCGCGAATGAAATCCTCCGGCGTAATGTCGTCGAATTCTCCGCGACGACGGCCTGCATCGAAATCGCCCTCGTCGGGCACTTCATCATTCATCACTGGCATAGTCCCATTATCACGCATCTTGTGTGAATTGGCTGGAAAAGAATGCGCCGAAAGACGATTCTTCTGACAGCGGATATTGCATATGCCGGGAATGCGGCGGGTTGGGACGCGGTTATATACTCCAAAGCAATCGCATACGAGGGGCGTAGCCCGTCACGCGCGTCGATGGAACGAACAGCAAGGAGCAATCATGGCAACGCATGCGGTCACTTCGCAGGATTTCAATCAGGTCGTCGAATCCAACGATCTGGTATTCGTGGATTTCTGGGCAACCTGGTGCGGTCCGTGCCGTGCGTTCGGCCCGACGTTCGAAAAGGCAAGCGAAGCGAATCCTGACATTTATTTCGCGAAGGTCGATATCGACCAGAATCCGGATCTCGCCTCCGCCGCCAAAGTGCAGGCCGTGCCGACCTTGATGGTGATCAAGAACCAGCAGATCGTATTCCAGCAGGCTGGCGCGTTGCGCGCGTCGGATCTGGACGATCTGATCGCCCAGGCCAAGGAGCTGGACGTCAATGCGGCCGCTGCCGAAGAGGCTACGGAACAGGCGCAATAAGGCGAATATCAAAGGATCGCAAAGGTGCCGTTCGATGGCGAAACATCAACGGCACCTTTTTGCTTTGCACGCTTGTTTTGCATGCCCGCTTTGCCTGCCTGTTACATATGCGCTCGCCCGGATTCCATGGCATGGAGTAGAATGTCGCGTTGGATATGCGCTTTCCGGCGAAGCCTGAAGTGGCGGCGCACCGCATGCCGTGCATGTGTGAATTCGTCGAGGATCTGAACGCGCGTTTAGGAGCAGAATGGCTAACCACAGCAAGCACGCCCGATCGTCTACCTTCGCCATGCCGAGCAAGTCCTCGCTGGTGAAGATCGCCGCAACGGTCGCGGCGGTGGGCCTGTTGGCTACCGGCGGCATTGTGTCGCGCAATCTTTACACCTCCGCGGAGCAGAACACGGCCAATCAGGTCACGGCCTTCTCCGTCACCGATTCCGCCGAAGCATCCCGTGGCAACGCCCGTGAGCTGCTCAATGGAGACACCTCGTACGTCACCGTGAAGATCAACGGCAAGTCGCGCGTGGTGCCCGGTACCAATTTCACCGACGTGAAGTCCGTGCTCGACGCGGGAGACATCACGCTCGAACCGGAAGACACGGTCTCCCCTTCGCTCACCACCAAGGTGGATGAGAAGACCGTAATCACCATTCAGCGTGCCGGCGCAAGCGTTGAGGTTTCCGACACCGCCATCGGTTTCAATGTCGTCAAGAAGGAAACCTCAAGCCTGCCGGAAGGCCAGGAGAAGGTTGAGACGGAAGGCGAAGAGGGCGTGATGGAAACCACGAACCTCGTAACCAAGTCCGGCGACACCGTGGTCTCCTCCAATATGATCAGCTCGTATGTGAAGAAGGCTCCGGTCGACAAGGTCATTCTCGTCGGCACCGGCTCCACTTCGTCGTCGTCCTCCAGCGCTTCCGCGTCGATCGGCACCACTGTGCCGGCGGGCGAAATGCAGCAGTGGGCTCACGATTATCTGCTGTCGAACGGCTACACCGAAGCCGATTTCACCGCCACCGTATACATCATCACCCACGAGTCCGGCTGGAGCGTCACCGCAACGAATCCGAGTTCGGGCGCCTATGGTCTGCCCCAGGCGTTGCCTGGCAGCAAGATGGTGAGCGCGGGCGCCGATTGGGCCACCAATTATCAGACTCAGCTCAAGTGGTTCTGGGGTTATTGCGCGCAGCGTTATGGTTCCATTCAGGGAGCCTACACGTACTGGCTGGCCAATCACTGCTATTAAATCGCGATTGATCATCATTGATTGATTCGATGATGATATAGTTTGAGCTCCGTAATATTCGAAGATATTACGGAGCTCAAACTATATTACGATCTTAAATATCACTGGGATATCGCCGATTTCACAGGGCATTGTTGGAACCGATCACCGTGGCTTCCTTGACGTCATCGATCTTCCTGCGCCTGCGGCCGCCGTGACCGGCCTTCGGACCACGCTTGCCGACGGTGCCGCTGCGGACCCCGTTCTTGGCATCGAAGATGATCACGCGCTCATCGCTGTGATATTCGCCGTCCAGAGCGAAGAAGGCGATCTTGTCTGCAGGCACTTCCGGGAAGGTGAAGAACTTCTGCGTCGCAACGAGCAGGTCAAGGTTGCGGGTGGTGACGGAAGACGGCGTATCGGCGTTCGGAGCATTGAACTGAAGAGCGAAATCGTCATTCTCATCGCATACCTGGATTGCGAACTTGCCGCGCTCGTAATTCACCAGCAGCTTGACGTATTCAGGACGTCCGAGAACTTCGGAAACACCCTTGGAAAAACGAACGGATTCAAGCATGACCGTCATGGTCAACTTGCCACCAGTTCTTTCGCCAACTTCTTTGAAACCATCAAGAACGGACATGTAAATCCTTCCTTTATTGTAAATAACTACGTGAAATACTGTACCTCATTGTTAAGAATAAAACGAATCGAATTTCGGGGAATATATTCATATTTTCAAGAACACAACGTAATACGAAAAAACATACCGCAGACCATGCTTGTCTCAATGAGAAATTCGATACGGTTCAGCCAGCGCGCTTCCTAAGCCAACTCGATGGGCACACCACCCCTTGTCACCCCGACGGTTTTCCGCTAAAAACAGATGTGGCAACCCCTACCTCACCCCCGCACTACGGGTTGCGCAAATTGCAAATACTTTGCAGCACAGTTTTCCAATTTCATATAGGAAGCGCTGAAATATCGTGCTTTATGCACGCATATCATTTGCAAAACGGTTCATATAGGGGCTATCTTGCGCAACTATCTTTTGCAATCATTTTCATTTTTACAATGATTTTCTCAGTAACGATTTTCATTGAAAATCCGCCATTTTTCAGCATCTTTTACACTCCAATCGGGATAGAATATACACTACACGGTTGCAGTACTGCAAACGCTATCAAAGAAGATGGGACCCCCGTCGCAAAGCAGCGGCCACGATAACGGAGCCACAAGCCCCGATACCGGCCCAAACACAAGAAAAAGAAGGATCAGGAAGGTCAATGAAACATCGGAAACCAACTCCCGCCTGGCAGAAGCTGGGTCTGCGCGTCAGCAAGAAGCTGGCGGTGGGCGCCACAGCCCTTGCCACAGTTTTCGGCGGACTGGCAGTCGCCAGCGTCTCCGCACAGGCGAGCACCGACCGTAACAGTTATGCGGACACCGTAGGCAACCCGACTTTCGAAGCAGCACGCAAAAAGTACGGTCTGACCAAGGAGATGAAGAACGGCGCCATTCTGCACGCGTGGATGTGGTCGTTCAACACCATCACCGAACATATGGATGAGATCGCCGAAGCCGGTTACACCTCCATTCAGACCGAGCCGATGAGCAAAATCAAGGTGAACGACGCCAACGGCAAGAAATTCACCGAAAATTGGTATTACGTGTATCAGCCGACGAACACCTCCATCGGCAACTTCGTGGTCGGCAGCGAAGACGACCTGAAAGCCATGACCGTGGCAGCCCACGCGCATGGCATCCGCATCATCGTCGACGTTGTGGCCAACCACTTCACCGCCGACTGGAACGCCATCGACTCCGACTGGCAGAAGAGCGAATATTTCCATGCGCGCAACTCCTGCAGCGGCTCCGGCGGCGACAACATCGATTATTCCAACCGTTGGCAGGTGACGCACTGCCACCTGCTGGGCCTATGGGATCTGAACACCGCCAATCCGGAAGTCGCCAATCGTATGCACGACTTCCTGAAAACCGCGGTGAACGACGGTGTTGACGGCTTCCGTTTCGACGCCGGCAAGCACGTCGAACTGCCGAACGAATTCGACGGTTCGCAGTATTGGACCACCATTCTGCAGAACGGCTCGCAATACCAGTACGGCGAAGTGCTGCAGGGCGATTCCGGACTGGATTACAAGGCGTACGCCAACCTGTATGCCAAGTATGGCGAAGGCGGCGGCGGAGCCACGGCCTCCGACTATGGCAAGACCATCCGTTCTGCACTGTGGAGCAAGAATCTCAATGCGGGCAATCTTATGAGCTTGCGCAACGGGGGCGTCAACGACGATCAGCTGGTCACCTGGGTGGAGTCCCACGACAACTATGCCAATAGCGACAAGGAATCCACGTATCTGACCAACGATCAGATACGCTTCGGCTGGGCCGTGGTCGGCGCACGCGCAGGCGGAGCGCCACTGTTCTTCAACCGTCCGAAGGCCTCCGGCGGCAATCAGCCCCAGTTCGCAGAAGCCTCTCAGCTGGGCGACGCCGGCGATGACATGTGGAAAGACACGGCTGTTGCGGCCGTCAACCATTTCCGCAATGCCATGGACGGCGAGGCCGAATACCTGCGCAACTGCGGTTCCGAACAGAACAACAACTCCTGCCTCATGGTGGAACGTTACAAGACCGACAACAATGCCGGCAATGACGGCGTGAGCATCGCCAACATGGGCGGCGACCAGAATCTGGCCGGCACTCCGACCAAGCTTGACGACGGCACGTACACCGATCAGGTGAACGGCGGCACCATCACCGTTTCCAACGGCAAGATCACTTCCGGCACCGCCAAGGGCGATGCGGTGAGCGTGTACTTCAACACGAGCGTGAAGGAATCCGTTTCCGCGACCGTCAGCAAGAAGTTCTCCTCCAACACCATCAAGGTGACGCTGAACGCCAGCAATGCCACCAATCTCACTTACTCACTGAGCAATGGCAAGAACGGCTCCTTCGTTGACGGCGACTCGCTCACCATCGGCGGCGATATGGAGATCGGCGATTCCGTCACCCTGACCGTCAAGGGCACCGGCGCCGAAAGCGGCGAAGCGCTCGAGTTCACCGCAACCTACACCAAGGTTGAGGTTCAGGCGAACACGATTTACGCGACGAAGCCTTCCGGCTGGAGCAAGATGTACGCGTACGTGTACACGGGCGACGGAGCGACCGCGAAGAACAACGCGGCCTGGCCGGGCGTGGAGATGACCGCGATGGCGGCCGCCGATTCGTGCGCCAAGGCCGGCACATACAAGTATGAGGTTCCGGATTTGGGCGAGGGCACCTATCGCGTGATCTTCTCCAACGGCAACGGCTCGCAGATGCCGGGGGCCAGCCAGCCTGGTTTTGAATTCTCGGGCAAGGTGAGCTGGGATGGTTCGTCCGCCTCGCTGACAGCCATCACCTGCACGGCAACGCCTCCGGTTATCAAGACCGCGGACATCACCTTCAGCGCCACGGCCGACCTCAAGACCGGCGAGACCCTGTACGCGGTCGGCGACTGGGGCCAGGGCAAGGGCAAGACCTGGACCCGCGCCGGCGGCGTCAAGCTCGCCAAGAACGGCAACGCGTACACCGGCACCACCACCATGACCAAGGGCCAGGCCATCACCGCCCGACTGATCAAGGTCGACGCGAACGGCAAGACCACATGGGACGAGATCGGCGACGTCAAGGCCACCGCCGACAAGACCAAGACCGTGGACCTCAAGTGGACCAACGCGGTCGAGAACACCGTGGACATCACCATCAACGCGGCCGCCGACCTCAAGACCGGCGAGACCCTGTACGCGGTCGGCGACTGGGGCCAGGGCAAGGGCAAGACCTGGACCCGCGCCGGCGGCGTCAAGCTCGCCAGGTACGGCAACGCGTACACCGGCACCACGAAGGTCGGCAAGGGCAACGCCATCACATTCCGTCTGATCAAGGTCGACGCCAACGGCAAGACCACGTGGGACTCGGCCAAGGACCGCAAGTCCAAGGCCGACAAGACCAAGGCGCTCGGCGTCTCCTGGACCTCCGGCAAGGTGAACGAGGACGGCACGATCCCGGACGACTCCGCCATCAGCATCTCCGGCAAGGGCGTCGCGGACGGCAAACTGTCCATCCAGAAAGGCAACCTCGCCGAGCTCTACGTGATCGGCACCCAGGACGCCACCCCGTCCGACGCTGTCTGGTGGAGTGACGGGGCCGCCGTGGCGGTCTCCGGCACCGGCACCGTCTACGGCGTCCAGACCGGCACCGCCAAGGTGAACGTGAAGGTCGGCAACCAAACCGCCACCATCACCATCACCATCAAGTAAACGGCAACCGCCGATATCCATAAAACATTTGAGCCTTGGAATTCAATATCACTCCAAGGCTCAAATCATATTCAAACGCTTCTATACGCATGAAAATACACACATCAAAATCAGCGGATTTAGCATAATCAGCTCAAAGCGTCGTGCAGATATCGCTTTGAGCGGCTGCGCATGATATCCAGTGCAATATCGGCATTGCAGAAATCGATGGTTTGTGAGGTATCAGTACAATCAACTTCGGAAAAATCAGTGATGATTCTGTCGGCGAATTGCACTTCCTGCAGGATTTGACCGCGTCTGGTGCCGAGTTCATGCTCTTTGGTACCTTCCGTATACACCCAGAACGGTTTATGGAAGTTGATGGAGAACAGCGTGCCATGATAGGAGTCCGTAACTACACCCTCCGCATATTTCACCAGCGAGAGGAATTCTTCCGGCCCTGCCTCGAGCACATTGACAAGCTCATCGCATTTCGGCACATTGCCCGCCTGCGGCGTCAGCACTGCGACAGGCAGGCCGACTCGACGAGACAGTTCACGCAGTTGCCTGAATACGCCGACAGCACGCTTGGGACGCAGCAGCGAATAAAACAGCAGATACTGTTCGGGCACGTGTTGCGACTTACGCAACGGTATGCGTTCCTCCCATTCGCCCGCGTTGAGCAACAGCGTCGGATCGCATACGTGTTCCACATATTTGCCGCTTACCTGCCGCAGTTTGCCGCATGCGGAACGTTCCCTCGCCGAAAGCGCGCTGAATTCCACCAACGCCGGTCCGATGCGCCGCAGCTCATCGTCGGTCATGGTGGCCGGCGACGAAGCATACGAGATTTTCCTGCAGTTCGCCCATTTCAGCAGGTACGGGTCCATGTACTTCCAGTCGACGCGTTCCAGCTCGTTGGAATGCTTGTTGATGATCTGGTCGCTGCCGCTCACGGCCACGTCGAATGCGTCAGCCAGCGAATTCAGCTCTTCCGGCTCCTGATAGCGTCGTTGGCCCACATGTATGTTCGTGCTGATGAACCGCTCGAAATTGCGCATGCGCTTCTTGCGCAGTCCCGCAACCGGCAGCATGGTTAAATCCGCGAGGGACGATTTGAGGCCCAGCCCACGCCAATATAAGCGTTCATAGTAGCGTTCGCCCTCAAGCGGCCGGTAGTCGATGACGGTAACGTCATGCCCCATGTCCGTGATGGTTGATTGCGTGGCATACGCCTGCAATACCGAACCATAATTATAGGCAGCATGATACGTGATTAGACCGATAATATTATGCTTCTCGTCCATATTTCTTCGTCGTTCAAGTAGTTATTTCTTTGTTTTCTCGCTATTGCAGAAGCACTCCGCTTTCTCATTGTTTTCCACTGAATTGCTTATGACGCACCCATGCGATCGCAGCGCTCACGTAATACCATCGATATTTCATCGAAAGCAACGCGATTTGTCGGGTCACAGGAAAACGACCTCCCCGATATCGATCAAGCGGCTGCCGAAAAACCGGCATGTTCACTACTTTTCCATAGTGATTCTTTCGTTCATGACGGTTCCATGGCGCTTCGGGATTGAACAGATCATTGATCATAATGATCGTCAGATGAAATAATGTGTAATCATCGAGCGTTCCATCAGATATTTCCCGAAATTGACGAATGGTATCGCGCATTGTTTCGATCGCAGATATTGTTCGCCGCACATAATCGTTGGAGAACGACCGCACCGCCGAATCCGCATTGCGGCGGTATTCGTACACCATTTCATCCACATAGCCGATTCGATTCGCCGCCGCGACCGCACGGAACGCATATTCGGCGTCCTCTCCCAAACTCAAGGTTTCGTTGAATCCGTCGATCCCTTTGATCAGCGGCATGCTGTACAGCTTGCCCCAAACAAGCGCGATACCTCGCTGCGGTCGGAGCATATCCTCGCATAGGTCAAGACGCCTGCGTCCCTCGAACACCATGTCAGTTTCAGCATAATGGTGTTCTTCCACACTTGGAGACCCCTCGCCTTTGCCGCCCATAATGACGGCACCAGCGGCGTCGGGAACACCGTTCGCATCGGCATCGGCACCTGCAAGCACGTTGCGGTACGCCCCCATCACCACATCGCAGCGGTATCGCACCGCAAACGCAAGCATGCCGTCGACGGCATGCTCGGCGAGCGCATCATCCGCATCGAGGAACATCGCCCACTGCCCCGTGGCCGCGCGCAATCCCGCGTTGCGAGCCGCGGAGACTCCGGCATGGGCGATCGTTTCCGTACGAATGCTGACCAATGGCGAATTCCAATTCGAGATCGGTGCCGTTTCGAATGCCGGCTCACCATCGAATACAATCACCGCTTCGATACGGAAGCCACTGCCCTGCTGCCGTTGCAGACTGTTCACGCAATCATGCAACGTTTGCAACGTGGCACGGTAGACGGGAATGATCACACTGATGGTATGGCTCATCGTCAGTTCAGCTCCCGTGTGATCACCGAAGCATCATACCGGAACGATACCGGCGATTCGATGCTTTCCGGGAAGTTGCCGATCGCCACGAACGCAATCAGCGTTTCGTAGTCGGGCACGCCCAACAGCTTGCGGATCTCATGCTCCTGCTTCTCACGCATCATGGTGTTGAGAGGGCAGGCGGCCAGCGACTCGCATTCCAATGCGGTCAGGAACGCCATGGCGAACAGGCCTCCGTCGATATACGGCTCGTTGCGTTCCTCAACGCTTACGAAACTGCGCACGTCCACGCTGATCAACGCCAGCACCGGAGGCGCATCGTACCCACGCCACCCGCCCTGCAACGCCAATGCCTGTTCGATGAATTTCGGATTGCTGATCAGCAGCACGCGATATGCCTGCCTATTGCATACCGATGGCGTTTTCATCGACATGCTTACGGCCTTACGCACCGTTCCCATATCAACAGGGGTTTCGGCATACTCGCGTACGCTGGAACGCCCTGCGAACAATGCTGCATAGTCGAGCGATGCGTTGTCGCGTTTGTCTGCGGCACGCACGGTTTTCACGCCCGCATTGCCCGCAACGTCGGCTTTTTCGGCTTGTTCGACGCTTTCGATATCCACCGAGGCCACTTCGTCGGCAAACCATACGCCCACAAACTCAGGAATCGGCTTCTCCAACGCCCGATGCTTGCGCACGTATGCACGAACCACCTGCCGTGCCGCGATATACGTCACATCGTCAACCGGATAGTCGCGTTCCCGCCATTCATCCATCACGGAACGCAACTCCCCGAACGCGGATCTGCCGAATCCCGCACGGAACCGTCTATGCGACAATCCTTTTTCAATACGATGAATGTAATACACCATAGTGCCGCGCAATTGCTCGGATTGCCCCACATTCCATTGCCCCGCGCAGAATCTCAGGAACCGTTTGCGCTGCCCCGCATAGTACGAAGCCAATGTCATGTTCGCTTTGCATCCTTGCAATACGCGCCAGACGCGATGCGGAACGATGGTTTTGATTCGCTGCTTCACGCCCATGATCTCACCTTTCCTTGTTTTCTCGACGCAACGACGGCAATACCGCCTGCACCTTGGCCATGACTTCCCTTGTAAACCAGCCTTCACGCAGCTTCTGCCCCAATTGCGAAGCCCGTCGTACCATTCGCGCATACTCGCTTTGCGTCATGCCGTATTCCACGGCCATGGCCTCTTGCAACGATTCGACGGCAACGCCCACTCCCTGTTCGACTACGAATGGTGCGAGCGCCGCCTTGTTCCATATGATCACCGGCTTGTCGGCTGCAAGATACAGCGACAGCTTATGCGGATTGTTGACGGTCAGATATTTGCCGTAATAGCCGCCGCAGGTGTCGAGACTGTCGCCGTCCCAGATCAGACCAAATCGTCCTTCCAGTTTGTCTGGCAGTTCATCGGGTGCGACGATTCCGCGGTACCACGCCGTTTTGCCGTTCCGCCGGTCATATTTCGGCCCGTACAGATTGATGTCGGCTTTGGGGAATCGCTCGGCCAGCCGATACACGTATTCGGCTTTGCCATGGCTGAGATTTCCCGCGATATCGATGCCGTGACGCTGTTCCATGGGCACAGGATTCGCTTGCGGCAGCAGGTAATCAAAAATGCCGATCTCCACGATCGGCACGGTCGCGCCGTACTTGCGCAACACTTCGCTCATGCGCGGATTGTGGCTGATGAGCAGATCCGCTTCGGTCACCCATTGTTTGTCGAAATCGGTGTAGGAGTAGCCGCGTAACGTTTCCAAATCATGAATCAGGAAAACAAACAACGCTCCGCGCGCTTTCATCCTACGCACGGAAGGCAAGGCGTACAGCGACACCTTATTGTACATGATGAGCGGAAATTGCACCAACACCACATCCCCGCAGCGAACGGTTCGTTCCAGCCGATGCCAAACGGCAAGCGTACGCCCAACGCACACCAGCTTGTCGAAATACCCTTTGTTCTCGCCGGGACGCACTTCGAACGGCTGCCAGGATTGGCTTTCGAGCACCTGCCGAATGTCATCGCGCGCTTTGGATCCAGCGTGCGCATGATGCAGCGAACGTTCGCAGATCACGTAGTTCGTCATTGCCAACCTCCATTGTTTGCATATCGTCCGTCACTCGCATTGCTTGCGCCATGCGCGTTATTCTCATCATTCGTTTTCCGTACATGCAGTCGGTTGAATACCGGCTGAAGCATGGCCATAACGAATCGTTCGCGGCACAGCAGCAACGCGATGCCATATATCAGCGTGAACAGGAATCCGCCGAACATCAGCCACAGGAAGGCGTTCCATGTCTCGGCACCGCATATCGCGATCGCGCCCCGCGTAAGGCAGCCTGCCGCAATCGCACTGAGCAGAATACGTATCGGATCGATCGACGTGCGAATGCCAACCAAAAACCCGCGGCACACATATGAGCGCATCGCCAGCATCAACGCTTCGCACAATGAAATGCTGATGGCGGAACCGACCACGCCGAGCTGTGGAATCAGCAGCACGTTTGCGAGTACGGCCAAGGCAAGTCCGATCGCGTTCACCATGGCCCATGTACGTTCCATTCCTTTGGAAATCATGATATTCGCAAGCACGATATTCATGGCCGAACACATCACCGCAATACCGACGAATCGTAGCGGAACCGCGGATTCCGCGAAGTCAGCGCCACCGAGCAATGCCACGATCGGGTCGGCAAGCAATATCAGCAGAGCAATGATCGCGGAGCCGAATACCATAACGAAATTCATATTTTTCGCGATCAGTTCGCCTGCCTGCCGCTCTTTGCGCCGCGCCTGATAATACGAAAGGCGTGGCAGCATCACGTTGCCGACGGAATTGACGGCGGTGACGAGCACGGATTTGATTTTGGATACCAGCTGGTACAGGCCGACCATATCGGTGGTGCCAAGGAAGCCGAGCATCACAATGTCTACTTGAATATACATGCCGGATGAAATGGATGCGATGGTGAACCATAGCATCGGTTTGAAATGGCGGGAAATATTGAGATGTCCACAATTGCGGAAGTCCACGAGCCTGCGTAGCCGCAGGAGATTGAGCACGTTGGATCCGTACCCGGCCACCACCACGATCAGGCCGTATATCGCGTAGTCGCCGCGCTGCCGTACAAAAGCGAACATGAGCACCAATGCCAGCAGTTTGAAACATACGCTACGCACGGTGATGTATTCGTATTGTTCCAACGCCTGATAGAACCATTCCACACCGAACGAGGAAAGCCAGATGGCCAGGCCGAAAAGCGCGAACAGCCCGAATTGCGCGTTCATTTTCGGTACGGTGAACAGGCACGCCAGGTAGACCGCGAACACCATGGTGGTGGAGCATGCCAGAATAACCAGCAATTCCAGCACCGTACGCGATAGTTCCGCGCGGTCGTCGCGTACGCGAGCGCAGACGCGCACTCCGTAGTAGGTAACGCCCAGGAGGGCCACCAGCGAAAAGTATGAGGCCACGGATTGAGCGAACGCCACATGCCCGGTGCCACCGGTGGAAAGCACGCGCGACACGTATGGCACGGTGATGAGCGGGAAGATCACTGACGACGTGGTGACGATCATGTTCATCAGCACGTTGAATTTCACGGATCGAATGCGCACGTCGGTTGGATGCTTGGCCGGCTTGCTGGACGGCTGCCCGACCGGCTTGGTCGGCTGACGTTCAGACATAAAGCACCACCCGCTTGGCGAAGGCGCGTTTGCGTATGCGCACGGAGTTCACGAAGAATATCAGCACCACCCAAATAATGATGTTTCTGAGCATGATCTGGTTGAACATGGTTGACATCCAACGGTTGGAGAAAAAGCTGAACGCACAGCAATAGCCGATGGCACCGTACAGCATCATCGATATGGGAATGCCCGCCTTGCCGTATTGCAATGCGAAAACCGCGCTTTCATAGCAAAGCTGAGAAAGTGCGGCGATCAGCACGATGGCAAGCATCGCACCCGCGATGCCCCAGTCGAAAATGAATGCGTAATATGTGGTGAATACGTTGCCAAGACTGCGCTCGCCATACCGTTGGAAGGGTTGCCATTGCATCCAGTCAAGCACGGTTTTGCCGAATATCTGGGGGAACGAGGCCCGGGTGGAAGCCAATGTCATGTCTCCCCATTGCGTGGATTTGACCGCCAACGAAGGCGACATGGAGTTCGTGAGATACGCGTCTAGGTTTTTTATCGGCGCTCCAATGTAGATGGACAGGTATTCGTACATGGTCGAGTCGCCCGCCTTGCGTCCCATCAGCGACAGCAGTGGCTTGAACGAAGCCAATCCCACGAGCGCGATGGCCACGAATTTCAACACAGTGCGGAAGCCGAGCCGCATGCCTTTCCAACGGTTGTTCTGCCTGCGGAACAACGCCCAGTATGTCCATGCGGCAACGCCAAGCTGAATGAGGCTATTGCGTCCGCCGGAAATCAACGTCATCGGAACGGCCGCCAACACATTGATGACCGCAAGATAATCGTTGTGCAACGAACGGACCACCACGCTGCGCATGGCGAGAAACAGCCACGCATAGGCCATGGCGTTGGTCGCCAGATGCAGTAGCGAGGGAATTCCAGAGAGGGCCACGCCTTTGGTGCTGAATTTGTTGAGTTTGTCATACAAGCCGATGGCTTTGTCCAGAGAGCCGTCTCCCCCGTAGGGCAGTGTCAATGAGATTATCTGCCGTGACACGATCAGCAATGCCAAACCGGTGAACAGCAGGCCGCCAACGTACACCCACATCGGCAGAACGATATCTTGCGGCTCACCGTATTCCCGATGTGCTGTCCGATGTCCGACGCAGCTGCGGAAAAACACCTTCACACCGTAAGCCGTCAATGCGAATGCGAACGTGCCGAATCCAACCACGAAGCAGGTTTGCATCGACAGGTCGAAATCCCAGGTCCGGTAATTGGTGAGTCCATTGAATACCGCGAGCGTGAATCCGACCACGAATAGTATGGATGGTTCCGCGAAATCCCCGCGATATGCCACTATCAGCAGCACCAGCAATGCCAGCAATGTCAAGAACAGTATGGTCGAGGTCATCTCATCACCATGCCTAATGTGATGCGATTTCCGGATGCCGTCGCTTGTACAGCGCGTACATCATGCCGTACAGCGTCGGAGAGGTGGCCAGGAGTTTCCATTGCAGCAGTTGACTTTTCCCAATGATTCCCTTGCGTTCCACCATTGGCAGCAATTCGCGCAATTCCGTACGCGCATACCGTTCGAATTGCGCCCATTGCTTGCGTTGATGCGCGAGCATGATGCGATTGCAGGTACCGACAATGGATTCGAGATGCCCATATGCGGCATATGCTTCAACATGCGGATATTTGGTTCGCACCAAGTCGAGCATGGCTCCGGTGGATTGTGCGAATTTGTCGGTGATGCCATGCGACTGACTGTTTTCCGACATTCTGTAACGGTACAGCGGCGTGGAATCGTATACGATGCGATCCGCCTTGTCGAGCAGCTGGTAGGTGACCGGCGAATCTTCCGCATAGACGGCGTCGAGCGGGTAGCGCAGGTTATCGAAGAGTTCTTTTTTGGCGAGTTTGTCCCACGCGGTCACATAAAAGTAGCCATGCTGATTCACATAGGCGAATGCTTCCTGCGAGGTCATGACGATTTTCTTGTCGGGAAAAGCGTTGCAGTAGGTGCTGCCGTCAGGGTTTTCCCGTTCGTACGAGATGATCGACAGGTCGGCGTCGGATTCCTGCAGATTGTGCAGCAACGTGCCGAACATATCGGGAAGCACGTAATCGTCGGAATCCACGAATCCGATGTATTCGCCTTTGGCAAGGTCGAGCCCGGTGTTACGGGCCGCCGCCAAGCCGGCATTGCATTGGCGCACCGCACGAATGCGGTTGTCACGATTCGCCCAAGCATTGCACTGTTCGCAGGAGGAATCGGTGGATCCGTCGTCGACCAGTATGATTTCCAATCGTTCGTAGGTTTGCCCGATAAGACTTTCCACGCATTGGTCGAGATACCGTTCCACGTTGTAGACCGGCACTATCACGCTGATGAGGGGTTGGGTCGAAACTGCCATAAGACCTGTTTTCAGCAGCTTTTCACGTACTTTTTGCCTACGAATTTCGCCATAAGGAAACCGGACCCCTTTTTGATCCAGTCCACTGGTTCGGGGCTGATGATAGGCATTTCGACGTACGGGTAATGGTTGGTTTCCAGCCATACATCGAAGAGGATTTCGCTGATGCGTCCGGGAAATCGCATTTCGAAGACGCTGTATGAGCTTGAATCGATATGCTTGGCCAGTTCTCCGATGATGGGA
This sequence comes from Bifidobacterium pseudocatenulatum DSM 20438 = JCM 1200 = LMG 10505, assembly GCF_001025215.1. NCBI lineage: Bacteria > Bacillati > Actinomycetota > Actinomycetes > Bifidobacteriales > Bifidobacteriaceae > Bifidobacterium > Bifidobacterium pseudocatenulatum. The sequence continues at coordinate 1,816,895 of NZ_AP012330.1, forward strand.
AACATCCACGAGCAGTATTCGTTGATGAGGTCTTTGCGCATCACGAACATGTTGAACAGGTGCGCCGAGGTTTTGTTCATTTGCGCGTCGAATGCGTCGAGGTAGTCGGAATTGGTTTGCGCGATAATGCTTCGTGTCGCATCGAGCTGGCCTTCCTGCATGGTGTGCTCGTAATGTGAATATACGGTTTCGATATAGTAGTTGCGTCGTTCCGGCACAATGATTTCGCACGTATCGAGCAGACGCGCATAGTCTTGTTTTCCTGCGATGCAGCTGAAGCGTTCGTTTTCGTCTCCGTGGCGTTTCGCACTGTCATTTTTGGCAAAATGACGGCGGTAGTGCACCAATCCCTGATAGTCGGCATCGCAGTTTTTCCACATCCAATACAGTCCGGTCAGTTCGGAATATTGTGCGTTCAACTGCGAAATATTATCGCCGGTGTTGTCGCACGTCATACCCAAATCGACGTTCGGATGCAACGCCCTACCGACCTGCAACGGCATATATACGCCGTCGATCGGCATACGGTACGCCTTATGCGTGGCCACGGCCACCGTGATGTCGGAGTCCGCCATCACTGTCATCCCTTCTATACCGGACGCGCACTACTGCCAAAGCACGCCCTTATACTTCACCCTCCCCCTTGTCTGGAGGGTACAGCATACGTTTTCATTTTATCTCAACAGTTCATCTAGATTTCACCAAACGTCAGACACTCCCGTTTTACAAACCCCATTTTTCAAGCTTTTTCAAGATTATTTTACAAATTATCATGTTTTGCAAGAGATTGCAGACGTTTGCATACACGACGTGAAAACGAACTGATTTAAAGCTTTAATCACACCCCACACACGCCATCCAACACCCCCGATATGGCAATTTCAGGATCGCCTCTTTCATAAATATTGAAAATCTCGTCACAACTGTTTCATTACTACTTCGGCGTTTCGCTGCCATCATGTTGGGATTACAAGAAAAAACGTTTGCAGATCATTGCAAACGATTATGAAAAACAGGGCGCACGACTCCAATATCACATATTGAAATCGCACGCCCCTGAGATCTACCGGTCAGACCGGTGGATGTATGGCTTTATGAAATCCGTTTGATTCCTTATTTGACGGTGATGGTGATGGTTGCGGTCTTGCCCGCGGCCTTCACATTCACCTTTGCGGTTCCCGTCTCGACGCCGTACACGACACCGGTTCCGGAAACCGCCACCGCCGCGCCGTCGCTCCACCACATGTCGGGATCACCCGTGGCGCCCTTCACGGAGAGGTTCGCGAGCTGGCCCTTCTGGATGGTGAGCTTGCCGTTCGAGACGCCGTCACCGGTGATTGCGAACGTTACCGGCACGGTGCCGTCCTCGTTCACGGTGTTCACATCCCAGGCCACGCCAACGGTCTTGGCCTTGTCGGCGGTGGTCTTGCGGTCGGTGGTCGGATCCCACGTGGTCTTGCCGTTCGCGTCGACCTTGATCAGGCGGAAGGTCATGGACTTGCCGGTCTTCACGTTCGCGGTGCCGGAGTAGACGCCGTCGGCTCCCGTGGCGGTCAGGCGGATGCCGGAGGCGCGGGTCCAGGTCTTGCCGTCCTGACCCCAGTCGCCTACCGCGTACAGGCTTTCGCCGCTCTTCAAGTCGGCGGCCGCGTTGATGGTCACGTCCACGCTTTGCGAAACCTGGCGCTCATCCCACTTGAGGGTGAGGGTCTTGGCCTTGTCGGCGGTGGTCTTGCGGTCGGTGGACGGATCCCACGTGGTCTTGCCGTCAGCGGAAACCTTGATCAGGCGCATGGTCATGGACTGGCCCTTGGCCACGGTCGCGGTTCCGGTCAGTTCGCCGCCCACGGTAGTGAGCTCGACGCCACCGGCGCGGTTCCAGGTCTTGCCCTTGCCTTGGCCCCAGTCACCGACCACGTAGGCCCTCTCGCCGGACTTCAGGTCAACGCCGGTCGCCTTGAACGTGATCTGCACGTTCTTGTCGTCGTCAGGAGGCACCACCACGGTGCAATCCACGGCCTTCAACGAAGCAGACGAACCATCCCACGTTACGGTGCCGCCGTTGTAGTCGATGCCCGGCTGCCGGGAGCCCGGATACTGCTGGCTGCCACCGTCGTTGAAAATCACCTTCGCGCCGGACGCGAGCGAATCAGGCACCTCGTACTGGTAACCGGTCTGGTCGCAGTTGTCGGCAGCCACCATCTCGACGCCCGGCCAGGCCGCGTTGTTCTTCGCGGTCGCCCCGTCGCCGGTGTACACGTACGCGTACATCTTGCTCCAACCGGAAGGCTTGGTCGCATAGATGGTGTTCTTCGCCACCGGCGGTGTCGGAAGCGTGCCGGTCACCGTAACGGTGATCGAATCGCTCTGGGAACCGGACTTTGCGGTGATGGTCGTGGTACCGGCCTTCTTCGGCGTGACCGTACCGTTGGCGGAAACCGTGGCGACGGCCGTGTTGGAGGAGCTCCAGCTCACGGACGAACCAGCCGGATCGGTGGTGGCGGTCAGCTTTTTCGCAACGGCGCCATTGGAAAGATCAGTGGTGTAGCTGCCACCGTTGATCTTCACGCTGGTCACCGGAGTCGGATCTTCATGGCCACCGATGTTGGCCATGGCAACGGTGAACGTGTCTTCGTCGGACTTCTCGTAGGAGTTGTTGACCTGAGAGGAGGTGTCCGGCAGATCGGCATTGTCGTTCATCGCCATGTCATACGGCAGCGAATCCATTGCGGAAAGGCCGAAGGTGGCTGCCAGTTCAACGCCGAGACCGTACTTTTCGATATGGTCCGCGGTGGTGCCGAGTTCGCTCAGCGGAATGGCGATCTCGTAGTGATCGTCCATGCCTGCGGAGTTGTGGCCCAGATCGTTGAAGTTGACCCACTGTGCGGAGCCTTCCTTGTCGGCGCTCATGTCGCCGACCACTCGACCGTTGCTTTCACCCCAGCCGCCGTTGATGCCGATCACCTGGCTGCTCAGGATGCCGTTGCCGTAACCGAACTTGACGCCGGAAGCCTTGGTGTTGGTCTTGGCGTTGGCTGCCGGACCATATTCGGCGTTGGAATCAAGACCTGTAGCGTCGCCCTTGTAGATCCACGGACCGTTGGAACCGTTGGTGGAAATCGTCACGACCTTGTTGACGTTCTGCTCACCGCTCCACTTGATGCCGGAAGCCCACAGGGTTCCGCCGGTGGAAAGTCCGCCGTCCTTGCCCACTCGGGTGCTTTCGTCCTTCGTGTCGATGGCGATGTGGAACGGCAGATTCTGCGTCTGCCACAGGTGGCCTTGGCTGAGCGGATAATCGTCGCCGGTGTCGACCACGTCTTGCACGTTGGTCATTTCCCACATGAGGTACAGATTGTCGTCATCGTAGGCACCATACAGTGCATACAGATCGATCGGCACCTCATACATGGAATTCGGTCGGTAGACGCGCGGATCGTCGTTGGCTGCCCCCTGTGCGATCAGCATGGAGCTGTCCCAATCGGAGATGCTCGCGCCTTTTCCGGCATTGAAGCTGATGGTTTTCTTCACGCCGAAGCCGACTTTGTTCGTGCCATATCGCGAGGCGAGGTTCTGTTTGGCGACTTCCGTCTTGGTCACCGTGGTTTTTCCGGTGAGTTTGGATCCGTCTTCCGTGCTTGTGCCGGTCACGGTCACGGTCACGGACTCGCCCACGGAGATGGAGCTGCCCACGGTGATGACGTCACCGTTCTTGAAGGTGCCGGACTTGCCTTCGGAGGTCGTGTACTTGAGGTTTTCGGCCTTGCTTGCGCGCAGGGTCACGTCAACGCTGCTTCCGCTGAATGTTGCGGAAGACGGTTCCGCGGAAACGTACGGCTTGGCTTCGGCCTTCAGATAGTAGGCGCTGACCGCGTTGCCCTTGGCGGTGCCGGAGGTGATCTTGCCGCCGGAAACGGTGATGCTTCCGCCGTTGACTTCATCCGGATACACGCCGTCGTCAAGGTTGGTGCTCATGCCGACGAGGCTCTGGTCGCCGCCCATGTTGGCGATTACCACGCCATCGTTGGCGGTGCCGTCCTTGGTGAAGCGTTCGATCATCAGGCAGGACTTGTTGGCGTTGTTCTGATCGGCGCCGCAGTTCTGCAGATATTCGCTCTTGCCGTCCATGGCGTTACGGAAGTGGTTGACGGCCACGACCGACTTGTTCTTCCACATGTCGTCGCCCGCATCACCCAGCTGGGACTGCTCGGCGAATTGTGCATTGGTTCCGCCAGAGCCGACCGGACGGTTGAAGTACAGCGGTGCGCCGGCCTTGCGGGAGCCCACGATCGCCCAGCCGAATACGATCTGATCATTGGTCAGATACGTGGATTCCTTGTCGCCATTGGCATAGTTGTCATGCGACTCCACCCAAGTGACGAGCTGGTCTTCCTTGGCGCCGCCGGTATCGATGTTCTGCACCATCTTGGTGCTCAGATTGCCTGAGCTGATGGCCGCGCGCACGGACTTGCCATAGTTGGATGCGGTGTTGCCGCCGCCGTCGGAGGAGTTGTTGGCGAACAGGTCCGCATAGGCCTTGTAGTCGAGGCCGGAATCGCCCTGCAGCACTTCGCCGTACTGGAACTGCGAACCATTGTTCAAAATGGTGTTCCAATAGTTGGAGGTCTTGTTGTCGAACACTTCGGTCGGCAGTTCGACGTGCTTGGCGGCATCGAAGCGGAAGCCGTCAACGCCGTCCGCGACTGCGGTCTTCAGGAAGTCCTGCATGCGGTCGGCCACATACTGGTTCTGCGTGTTCAGATCCCACAGGCCAAGCAGGTGGCACTGGGTCACATCGCGGCGGCTGGAATAGTTGATCTGGTCGCCGTCGTTGCCGCCGCAGTTGGAACGGGAGTGGAAGTAGTCTTTGTTCTGCCAATCGGAGTCGATGGCGCTCCAGTCGGAGGTGAAGTGGTTGGCTACCACGTCTACGATTACGCGCACGCCGTATTTGTGTGCAGTGGCGGTCATTTCCTTCAGATCGTCTTCGCTGCCGACCACGAAGTTGCCGATGGAGGTGTTCGCCGGCTGGTACACGTAATACCAGTTTTCGGTGAACTTCTTGCCGTTTGCGGCGACTTCCTTGATTTTGCTCATCGGCTCGGTTTGCACGGAGGTGTAGCCGGCCGCGGCGATTTCAGGCATATGTTCGGTGATGGTTTTGAACGACCACATCCACGCATGCAGGATGGCGCCGTTCTTCATGCTCTCGGTCAGGCCGTACTGTTCGCGGGCCTGCTCGAACGTGGCATTGCCGACCGTATCCTGGTAGCTGTCACGGTCCGAGGCGAGTGCGGTGGAGGCCACGCCCATGCCGCCCAGCATGGTGGCGACGGCAGCGACTCCGGCGGCGGCTTTCTTCCACGTTTTGATGGTGCGGGCCTTGCGGGCCGCCTGCCTGCGCTCGACGCGGGTCATCGGTTCGGATGGACCCCCGTCTTGCGGGGGCTGTTGCTTAGTGAATACGTGCGCAATACCTGCGAACGTACGCGAACTTATTCGCACTTTGACCTCCTGCTTCCTTGCATCTTTCCTTTGAAAACGTTTGCTCCTTAGCGAACGTAATCCTTAAAATATCACAAATTTTTGGTGAAAAATGAGTGATTTTTAATGAAATCGACGATGAAAAATGATTGGTTTTTCTGCTTTTTTACAAACGCTTTCAGCAAGGTTGTCCCCCATCCTTCGACCCCCGATATACGACATGCCTCGAAACAGCCACATGCAAACGTTTCTGAAAATCGTTTCACCGCATGCACCCGTCAACAGCCTCTCCCCCGCTTCTTCACCCCTCTTCAGGGCAACGGGTACAATACGAAATCGTCGGAAAACACGAAGAAACACGGTAGGAAAGGACAGACCCGTGACCTTCAACCGCTACATCCTCTTCCGCATGGTCGTTGAATTTGTGGGAGCCATCGCCTGCGCCATCCAAATGTTCCAGCATCACACGTGGCCGGGCATCATCACCATGGGCGTGTTCGCGCTGGTGTGGGCCATAGGCGAGATCTGGCTGAGCACGGTGTACAACCGCGCGCACCCCCGCCGCGACGAGCTGTCCGACGAGCATCAGGCGACGGCCATCCGTTTCACGTTCTTCGTGCTTGTGGTGGCGCTGGTGGTGTTGGGCTTCGCAGGCATGATCGTCACACTGTTCAGGCATGCGCCGTTCACCGTTCCCGCCATGGCGTTGCCGACGTTGGGCATGCTGGCGCTGGCCATCGCCGACGCCCGCTACCTGTGGCTCGAGCATGAGGGCGGGGACACCGATGAAGACTAGTTTGAAGTTCAAACGTATGGAACGCGGCTTGAAACAGGCCGATCTTGCCGACCTTGTGAACGTACGCCGCGAGACGATAGGACGCCTCGAACAGGGGCAGTATTGCCCGTCGCTACGCCTTGCCATGGACCTTGCAAAAGCGCTTGATACCACGGTCGAAGACCTGTTCAGTTTCGACGACGAAGAGTGACGCTTCGGCGTGTTGCGTTTGTAAATTCTTATCAAAATGGCGATTTTCCAACGAAAAATCGCCATTTTTCATATTCGGGGGCATGTGCGAACGTCGTCACATGGTGTGACAACGCCGTCACATATGTGCGATTCACCTCACATCCCCCGAGAGCGCGGTTCTCAACGGGGGCGTATAGTCAAGGTCGTAGCGGGAAACCACTACGGCAAACCGCTGAAATGTACGTTTTATTTAGAGAGGAATCACGATTATGAAGAAGAAGATCGTCGCAATTCTCGCCACCATCGCCGCCGTGTTCGGCTTTGGCTTTGCCGCTAACACCGCTATGGCTTATGGCGCGACCGGCACCGTTTCCGGCAACGTCGCCACCTTCACGTTTACGGGACTGACTCCGGGCCAGCGCTACGTGGTGTCCTACGATGACACCACCGTCGAGAACGTCACCCTGGCTGCCACCAAGTACTCCAACGTTAAAGAGGCACACAAGGACGGCACCCTGACCGCCACCTACACCTTCAAGTCTGGCTTTGCTGGCACCATCGCATCTTCCATCTACGCAGTCGATGGGGCAGGCAATCCGACCGGTGCCGCTCTCGCTTCCGCTTCCGTGACCGTCGCCGCTACCGGCGAAGGCACCGCCAAGAAGAACGAGACCGCTTCCACCGGTGCTGCTATCGCTCCGTACGTTGTGGCCGTCGTGCTGCTGGCTGCCGCTGGCATCTCCCTGGTTGCCGTTCGCAAGAGCTCTGCTCGCTGAACAATAACCAAGTAGATACACACCATATCTATGTTTCATGAAGGGGCTTGGGTTTTCCCAAGTCCCTTCATTTATTCGAAAACAAGCATCGTAAAACCGATTGTTTTCTTTTTTCAGGAAGAGATCATGAAAGTCCTGTTTATCTGCACCGGTAATATCTGCCGCTCTCCTATGGGAGAACTGCTCCTCCCCCAATTCATGCCCGATCTTGAATCCGACAGTGCGGGCACACGCGGGCTCGTTTCGCACGAAATCGCACCGAACAGCAAAAGGCTGCTCGACCAGCATGGCATCGATTCCAGCAGCTTCCGCGCGAAACGAGTCACCCCGCAAATCGCGCAGGGCAGCGATCTCATCCTCTGCTTCGAACACGAGCAGCGCAAGGAAATCGCGGTGATTGCACCAACCGCGGCCCGCAAAACCTTCCTCATCAACGATTTCGCCAACATGTGCGTCTACTGCAAGGAACAGGGGTACATGGGGGGTAATACCCGGCAGGAAAAACTCGAATCGGTAATCGACAACGCAAGCATGATCCGACCGATGATCCCCGATACCAACAATGTGGAGGATCCGATCGGCAAGGACTTCGCCGTATATCAGGCAGCGTACAACGAAATCTGCAAGGCTTTGCAGACCATAGCAAGCGCCACTGCCTGAAAACGTTGAAATCTCAACGAACCAAGCTAGAAAGGGTGCCCAACTCCCTCCATGGGGGTGCTCTTTGCTAGTATGGAACCTGATCAATATGATGTGACAAATGTCGAGGGGAAACATGGCTGCAGCAGAAAGCAACGTGCCAGCAACCAATCAGGTGGTCGTCGAATCCAATGATACGGAAGACGACGGCATCACCTTGATGGATTTGTTCCGTATAGTCCATAAGCATCTTCTGGTGGGCATCATCACGTTCGTGGTGGTTTTCGCAGCGGTGTGCGCATACACATTCCTGGCACCCCCGAAGTATTCCGCGACCGCGCAGGTGTTCGCCACCTACAGTGATTCGTCGGTGCAAGACAACAATATTTCCAACATCAACAGCGCCAGCACGTATATCACCAACCAGATTCAGTCGTATCCGACGCTGGCCACCACGGAATCCGTGCTGAAGCCGGTTATCGACGATCTTGGCCTCGACACCACCGTCGCGAATCTGGCCGGGCAGCTGACCGTCACGAACCCGACGAACACCGCGTTCGTGAACATCACCGCCGAAACGGGAGACGCGAAGCAGGCTTCCGACATTGCCAACAGCGTGGCGGAATCCCTGAGCAATGTGGTGGAGAAGTCGCTGTATGCCTCCGGCAAGGAGTCGCCGGTGAAGCTTTCCGTGGTGCAGCGCGCTGCGGAGCCGATCTCCCCCAGCTCCCCGAAGGTGGCATTGTACTTGGCCGTCGGCTTGGTGGCAGGCCTGATTCTCGGCGTGTTCGCCACCCTGATCCGCGATCTTATGGCAACCCGCGTGGAGGAAGCCAGCGATCTGCAAGACATTATCAACGCGCCGATCATGGGCCGCATCCCCACCGACGAAAGCCTGCAGAGCAACAAGCCGATCATCGTGTCGAACCCGGCCGGCCGTATCGCTGAGGAATTCCGCCGTATTCGCACCAACCTTTCCTTCACATCGAAGGTTGAAGGCAGCGATGCGCGCATGATCGTCATCTCCTCCGTCGGACCTTCCGAAGGTAAGACCACTGTTTCCGTGAACGTGGCGGCCGCCCTTGCCGAAAACGGCGCCAAAGTGCTGCTGATCGACGCCGATTTGCGTCACCCGTCCGTAGCCGAACGACTTAGCCTGGAAGGCGGCGCCGGCCTAACGCACGTGCTTTCCGGCCAGGCCACCGTGAAGGATGTGGTGCAGCGCTATTGGAAGCCGAACCTGCATATTCTGCCGGCTGGTCCGAAGCCGCCGAACGCTTCCATGCTGCTGAACTCGAAGACCATGACCGAATTGCTCGACGCGGCTTTGCAGACCTACGATTACGTGATCATCGACACTTCCCCGATGGTGGTGGCCAATGATGCCACTGTCTTCGGCTCGAAGAGCGACGGTATCGTGCTCGTTTCCGGTCGCGACGTGACCATGAAGCGCGATCTGAAAGACATCGCCGTGCAGCTTGACAACCTCAATGTGCCGGTGGTGGGCTTCGTATTCAACCTCGAAAAGGAACGCAAGTCTTCCACGAACGGCAATTACTACTATTACTACTATTACGACGAGGATGGCAAGAAGAGCAAGCACGCTCATAAGAACAGCCGCAAGAAGTCCAAGCACAACTAAGCTGCTGGGCTTCAGGGTTTCCGCCCTCTATCGCGAGTCGGAAACCAGTCTAAGTAACCGAAAAGGGGTTGCAGCAAATCGTTAAGATTCGCTGCAACCCCTTTTCCATGCCCAAATTTTTTGCCTTCAGCCGGCTGGCCCGCAACTTCGCATCAGCTGCGGAGGAGGATTTCCTCCAAGGCGCCGATCACCGCATCGGGCATGCCGGAGGTGACAAACAGCTCGTTGCTGAAACGGGGCGCGGTATCGAAGGTGCGCAGAGCCCCGAGCGCACGCACTCCTTGCTCACGAATCGCCTGCATCGCATGCTCTTTGGAAATGTACGGCATTTGCGCATGCAAGAGCACGTCAAGCACGTCCTGTTCGACTGAATTCTCAGCAATCTGCAGTCCGTCTGCAATCGTAACGTTCAAGCATGCAGTAGACGGCACGTCGCGCACAACGACCGACAGACTCAACGTCTGCTGATCGTATGTAATTTCTGCAGTATTGCAAGCTTTACCGCCAATTTCGATACGAACGTTCTGCGTGTCTGGCTGCGCAACTCCACGGAACACAATCTCCCAGTTACGCTGTGCCGGAATGGCTTCAGCACAGCCTTCCACCGGACTGATGGTGAACTGCGTGGCATTGTCCGTATTCTTCCAGTCAAGGCTCATGCGCGTATCGGCAACATGAATTTGGCCATCGCAAGACTCGGCAGATGCAGAACCGGAAGCAGCAGAGGCCACAGAACCATCGTCTTCCTTGAGTGTGAACGAACCGTTCGCACCGGGGAACACCAGCACCTGCAGGGACTCCGGATTGCCCAGATCATTCACCTTATTGCCCTCGCCAAGCTGCTGCAACGGCACGATACCGCCAGCCTTGGCAAACACCGGCATACGGTCGATCGCACGCCACACTTCCAAACGACGCCCGGACTCTCCTGCCGAAACGTAACGGCGACCATCGAAGAAGTCATACCATTCACCTTGCGGCAGCCATGCTTCCGTGCTACCCAGCTGCGCGGAATCGTCATTGTCAGAAACAATTGGTGCAACCAGCAGCTCAGTGCCGAAACGGAATTCATCCGGCACCTCGTACGCCTGCGGATTGTTCGGATCCGCCCAATACATCGGCTCCACCAATGGCATGCCCTCGAACGCGGCGCGATAGTTCATGGTGTACAGGTACGGCAGCATCATATGGCGCAGTCGCAGCGAACCCACCATGGAATCGCGCACTTCCGCGGAGAAGTTCCACGGCTCCTTGCCCATGAACTGCGAATTGCTGGAATGCAGGCGATTGATCGGGCTGAACGTGCCAAGCTGGTACCAACGGGCTTCCAAATGCTCGTTACGATAGCCACACATATGACCGCCAATATCGTGACTCCACCATCCGTAGCCGATATTCGACGCGGTAGCAGTGAAATACGGCTGGAACTGCAAGGATTCCCACGTAACAATGGTGTCTCCCGAGAAGCCGACCGGATAGCGGTGCGAACCCGGGCCAGCATACCGCGAGAAGGTGAGCGGCCAACGGTTGTTGCGTTCCGTGCAACTCACGTTGCGTTCGGATTGCTCGACATGCATTTCATGCTCATCGCGAGCGCCCGGCTCGGCGCACTTTTCGCATTCGCAGTTCTCATTTACATTGCGTTCGGAAGAAGTCTCGTAGCGCCCGGAATCCAGGTAGTGCAAGTGGTTGAGCACCCACAGCGGGTCAAGTCCGGGCTGGCGAGTCACGCCGCCTTGCTGCCAGTCGAGCCACCAGAAGTCAACGCCTTCGGCTTCCATACGATGATGCATGTCGAAGTAGGCGCTTACGAAATCCGGATTCGTGAGGTCGAATTCCACTGCCTCTTCGGTTGCGGGATCAATGCCGACGCGCTTGGCCACCGCCTCATAGTCGTCTTCGAACGCGCGCACGCCGTCTCGCGGATGCACGTTCAACGTGGCTTTCAGGCCGCGCTCGTGCAAGTCGCGCAAGAACGCCTCATGATCGGGAAACAGCTGCTTATCCCACGAATAGCCGGTCCAACCGGAACCGTATTTCGGATCGACATCGTCCACGCGGTGCCAGTCCATGTCGATCACGGATGTGGTGAATGGAATGCCTTCGCGCTTGAACCGGTCCATGAGCTGCAGGTATTCGTCTTGCGTGTAGCGGTAGTAGCGGCTCCACCAGTTGCCGAGTGCGAAGCGCGGCAGCAGAGGCGTTGGTCCGGCCAGCTTGTAGAAGTCTTGCACCGCTTCGGTGTAGCGGCGGCCATAGCCGAAGAAGTAGAAGTCGGTTTCCGCGTGATCGCGTGGCATAACCCAAGCCCCCAGCGGATTCGGTTTGCCGTTCACTTCGTATGCTTCCACGATCACGTTCGCGGCGGAATCATCGAGTACCGCCCATCCGTCTCGCGAAATCACACCATCGTCCAGAGAAATTTCGCCGTTCGCCTCGTCGAGCGTGCGCGCGGTGCCTTTAAGATTATGCTTCGGTTCGTCGCCGTAATGCCACGTATTGAACTGGGTGTCGGCCACGCCCTTGACGACTACGCTCAAGCCTTCTTTGCTGAATGGCTTGCCATCGTACGTCACATACAGCGCGGGGGTGTCAACAATGAGCAGTCCGTCGCGATGCGTCACCGTGAATTGCGGGTCGGCGCCAAAATCGCGGTTGACCACCATTTGCGTGAGATTGTCCTCAAATTCGCCGGAATCAGACCATTCGAAACGGATCAGCGATTCCGTTAGAATGCCAATCCTCCAATGATCCCCTTGTAAAACCGACGATTCTCGCATTTTCGGACGTGCCTTGCGCACATAGTCGACGAATACCGTGCCGGTTGCGTTATCTAATGCGTTGTTTGCCATGCTACTCCTGCCTTACTTGCCACTGCCCGTCGCAATACCTGCGATGAACTGCTTCTGGAAAATCATATACACAATGATCACTGGAACAATTGCCAACGAAGTCGCTGCGAACAATCCGCCGTAATCGGTGCCGTATTGTCCGTTGAAGGCCTTCAGACCGACAGCGAGCAGCTGCTTGTTTTCGTCAGTGATCATCAAGAATGGCCACAGGTAGTCTTCCCAATTCCACAGGAAGGTGAAGATGGCGAGCGCCGCGATGGTGTTATGGCTCATTGGCAGAATGATGCTATGGAAGATTCTGGTTTCGGATGCGCCATCGAGTTTCGCCGCTTCAATGAGTTCGTCAGAAATTCCCGAGATGGATTGGCGGAACAGGAAGATACCGAATGCGCTGATCATGCCAGGAAGCACGAGCGACGTGTAGGTGTCTTGCAGACCCCAGTTGGTGAACATTTCGTATTGCGGAATGATGGTCACTGCCCAAGGAATCATCATGGTGCTCATAACGATGCCGAAAAGCAGGTTGCGACCACGGAATCGCATTTTAGAGAACACGTAACCAAGCACCGCACTTGTGTAGATTGCAATACCGGTTTTCAGTACTGCTACGATCAGCGAGTTTGCGAACAATCGCAAGAAATTGAACTTTTCTTGGATGCTCACATAATTGTCAATCGTGGATGGCTTAGGGAATAATCCTCCGGTCACTTTGACGATTTCGCTATTTGGCGCGAATGATGAAATGAACATCCAAACAAATGGAACAATGGTGATGATGGCGGCGATGAAGAGCAGAATCGTAAGAATGATGCCGCCAATTTTACGTGATTTCATGCCAGTTCCTCCGAATCTCCAGAAACCTTGAACATGATGAGGGTGAGCACACCAGTGAACAGGAAGAGCACAACTGCCTGAGCTGACGCGACGCCGAAGTTGTATTTCTGGAATGCCTGATCAAAGATGAGATAGCTGATGGTGTAGGTTGACGTGCCCGGACCGCCTTCGGTCATGACGAGAATCTGCACGTATGCCTGCAGGTAGCTGATCAGTGACGTGATGACAATGAACAAGGTGGTTGATTTAAGCAACGGCAGGGTGATTTTGAAGAAAATCTGCACTGAGTTGGCACCGTCGATGGCGGCCGCCTCGTACACGTCTCGAGGAAGATTCATGAGACCGGCCAAATATAGAACGGTCGCGTAGCCAAAATCCTTCCAAATGGTCATGATGATGACTGCCGGCATGGCCCATTTGGTGTCGTGCAGCCAGTTGATGTCGAGTCCTGTGATTTTGTTTACCATGCCGAACTGCGGGTCGAACATCCACATCCACACGAAAGAGACTGCCACGAGCGGAGTGATGGTCGGCATGTAGAACAGACCTCGGAGGGTGTCTTTGCATTTGACGAGTTTGGCGCTGAGCAGCAGGGCCAAGCCGAGACCAAGCACAATGCGGAAGAGTGTGGAAACACCTGCGAATACCGCCGTGTTCCCCATGGAAGTCCAGAAAAGTTTGTCTGTGAGGATCTGTTTGAAGTTGTCGAGTCCGACCCAATCATAAGTGCCAATCAGAGGATTCCAGTTATGCAAACTGCCCGCGAAGGCTTTAAAAATTGGGTAGGCCAGGAAAATGGCGAAATAGACCACCAAGAAGACAACAGCCATGTTGCGTAGGGTGAAAATTCTCGATACCAGAGATTCACCATTTTTGTTTTTCATTGAATCTCGCCTCTCTGTGAGCCGATTCGACCGTTTTGTTACGCAATACAGAATGTCAGATCGAATCGAATAAGAAGATTGAACGTATCTCGTAGATAAAAAGGCAGTCGCGGCGCGGAAGAAGAATCGTACCGCGACTGCCCGGATTGGAAAAGGGATTGGAAAGGATATATCGGTATTACTTATGTTCGTCGAAGTAAGCGTACTTGCTTTCCATTGACGTGAAGTCAGAGCTCTTCATGTCGGTATCCATCTGACCCTGGGCCTCCTTGAGAGCCTTATCGATGGACATGCCGTTCTGGAAGACGTTCTGGAAAGCAGTGGTGCCGCTGGATTCAACGGTGGATGGTGCCGGTCCCGGCCAGATCAGTCGGTCTACGCGTGGCTGGATGGCGGCCATGACCGGCTTGGAGAGAATGTCCTTGTCGTTCTGCAGCGAGGTCTTGGCTGGGAAGGAGTTCAGTTCGGATACCGCTTCACGAATGTAATCATCGTTGGCGAGCAGGTACTTGATGAAGTCCTGGGCAACGGCCTGCTGTTCTTTGCTCTGGTTCTTGTTGACGCCCGGAGTGGATTCGCCGTTGTAACGGTCGTATGCAAACGGAGTGTCTTCGGAGAAGGTTGGGGTGGCGAACACGCCGTAGTCAATATCTGGATACTTTTCTTTCAGCGTGCCTTCCATGTGGCCCCAAGCGTAGATCATCGCAGACTGGCCGTTACCGAAGCTTTGGGTGTAATCGTTGCCGAAGTCAACGGATCCGACCTTGTACTTGTCATACAAATCCTTGAGGAACTGCATGTTTTCTTTGGTCACATCGTTGTTGTAGTTGGCTTTCTTGCCATCTTCGCTGAAGAGCAGTTCACCCTTCTGATAATTCAGACCTTGATAGATGGCGCTGTAGGCGTCGCCGTTGAAGTTGAAGCCGGCCTGCGTCATCTTGCTGCCGTCGGTTTTGGTGAGCTTTTGGGCGACCTGGATGAATTCGTCCCATGTGGTCGGAATGTCGGCGTCGGTGAGGCCCGCTTCGCTCCACAATGTCTTGTTGTAGTAGATGTTGCCGGTGTTGATCACGGAGTCGATGTACTTGACTTTGCCGTTCTCATCTTCATGTACGGATGCGGTGGAGTAGTCGGATTCCAAAGACTTGGTGTCGATATCGTAATCCGCTGCGTATGGACGAATCAACGCATCGTAAGAGTTGTGGATGTTGAAAACGGCCGGACCGTTTTTGCCTTTCAGAGCCAACGGCAGCTTGGTCCAATAATCATCCCATGAAACATTCACCGTTTTGATGGTGACGTTCGGATACGTCTTCGTGTAGGACTCAATCATCTTGTAGACAGGATCCGTGCCCTTGCTGCCCCAGCTCCAGTACTCGAGCTGGATTGGCTTGCCGTCGTTCACGAGATGATTGGGGTCGTAGGTGATGGTGTTGCCGATAACGTCAAGCCCTTTGTCGGCTTTCGTATCGGTTGTGCCGGACGCGGCATTGCTGTTCCCGCACGCAGCCAAGCCGACGATGCTCAAGGCCGCCACTGCCACTGCGATACCTTTGTTGATTTTCATATCTCTCCTTACGTCCTCGTAAGCCTTCATCCGCCCCTTGCGGACAAGCAATAGCATACGACAAGGGTTTCATATTGGCAATTCAAGGTTTTTTAAAATGTAAACGGTTTCATTTGAAACCCGTTTCATCTCACCGCTGTGAGCGTGCACACATTGTTTTTCATACGGCGTGTCGTATCGCAACCCTTTTCATTCATCTTTCAACTCTGTAGCCATGAGGACGGTAATGATGGTAGGCTGAAACAAACAGTGAAAAACTTTCGGAGGCACCATGAAAGCGAGCATCGGCGATGTGGCACTGAAGGCAGGCGTATCGAACGCTACAGTCTCACGCACTTTCGCACACCCTGAACAGGTGTCAGAGGCAACACGGTTGAAAGTGCAGGCCGCAGCCGATGCGTTGAATTTCAGCGTTTCCAGATCGGCAGGAATTCTTAAATCCGGTAGAACCTATCGCATAGCATTATTGGTCGGCAGCGGCGTCATCGAATGGTTCACCGCCGAAATCATTGCCGGACTTAACGATGTTTTGCGTGACGCCGGGTACGATCTGGTCATCTACCCCATCGAGGGGTCGGAGGCGCGTGACGCATTCTTCGAGGAACTTCCCGTACGCAGCAACGCCGATGCCGTATTCGTTTCCTCATTTGGCATCAGCCCCGACGAGGTCAAACGTCTCGGAACCGCAAAAATTCCGATTATCGGTATCAATACCACCAGCGAAGGATTCGATGCAACTGTCGGTATCAACGACAAAGAAGGCATCAAACTCATCGTTCGACATCTCGCCAAGCTGGGACATCGTAACCTGCTGTATTTATATGAAAGCTTTTCCTCCACATTGGGATTCAGCTCATTTAACCGTATTTCCGGATTCCAGGAAGCCTGCGATGCAGTTGACGGACTGACCGCCCGCACACTGGCAGTGCAAAAAGGCGACAGCATTCTAGATGCGGCAATTTCCGAAATCATGGCGCAAGACAACCCACCCACCGCATTGTGTTTCCATCAGGACTCACAGGCAATTCCATTGTTCTTCCGCCTTCAACGCAGCGGCCTTTCCGTGCCTGGAGATATTTCCGTAACCGGATTTGACGACAGCACCTTCGCCAAAGAAGCTGAGCTAACCACCGTTCGACAGCGCCCATACGACATGGCCGTCGATGCGGCACAAAAGGCTCTGGCGCTCATCGAAGGACAACCCATCGAGGAACCATTCGAGACATTCCCCGTGCAGTTGCAAGTACGAAACTCAACCGCAAAACCACGCACCGCTCCCCTGCTGTAGGCCGCAGCGTGTACTCGCGTGAAATCACTTCGCGTAATACCCCACACCAACCGGTCTATCTGCGTTATGTATGGCAGATTTTGCTTTTCGTACGGAAACATCTCGCTTATATATGGCACGTCGCCTGCGAAAACAGCCACTTCGGGGATACGTTTTTGAGGTTTTCGCCGCATGTGTCTGCCATATGTAAGTGAGATGTCTCCGGTCAGGCCTCCGAATCTGCCATACATAGACGAGATGCGAGCCGCAGACAAGCCTCTTCGTCTTACCCCGGCGTTCAATGTACTTTTCTTCACACGCATGTACGTTTAATCGCCTCAAGCACCGATGCGAATCAAACTCACCAATGTTCGCACCATCAACGGCATACGCCAAGCCAATAGCACGGACTCAATCCAAACCACTAACATCAGCAGTTTGGCGGATACTCGCGCGCATAGCCGTCCACACCTCCATTGGATGAAAAACTTGGAATCGCGTCATTGCCTTTTGTCGACCATCATGGCGACGCGCGCAAACAGATAACGCTAAACTTGTCTCATGCTGCTTATTTGCTTAACCTAGCGAAGCGACAGGGCGAGAGCAGGTGATATATGGTAACAATTTCTGACGTGGCGCACGCAGCCGGTGTTTCCAAAGCAACAGTCTCGTATGTACTATCGGGAGATCCTCGAATCACTCAAGCTACAACACTTAAAGTGCAACATGCGATTGACGAATTAGGCTATACGGTGAACCATGCAGCCCGCGCACTATCCGTAAGAAAAACCAAAACAATAGGTGTGGTCTCCCCCGCCTTTCACGGCAACTATCTGTCAGCCCTCTTTGGACTGTACGTGTACCTGCTATCCGAAGAAGCGACAAAGAGAGGATACGACACTCTGCTCATTGGCGAGAACGACGGCTTCGAGGCAATGCATGAAGCATGGTCGTCAAAGAAAGTGGATGGGTTCATCCTGATGGACGTCAAAGATGAGGATCCACGAGTCAGCTATGCCGCAAAAGAGCACATTCCGACCGTTGCATTCGGCTCGCCAAAGAACTCATACGGTTTGGATACAGTGGATTCCGATTTCGCCAAGGCTGCATCATCAATCTTGCATTTCCTAGCCTCCGAAGGGCATAAAGAGGTGATTCTTATTCCATGGTCACACACAATATTTGATCAGGGTCTTGGCTACGCTTGGCGCTTTCTGGATTCAGCGATAGAGACCGCCAAACGTCTTGACCTGAAAATGCATGTCGAATATCCGAAAGACGACGATTCGGATCCTTCGCCCCTCATTGAGCATGCACTAGATACGCACACCAAAGCGACCGCTCTGATACTTCACAACGAGCCAGCAACAATCGTTGCCCCTCAGGTCTTGGCACGCAGGAATCTCCGAACACCGGATGACTTGCAGGTCGTAACCGTCTTCCCGAAACAGCTAGCAACATCAATGAAGATATCGTTCTCCGCAGTGCGTCCGGACATTGCGCAACTATCAGAAGCCGCCGTGGGAGCCCTTTTGCGTCGAATAAACAATCCGAAAGCCCAGACGGTCACCCGCTATCTTGATTATCCACTAACCCAAGAGCCCGAGTAACATCGCAGCTACGTAGATTACGCGCAGAAAACAACCACGAGATTCTACATTAGTTAAGTTCGTCGATTTGACTTTTCAAAGATCAGGGTTTATTATCTAACTTGTTTAACCGGTTCAACAGTTTGGGATTAAAACTTCCCAAACGCAATAAATTAATCATTCAGCGCATAGGTGCGCTGTTAATGAAAGGAAATACCAAATGATCGGTTCAAATATGAAGCGCGTGATAGCTTTAATCGCCGCAAGTGCCGCGGCAGTCAGTCTCGCCGCTTGCGGTAGCAACTCGAGTCAAGATTCCAAAACAATCGAATTCTGGGACCCATACCCTCAGAAGAACGATAGCAGCACATGGGCGAAATACGTTACCAATTGTGCTCCTGAGGGATATAACGTAAAACGCATCGGCTATGCGCAGTCAGACCTATTAAACAATCTCACAACAGCTGTCAAGGCCGGCAACGCACCCCAGATCGCCCTGATCGATAACCCAAAGATGCCTACCGCTGTCGACGCAGGACTTGTTACGGATATCGAGGCAGCGGGAGTCGACGTTTCAGGATTCGACAAGAATATCGAAGGTCCCGGCATCATCGACGGCGTACAATATGGGGTTTCTTACGGCACTAACGCATTGGGCTTGTATTACAACCCCGATGTCCTCAATAAGGCTGGCGTCGACCCGGAATCGATTACCGATTGGGATTCGCTCAACAGTGCCATCGAAAAAGTAGTAAACGCAGGATATAAGGGCATCACGTTCTCCGGCATTTCCGGCGAAGAAGGAACATTCCAGTTCCTTCCCTGGTTCTGGGGAGCCGGCGGTCAATTGAAGGACGCTTCAGGTTCCAGTGCCGAGCAGGATGCGCTTGATCTGGTATCCGGCTGGGTCCAAAAAGGTTGGGCTCCGAAATCGGTCGCAACGGACAACCAATCTGCTGCGTGGGATCTGTTCCTTGGCGGCGATTACGGCTTCTCTGAAAATGGTTCATGGCAGATGGAGTCGGCCACCGAGAAAGGCTACAAGATGATTTCCATTCCAGCCAAAGATGGCGGAGTAGCCCCGGTTCCAAGCGGTGGCGAGTTCATTACCATTCCAGCCCAGAAAACCAAAGACAGTGACAAGATGAAGGCAACCGCGGAGGTCATTCAGTGCCTCATTGACGGAGATAATCTCAAGAAGACCAATGATGAGATGGTTTATCTTGCCGCCAAAAGTGACGTCCGCAAGCAGCAGGTGGAAGAGAACAGTGCCTGGGCACCTTGGGTTGACGCCGTAGAAAATGCTGAAGGCCGTACCACTGACGTTGGTCTGGAATACGAAGACATTTCTGCACAGCTTTCTGAAGATCTACAGGCTGCCTTGAATAAGGGCTGATTCGCGGTCTCATATTTTTCTGGGGCATCTGCCCGCCATTCATTGCGATATTCAGACGCCCCATTCCATCTTTTCCATCAACAGGCAGGTGAACTGTGTCTCAAACAATCACCGTAGATAAACCAAGGCGAATCAAGCCAACCACATTGGCCGCCATTGGTTTCGCGGCCCCGCTGATTATTTACATGCTTATCTTCTACGTTTGGCCTCTGATTCAGAATATTTCCATGAGTATGCACCGCTACACACGTCGCACTTTTGTGACCGGCGATGCCCCTTGGTCTGGATTCGATATCTATAAGGAAATATTAAGCGATCAACAGTTCTGGACCATTCTCGGACAGACTTTGATTTTCGTCTTCGCTTCTATCGTTTTCCAATACTCTATCGGCTTGGCATTGGCGGTTTTCTTCAATCAGAATTTCAAACTTTCCGCGGCTTTGCGCGGCGCATTCCTTGTACCATGGCTACTTCCGCCAATGATTTCCGGTACGATCTGGCAATGGATGATGGACGCCGACAGCGGTGTTATTAATAATTTCCTCAAACTATTTGGTTTGGACCCGGTTTGGTGGCTGCAAGCCGATCATTCCTTGTGGGCGGTTATCATTGCCAATATTTGGCTTGGTATTCCTTTCAACCTCGTAATTCTGTATTCGGGCTTGCAAAACATCAATGGCGACTTGTATGAAGCCGCCGCGTTGGATGGCTGCAATGCTTGGCAGCGCTTCTGGAAGATTACTTTCCCGTTGCTCAAGCCGGTATCGATGATCACGCTCCTGCTAGGTTTCGTCTACACGTTACGAACAGTAGACATCATCTGGATTATGACCAAGGGTACTGGATCTTCGAGAACCTTGGCAACTTGGGCTTATGAGATGGCTTTCGGAAAGGGCACATCAGCAACCATCCGGTATTCGGAAGCATCCGTTGTGGGCACGATTCTCATTGTCGTAGCACTGATTTTCGCTCTGATTTACCTGTGGGCCCAGCGGAATGAAGAGAAGAGGTAACTAAATGAAACATCGTTCATCATGGTGGAAAACACTTATAGGCATCATTTTGACGCTGATTATGCTCTTCCCCGTATACTGGATGATCAACATATCATTCACGCAACGTCGCTCCATCCGTTCAGGGGATCTGTTCCCGAAAGATTTCACGCTCGACAATTATGCCTCTGCGTTAAGTTCACAGCTCCCCTACCTAGGAACGTCATTGCTAGTTGCCATAGGATGCGTGATCCTGACTCTAGCAATTGCATTACCTTCGTCATACGCCATTGTTTTCTTGGAGTTCAAAGGCTCAAAGTCCATGAACTTCCTGTTGATTGTTGCTCAGATGATTCCCGCGGTCGTTATGTCTCTAGGCTTCTACCAGATCTACAATGACATCGGCCTTCTCGACAGTATTCCGGGACTTATCGTTGCCGACTCCACTTTGTCGGTACCGTTCGCGGTGATTCTGATGACGGGATTTATGTCTGGTATGCCACGCTCGCTGGTGGAGGCAGCGCAAATCGACGGAGCATCACAGTGGGGCGTTTTTACCAAAATCGTGATTCCACTCTCCCGTAATACCGTTGTCACGACTTCGCTATTCGCTTTCCTCTGGGCATGGTCGGATTTCATGTTTGCTTCGACCCTCGATTCCGGTGGCGGCAAGATGAGGCCAATCACCATGGGTCTATATGACTTTATCGGTTCGCAAAACCAAGAATGGGGGCCAATGATGGCCACCGCAGTATTGGCCTCAGTACCAACAGCACTGTTGCTGATTTTCGCGCAGAAATACGTTGCCGCCGGCGTAACAGCCGGAGCAGTGAAAGACTAATCCAACCCTTAAATACATAATTAACAAGGACCAGCTATGAGTGAACTAACTTTTGCTATCGATGGAGATGCACTGTTGTGGACTGGGGACGGCGAATACCTTCGCATCGAACCATGGGGAAAGAATTCAGTCCGCGTCCGCGCCTCGAAAATGCATGAGATACAAGAACAAGAAGGAGCTTTGCTACCACAAAACAATCAGGTCTCAGACAGCCACAACTATGGTATCACCATTGACAAGCCCAATAGAACCGCCGAATTACGCAATGGCGATATTGTAGTTCAAGCGAAAGCATCCTGCGGCCTGTACTCCGGATCAGGATATGAAGAGCCACGCTGTTTACTAAGCTTCTATAAGGCAGACGGCACACCGCTCATTCAGGAAATACCATCTGGCGGATCACTAAATCTTCGAGCGCGATGGTTCAAACCGATCACCGGAGGCGACTATTCCATCGTTGCTTCCTTTACCACACCGGAAAATGAGAAACTATATGGTATGGGCGAGTACCAACAGAACATCCTCAATCTGAAAGGTTGTACCCTCGAACTCGCGCATCGCAATTCACAGGCATCTATTCCTTTCGTGGTTTCCAGCGCCGGATATGGCTTCCTGTGGAATAATCCGGCACTTGGAAACGTTACGTTCGGCAAGAACCGCACGGAATGGCGAGCTGAATCAGCCAAGCAGATTGACTACTGGATTACCACAGGCGATACACCTTCTTCGATAATGAAGCATTACGCCGACGCCACAGGGCACGCTCCTCACATGCCTGAATGGGGACTGGGATTCTGGCAGTGCAAGCTTAGATATTGGAATCAACGTCAGCTTCTAGACGTCGCCCATGGGTTTAAACAGCGTAATATTCCATTGGATCTCATCGTTGTAGATTTCTTCCACTGGCCGCATATGGGTGACTTCCGTTTTGAGAATGAATTCTGGCCAGATCCCAAAGCTATGGCGGACGATCTGCACAGCATGGGAGTGAAACTCATGGTATCTGTGTGGCCCCAGGTCGCGCTCGCCTCAGAGAATTATGTTGAGATGAAGTCAAAGAACCTTCTCGTGCGTGCAGATAAGGGTGAAGACGTCGGCATGATGTTCGAAGGTCCCAGCCAGTTCTATGACGCCACCAATCCAAAAGCTCGTGAATATGTTTGGGAGAAGTGCCGAACAAATTATGCCGAGCTTGGGGTTGATGCATTCTGGCTCGACGAAGCGGAACCTGAATACGGCACGTACGATTTCGACAATTATCGATATTACGCCGGCCCAAACCAGCAGGTGGCAAACATCTACCCAAGAGACTATAACAAAGGCTTCTACGAGGGGCAACAAACCATAGGAAGGGATGGTGACATCGTCAACCTCACCCGTTGCGCTTGGGCTGGTTCGCAACGCTATGGTTCTCTTGTTTGGTCTGGAGACGTTGGTTCGACCTTCGCCGACCTCCGTGCCCAGATTACCTGCGCCATTCACATGGGCATGGCCGGTATCCCTTGGTTCACCACCGATATGGGCGGTTTCCATGATGGGATAATTGATTCGGACAATTTCAAGGAGTTGTTGGCCCGCTGGTGTGCGTTCTCATGCTTCCTGCCGGTCATGCGCAACCATGGCGATCGTAGTCTGCATACGGCAACCGGCAAGGAGACCATCACTAATTCGGCCGGAGACCACCGTTCGCCAAGTGGTGCCGACAATGAGCCTTGGAGCTATGGCCCCGAGATGGAGCAAATCTTCCGAAAGTTCATTGCCATTCGCGAAAAAATGCGCCCTTACACTCGAGAACTGTTCGAATCAGCACATATCGATGGCCAGCCTTTGGTTCGCGGACTCTTCTACGAGTTCCCCCAAGACAAGTCGGTGTCTGATATCGCCGATGAATACATGTTCGGCCCTGATATCCTAGTGGCCCCCGTAGTTGAGGCCGGAGCCAGATCGCGTGAGGTGACGCTTCCCGGAAACGCTAGCATCACATGGACGGATCTACGCACCGGCAAAGTGTATGAAGGTGGGCAGAAAATCACTGTCGACGCCGGAATAGACACGATTCCAGCCTTCGCGCGCGACGGCCACGACCATGGGCTGATCGGAATGCTATAAATTCCCACACAGGAAATGTGGGGCGTCCGTTTCCAAGGCGAACGCCCCACACTCTGCGCTTTTTCCCATTTCAACCGGTCTATCTGCGTTATTATGGCAGATTTGTAGCGGGCTTTCGATCAAACAGATGTTGAGCAGTTTTACATGGCATTTATCAAAGTTTTTGCTTTCTGCCGCTCCGCACTCAAAGAATTCAGCCAGAAAATACCGACCGCTTTTTGCAGCCGCATCAATTAAGTGCCTGCAAAAAGCCATTCAATACGTTGCTGTCAGCAACACCTCGGAAAGCAAAGTAAAAGTTGTGGCCAATATATTCGGAGGCATCGCCAAGCAATGCAACCGTATTAAAATTCGGTTCGATTAAGGTTCGATAAATCTACCTCACCATTTTTGCTTATGGCGAGTCAAAATGCATCCTTCCCACATGGCTTTGCTGCTTTTTGTATCTTTTGTTGTTATCCGTTGCCACTTGTCGGTAGCGGCACGGCACGTCAGTATCATGTGCGTATGCGACTTATTGGCAATATTCTGTGGCTGATTTTGGGCGGACTGCTGCTTGCCACCAGTTGGGCGATTATCGGCCTGGTGCTGTGCGTCACCATCATCGGCATTCCATTGGGAGTGCAGGCGTTCAAGATGGCGGGTTTAACGCTGACCCCGTTCGGCAAAACCGTGGTGTATGGCGGCGGTGTGGGATCGGTGCTGGCCAATATCGTATGGTTTGTGTTGGCTGGCATATGGATGGCGATTGGCTACATACTTGCTGGCCTGCTGAACTGCGTCACCATCATTGGTATTCCGTTCGGCATTCAATCGTTCAAGATGGCCAAGCTGGCTTTGTGGCCGTTCGGCTCGCAAATCCGCAGCTTGTAATCACTTCAGATTACTTCACCCAACATAGACGGCCATCGACTGCCGTCTTGCATATAAGTATCGAGGAGCTGCGGTCCGAACGGACCGTGACCACTGCACCCTAGGCAACGAAACACATTTCATTTCGCTTATGGCAGCTCCAGAGCGGCAAGGCTCAAAAACTGAACAGTCGAACATTACCTACCCAAAATGATTGCTAATGCCAGCCGCGAATCCCACCGCAGCACTTCCATTCATGCCCAGGCCATTCAACAATCGTCCCGCATGCTTCGCGCCGGCCCATACCGCGTTGATGATGTTGCCGGCGCCATATCCGGTAAGCACCGTCCACGGATGGGCGAGCAGCCCGCATATCGGGTCAAGACTCTGGTAGATTCGCGCGAAGAACAATTCGGGTGCCGGCCTGCATCAGCACAGCGCCAATCGCATACACAACGATGAGGTTGCGCAACCGCTTGGCATAGATACGGTCGCGCCCACGCATAAGCCACATAAGCGGCAGCAATACGCCGAACAGATGCATGCCGATATAGCTGGGCTCCGCGAACAGGAACTGCGGGCGACCACCGCCCCACACTGAGCTTTCATTGATGTACTGCCGGTACATGAGGTGCGCGAAATAGTCGGTCAACGGCTTGATATGCAGATGGATGGATAGCCATTGCACCACGCCCACGCCGAAGGAGAACCAGTAAGAAGCGATGAGAATCCGCAATGGCGTACGCCATGGAATGCGTTTGATGCCGAACGCAATGGCGATCGCACCCAAAGTGGCGAGCACGCCCAATAATCCGGTGATGCTCATGAACGCGGCGTTGAGATGGATACCGAATTTCAGCCATCCCGGGATGGACAGGATTATGCAGGCCACTGGTAGGAGGAACATTGGCAGGTATCGATTGGCTGCGATGCGCAGTTGATGCCAATTGCATAGGCAGTACACGGCGAACAGCGCCGGACTGATTGGCGACCAGAACGGCGCGTACAGGCCGAGCGTGGTGCCGTCCACCGGAAGAAAAGCGATGGCCAGCAGCAGCCAAATGACGTTGCGTTCCTGCGTTGTCAGGAATTGCAGGAACGGCCGGTATCGCGGTCGGTATCGCGACCAGCCATGATGGTTGCCCACGTCGATGGTGTCGTTGTGTACGCATGCTTGGTTCATGTGGTTCCCCCTCCCCGTCAACCTTACTCGTTCATCATGATGTATGGATGCCACCCGTTGTTCATTTGTAAGCGCAACGCCTTCGTCAGGCTTGTAGGTCTGGCGGTTCGTCGGCGAATGGCTCGGCGGGCGTGCGGTAGCCGAGCACTCGCATGGGCCGGTCGACCTTGCGCTGTAGCGGACAGGCGGCAGCCCGTCATCATTCATCGATTAAACGTCCACTTCTCCTCAGGCTTGCGGCAAATTGTTCTTCCGTGATTTCTTCTGTCACCAGTCTGGAAATGAGTTTATATAGGGTATTTCGTTCTGGCTCTGGATCATCATCGATATCCAAATCAATTCTTTCCATTTTCAGGATGGCCAAGGATATGGCCATTGCGGTGCGCTTGTTGCCATCAGCGAAATAATGATTTTTGGCTAGGTGAAAGGTAAGATGCGCCATTTGTCGAAACAAATCTTCGAATCGTTCTTTCGACGATTGACCGAATACCGGCAGAAATGTCGAATCCACAACGCCACTTACGGAACCGGCGTCATTGGCTCTTTCCACGGTAAATCCGCCGATGTCGTCAAGTTGCTTCCTGTGTACTCGGACGATTGCTTGTGTCATTGCTTCTGCGAAATCATCAGATGGAAAAACGAGTGGCGGCGCTTGGATATGCCACCACTCGTCAGTGTATTGCTCAGGCATTGCGCAGAATCCTGAAGGTGTTCTGCCATTTTGCATTTACTTCATCCAAACTAGATGCAAGAGTGTTTTTGGGGAAGGTCAGACCGTCGTCGGATGCGAGAATGGCATCGTTGGTGATTTCGACGTTTTCTTCTTCCCTGTAGACATTCTTCCAAGCGGAGTTCTTTCGATGGGAGAATCTCACAAGATCGAATGCCGTCAGAAAACCATATTTCTTTGCCGTCCCATCTACGACGGATAAGGCCTGTTCATCCTTTGCGGTTTCGCCCTCGGGCTTGAGAATCCTGTTGCGTCCGTATTTTTGGAAAGTGAAATAAACGTTCCTCTCAACCGGACCGTAAGGCCACGCTTCAATCTTGTCTTCGAACAATGGTTTCCCGGTTGCGCGCAGAGATTCGACTTGCGCGAAATAAACGAGCTTGTTCAGCACAAGATTCGTAATGTCGATATCAGAGCCATGGCGAAGAATGAAAGCATTCGCTACTTGTATTGACTTCATGCCCCTCCTCTGTCATGGAAATTTCTATGTTCAGATATATGAAGCTTGCTTTCGAAAGGATGTATATTACCAGTCCTTCTCTCAAAACACAAAGGTAGCATTCAATAATGCATTTGTCAGACGCTGTAAGAAATCCTTCATTTTCAGTTTGGCAGCATTCCGCACGCTAGGGCTGTCGACAAGGATAAGGAAACCACATATTGTTGCCACAAAATCATGCGTCAAGGGATAGCTACAAAATACGTCGAATAGTCGTTTGGGATTTCGAGGTGGTGACGTTTTCTTGGACTCCCCTCCCGGTCAGGGAGTCCAAGAAAACGTCACCACCTCGTAGTCACCAGTTAATCTGAACACCATCGGCGTTCAAAATGGACACCGTCACCGGAAGCCGGGATGGTTCCACTCTTTTGTGGACCGCGCCGATGCTCACGCTGAGCCGTTCGGCGGCCTGCTTCTGCCGCATGTCTCCCGGCACCGGCTCGATCGTCTTGGTCCTTGTCTCCAGTGGGATGATGGGTTTGGCCATATGGCCGGCATACCGGGCATCCTTTGTCAGCCAGCATTCCAGGCACTACCGCCTGGTCGGATAACCCAGGTGCTTCACCACCTGGGCAGTGGTCATCGGCGTGGTGAAGTACAGCTCCACCGCGCGCTCCCGTTCTTCGGGACTGAACATACGAAAATCTTTTCGCTCAGTCTCCAAGAAAACGTCCGCAGCCCCCTACCACTTTCGCAGACACCGGAAACGTCGCGAAACACAGGTAAAAAGACATATAAAGATAGAATCGAGGAAAGTATGAAGACGCTGTATCTTCTTGGCAATGGATTTGATCTGGCTTGCGGGTTGCCGTCACGATATTCGGATTATTTCAATAATCGTTTTTCTGTATTTCCCGGCTTCGAAAAAGACAAACCGACAGCAGTGACTGCGCTAGAAGAAAAGCTTCAGACCAACGACTGCCACAAGATTCCAAGCGCCTGGTTTTTCATTTTCGCCTACTACCATGACCAGAACAACGGCAAATGCGCGTCGACTTGGAAAGACGTCGAATCTATTATAGAAACTTTTACAATAAACGAGAATGATTATATAAATCTGAGCATCGGCATGTGCGCCGACATGTTCGCATACCCCCGCACCCCAACAGGCCAAGAAGAACATGTAGCGCATTTAATTTGGTTATATGAACGTTTACGTACAAACGACCAATTCCAAAACACCGATGTTGACGTCTACAATCTTTTCCTGAAAGAACTCAAGAATTTCGAATCCGATTTCCAAGAATATCTGGCCACCGCAGTCAACGAAAACATCCCCTATAGGGAACGAGCCGACCAACTTTTTAAGGAAATCACCGAAGCACAAACCCCGATTCAAGAAGAATCCTTCGCAATAGGTTCCGTCGAAAATTATGCATCTTTCTCCAGCGGAAGAGATGACCACTACGTCCTTTCTTTCAACTTCACACGCCCCTTGACCAACAGCCCAACCTTCGCCAATATTCACGGCTCATTGCAAGACAAAAACGCCTTCTTCGGCATTGGAGGCACGAGCCAATATACAGAAGACGACGATCTGCCTAATGCCGTTCGCTTCACAAAAGCGGAACGCTCTCTATCTCTTGGCGTCACCGGCACCAATACGGATCTGGATTCGGTCTTCAGAGCACTTCAGTCCCCCGAAGAGAATTTGCGAGTCATCAAATTTTTCGGCCTGTCCCTAGGCGAAGCCGACTACCCCTACCTTAAGCAATTCTTCGATAAATCCCACATCACAGACACAGACTCCGGAGTGAACTCATTCCTGGGATTCTATTACACGAAGGGCCAGGCCCGGGACGAACTTGTCCATTCGATCAATTCGCTCCTGCAAAGATACAGCTCCGACACAGGCCACAAACCAATCGGCGGCTTGATGCGCGAATTACAGAATACCGGCAGGCTGGCTATCGAAGAATTGCAAGTCGCATGCGATTAATCGCCAAATAAAAACAGCGTATTGTCACCAGTTAATTTGAACGCCAGAGGCAACAGAGTCACTCGGTTGAATAAGCCCGACGCGATACCGCGAAACTAATGAATGGAGCTGCAACCATCTCCAAGCAAACGTCTGTACCCCGCTACCGGTAGATGGCACAGACCAATATGAGCCTCCTTTCGAAATAGATACAACCTAGAGTCTGTTCAAAAGAAGTTGGGTAGACAAGGCTAGTAACGTTTATTTGACCATAAACAAGCCAAACCGCTGGCAGATTAGTAACACCATTAGCCTCACCACCGATTACGCCACAGATCCCAGCTCATACCGTTTGCATTGGCTACCACTCCGGAACGGCAAGCGTATGGCGAAAACAATAGCAATTTGATATGGAAAATCCGTGTGATTTGAGGTTGGCGATCGCACGGATTTTTTGGAATTACCGGGGATTGTTACGTAGCACAGTGAGGCAGATGAGAACGGGAAGGATACCAGGAAAGCGGTCTTCCACCATATTCTGAAGCGACAACCATTGGAATGTCCCCATCAAAGCGTCCCCAATGGGCGCCACGCACCGGGACACGGCCCACTGAGGCAGCACCCCTAAACACCATCCACCCTAGAACTCAGTTCTTCTGGTTGGGAACCAGCATGATCTCGCCATCGGCGATGATCTTGAGGCGCTGGCCGTACGGGCTCTTGCCATAACATTTCGCGGACTCCATCGCCTCACAACTCATAATCCGCCGCGCTGCGTTTGCATTTGGGATTCAGAGATGTTTTGACAAGAATCGCTATGGCATTCCAGAACAACGGGAATACCTCAGTCGGTCTGAGACCGTAGGATTTTGGAGGAGAGAATTCAAACCAGAGGAGAGCCGTGAGCGAGAAGAACCATGACATGGAGAACAACATCGGCATGAGCGCCAAGCACGGCATGCAGTTACCTTCCCGAATTTCAAATGGGGGGGGGGCAGAGGAATTCCAGCATTGAGCTGCTGCGCATCATCGCGATGTTCATGATTCTCGCCCATCACTTCATCGTCCCTAACGGCTATGACGTGCTGAAACTCCCTTGGGACCGGAGCGGATCTTCTTCCAGCTCGTCATGGCCGGCGGCGGCAAGGTCGGCGTGGTCATCTTCTTCTCCATCTCCGCATGGTTCTTCCTCGACAAGGAACAGACCATCAAATCCAACCTGAAACGCGTGTGGATCATGGAACGCGAACTCCTGTTCTGGAGCCTTATCCTCGTAACGTTCTACCTCGTGTTCGACCGAGCCGACCTCAGTATGAAACTCATGGTGAAAAGCGTCATGTCATTGAGCATGGGCGTGTGGTGGTACGCCACCGCCTACGCCATCTTCCTAGCGCTGCTTCCCTTCCTGGCCAAGGGATTGAAAGCGCTCGGCCGCGAATACCACCTCGCGCTGGCCGCGACCGTGCTGGTCATATGGGAATTGACCAGCTTCATCCCCGGAATGATAGGAATCAACGACGGCTTCTTCGGGTTCATCTACCTATTCATCCTAATCTCCGCCTACAAGTGGTACATGGAACCGTTCACCACCAGACAGGTCTGGCTGATGATTGGCACAGGTCTCGTTTTTCCTGTTGTACACCTGCGCCTCCATAACATTGTCGCTACTCGGGCACGACATGGGAATATATATCACCGGCGATTGGCGGTTGCCCGTCATCATAGTCGGCTTCGGCATGTTCCTGCTGTTTGACCGTGCTACTTTCCACAATCGAACCATCAACCGAATCGCGCAGTCCGCGTTCGCCGTGTACCTGATCACCGACTACGCCGCATCCGAAAAACTGCTCTGGGTCAGGTTGTTCAATCTGCAGGACCTCTACCAGCAGCCGCTGGCGATTCTGCAGATTCTCGGCATCCTGCTGGCGATCTACGCGGCCTGCACACTGCTCGACTTCATCCGCCAAGCACTATTCGCCGTCACAATTGACCGGCGTCGCGGACATTGGTTCGACCTGCTGTGGGATAGAGCTTTTGAGCGGAAGACAGCCAACTGAATCCCCGCTGGCCGATTAAGCCAATACCCGATGAGTTCCCATTGATATAAGAATCTGACTTTCCCGGTTAAAAGAACATCATCGCTTGGCCATGTGCAGTTTCATGAGTTTTCCCGACTGGAAGAGCGACGAGTTGTTGACGCCGTGGAGAATTTGGTGGAGGCTGGCGTTGTGGAGGCGTCCGGCAGCGGTGCATCACGCTCGTACATCCTGAGTTCCAAGGTATACAAAGCAGACAATGCGTTGCCGGCATACGTCAGGCAGAACAATATTTCAGCGACACGTCAGCGAGGATTGGTGCTTGAACTAGCCGAGAAGAACGGCGACGAGGTGACATCTTCGAAGTCATGGATTTATCGGGCTTGAACTATATCAGCACATACCGCCTACTCAAGAGGATGGATGATGAAAGCAAACTCAGGCATGAGGGCAAAAGCCGTTCCTCGAGATATCTCATCGCGTAAACAGGATGTGCCAGCACCTGGAGATGGTGCCGCCAGCGAATGGCTGCGAAGCTACCTCCAAGAAAGCATCCGCCCCCCGTTTGGCCATATGGCCAGCATACCGGGAATCCTTTGCCAGCCAACGTTCCAGTCACTGCCTGGTCGGATAACCCAGGTGCTCGACCACCTGAGCCGTACCACCTAGGCCGTACCACCTGGGCCGTTGGCCTCGGCGTGGCGGAATACAGTTCCACCGCACGCTGTCGTTCTTCGGGACCGGACATACGAAGATTCTCTCATTCAGTCTCCAAGAAAACTCCAGCATCCCCAATCTCAAACACTATTAATACCATCTAAAAAAGTCATTAGATGGAATAAAAATATGCGCCAGGTCGACTCTCACTCTGTACAGTAAATTCTTCATCCGAAAGAGCGCGTGCAATTAGATCCTTCTTAAAAGGAACATGAATTGTTGGAACTGCATTCATCATTTTTTTAAAAATAGGTAAGTTATCCCATAGTCTTTTGACAGAAGAAGAAAAATCTCTCCTCGATGAATCAACTATATTAGTATTTTCGAGTTCAGGATAAACAACAATAACAGGAAGGCGAAGGACTCCAATTCCATACTGAAGTTCCTCCCTCAGAGCACGACTTTCTTTTGTAATACTGCTAAGAAACAGAATAATGTTTTTAGAATTCATAAGACGCTTATGCAGACGAGGCTTTAATGTACCTTCCCAATCACTGCCGTCTCTTACAGAGTAAGTTTTATTATGCGAATCAATGAAAGGAAAGTTCGAATCCTTTTTCTTCCATGCGCCAAGAAGTGAGTAATAGCAGAAATCATGAGCTTGTCTTGCCCCCAAAGAGTACTCATCAAATGGCTCAGAGACATAGAAAGCGCTATAATTACCATTACGATAATTCATTAATGTCCTTTCGTGTTAGTTAACTATTCCATATAGAGACCTTATTTGCATCTTTTTGATATACAACAATTTCTATGCACCCATTTATATCTTTTTTCCGAAGTAAAAGATAATTTTTGATTATATCAAAAGATTCTTGATGATCTAATTTCATTCTTGAATTTGCCGTCCCCATAAGAGGAATCATCAATTTGGCCCCCTGACCACATTGATTATGATATGACACAGCAGATTGAAGCACTGTCTCAAGATCAGTTTGAGTACTATGCGCAACATTGTTGGTGTCAAAAGCAGTTAGCGCGACTAGTAGATATGTTATATTCTTACGCCGGGCAAAAGAATACGTTCCAATCTTATACTCCATGCAATTGCCACGCTTCTTCTGTAAAGGATCTATTTTACGATACGGTTTTCCACTCATGTTTCCTAAAACTTCATTATTCAGAATCTCTTGTTCACATTCCTGCTTTCTAAGCCATTGCCCATGAAGCGAATTTGGAGAAACAAGCGGTTTATCAGTTGAGCAAGGATCATCAACAATCGTATCAAAAGCTGTATTTACAGGTATAACCCTAATTTCTTCATGCTTAGAAGACTCGTCAAGAATATCACCATATATAGCAGTGATTTTATTATTACCTTTTTCCCATATTGTATTCTTCTTTCCGAACATTGTCTGGCACAATGCACCTATCCCAAAGATGACACAAGTCGCAAACAGAATAATGCTGTTATTAATGTCTTTCCCTATGATACTGATTTTTGGGAAAAAGGTAAGAAGAGTTGTTGCAACACCAAAAGAGACGCTACCCCATATTGATGCAGTCTCTTTGAGCCGAGGTAATCGAGAAACAAACTTTCCGTGCATAAGAAAAAACATATATCATTATATGGATGAAGGTAATGCCCGAAAAGTTGCGCACTTTGGATCATGGCCGTCCATGGCGCGATGACCGGTTCGCTGTGGATTGGCTACAATGTATTAGACAGTCCGATGAGGGACGAATGACATGAGATTGGAGGCCGACGATGGCCGGCCCGAAGCATCCCCGCCACTACGACGAGGCGTTCAAACGGCAGATCGTGCAGCTTTACGAGAACGGCAAGCCGGCGCGCGAGGTCAAGGACGAGTACGACGTCTCGCATTCCACGCCGCACCGTTGGGTCCAGGGCATCCGCAACAGCGGCTCCACGAAAGCCGCCGACAACCGCACCCCTGAGCAGAACGAGCTGATCGAGCTGCGCAAGCGCAACAGACAGCTGGAGATGGAGGTGGACGTTTTAAAACAAGCGGCGCTGATATTCGCACGAAAGTAGCAGTGATACGGGCCAACGTCTCCCGTTATCCGATATCGGCGCAATGCAGAATACTGGGCGTTCCCCGCTCCACCTACTACTGGATGATCGAACATCCCGAGACGGAGCGTGCGGATCCGATCGCCGGCGACGTGCGCGCGATCTGGCGCGACAGCCGCGAACGCTACGGCGCCAGAAAGATCAAGGCCGCCCTGGAAAGGAAGGGTGTCACCGCGTCCAGGAGACGCATCGGCAACATCATGCACGAACAGGGCATGACGAGCGCGTACGCGCGCAGAACGTTCAAACCACACAAGACGCGGGCCGACGAGGCCAGGCTCGCGAACATCCTCGACCGCGAGTTCGACGGCTACGAGCCGCGCACCCACCTGGCCAGTGACCTGACGTACGTGCGCGTCGGCGGCAAGTGGGCGTACGTGTGCCTGCTCATCGACCTGGCGAACAGGAGCATCGCCGGCCACAGCGCCGACACGAGCCGCACCGCCGACCTGGTCATGGCCGCGTTCGCCACGCTCGACTTCCCCCTGACCGAGGTGGAGGTGTTCCACACGGAGCGGGGCAGCGAGTTCGACAACGCGAAAATCGACGAGCTGCTCGACGTGTTCGACATCAGAAGATCGCCGTCAAGGAAGGGCAACCCGTACGACAACGCCGTGGTCGAATCCACCAACAGGCTCCTGAAGAAGGAGCTCATATACCGGAACCACTACACCAGCCTGGAACAACTACGCTCCGACCTCAACGACTATGTGTGGTGGTTCAACAACCAAAGACTCCACTCCACCCTCGGATACCGGAGTCCGAAGGAATTCACCGAACAGGGACTCGTCCTCTAAGAACCTGTCCAACACGCCGTTGCCAATCCACCCCGATGGCGTTGCCCCTGCGGTAGTGCCTCGACGAGGCGGCCAGCGCGTCGCATCTGTCGAGCATGATCCGTCCGAGCTGCGTGTGGGTCTCGGCCTCCAGCGGCGGGACCATGAGGTTGCGGCGCAGGAACCCGACCGCGTTCTCCACCGCGCCTTTCTCCCAACCGGAATAGGGGTTGCAGAACATCGCGTCGATGCGGTGGTGCGCGAGGAACGCGTCGAACACCGCGGTGAGCGTCACCTCGCCCCTCGCGTTCCTGCGTCCCGCGCCGGTGGCGTTGTCCATGACGATCACTGGCGGGACTCCGCCGATGCGCTCGAACACCTCGACCGGCCCGCGGCACAGGCATTCCGCGTTCTCCCCGGGCAGGCTCGTCACGTATCGCATATTCGAATGGGGGAACGTGACGACCAGGCAGTGGTCGTCCACGAGCTCGCCGGCGATGCGGGCCTTCGCCACGCCGAAATCGATCTGCGCGACGCCGGGTGCCCAGACGAGCTCGCCGTATCCGTCGGAACCGCTCCGGTTCGCCTCGCGCCAGCGTCTCACGTACCCCGGCGTCGTCGTGTACTCGCCGTCGTACTCGATCTCCGCGCGGAGCCTGTCGTGCACGCGTTTGGCGGTGTGGCGCTGCTTGCGGGGCAGCATGCGGTCGGCCTCGAGCCATCCGTCGACCAACGCCGCGTACGGGTCGATCTTGGAGCCGCGGCGCCGGTCCGTGGGCGGTTTCGGCGTCATGTCGTCCATGTCGGCGTATTTCGCGACAGTGGCGCGGTCCACGTTCAGCCTCCTCGCGATCTCCGACCTGGACACTCCCTGACGGTCCAGTCTCCTGATATCTTGCTGTTTGGGCATCGGTATCGCCATCGTCCTTTCCTTCCCGAGCGCCGCCGGCTGCAACCGGCGGATTCGTTTTTGGGTCACATCTCGGGAATATACAGGCACGGCGGGCTGGTGCCTGTTTTCGTCTGGGCGGTCATACGGTGCAGTTTCCGCTGGAAACCAGCAGCCTATGCTGCGGAAAAATAGTGCAGAAATTGCTTAAGAAAAATTGAAGCAAAACAGGAGAATCTGGCCGAATCCCAATTGGAGACCAAACGCGGCCTGCAGCGGCGGCGGCTCAAGACCGCCCGGGCCTGCCGGATGCGCGAATGCTTGCAGGACATCTATGCCGACAGCACCGACAGAATCGAGGCTGAGGCGGGGTTCAGGGCGTTGTGCTCGTGGATGATGCATTCGCGGCTGGAGCCTATGAAAGCCTTGGCCCGACATCCTCGCCTACTTCGACCACCGGTACGCGAACGCGATCATCGAGGGCACAGCATCATTCAGAACGTGAAGATCCGCGCAAGGGACTTCAGGAACATGGATTACTTCAGCACGATGATCGATCTGACCTGCGGCAAACTCGACCTACGAACCGTCACCACCTGACCCGCTTCGCCCATACCAAACAACGAAAGACCATTTTTCCTTTTAGGACTTAACCAATACAACCATCAAACCAACCATTAGCGAATCAACTTCTTCCTATGCAGCATAAAAAGAGCCTTCGAGCGCTCAGTTGCTGTTAATGAGATATAGAACGCGCCAATACAAAACAGAACAACATATATCATGCCCCACATCAGGAAAAACATGATGGAATTCACCGGTACGAAATACGTTCCCAGCAAGCATATTCCCGTGACGAAAACCGCCATGATAATGGTAGGTATCTGATTGCGCCAGAAATATAGCATATCCAAACCAATGTGAGTCTGATAGTACCAATTCATGAAAAGACCGGTCCCCAAAACAATACTCACAATGTATCCGACTGCTGTGGCCCAATATCCCATGGAAGGAATCAATAAAATCGATAACACAACATCCAGCACTGCCGTGAAAACATAAATTACACTACGTGTCTTATGCCTGTTTTTCGCACGTTGAATTTCAATGCCGGTATTCTGTGTCAGAGGAATCATAACCGGGAACACCATGATAACAGCCAACCAATATGCGTCCACATTCTGCTGTCCAGCCCACAGCACAACAAAGAATTTCCCTATGATTATGAAACCACCATATATAAACCAGAATATTATCATTTGATAACGTCCAACCCTTGTCATCAATTGAGTTAAGACCTTGTTGTCGTTGCTATCAGCAACGATACGGTTTATCTGTGGAATGAATACATTAGACATAGTCGTGCTCATGGCAAAGAATATATTTCTTATTTGCACGGCAATAGAGAATGTGGCCACAACAGTCGATCCCGCCATCGCTCCCAAAAGAAAATTAGGAACATTATTGTTGACCAAATCGAAAATCTGATTGAGGAAAATCCAAAAACTGAATACTGCTATGGCTTTGAACATTGACCATTGCAAGCCGGTGAAGGTGAAACGCATGCCCAATTTTTTTACTGCATATACAACATTCATCAACAGTAAGGTCATCGTAACCACCAGCATCGCCAATGCCACACCTATGGCTCCCATGCCGCGCCACACTAGCAGCACCGCAAGCAGCGGCTGCACCAGCGTAGTCAACAGTTGCCGTGTTTGCTGATAGACGAAACACTCTTTGGCTGTGATATATGAATTAAATGGACTGGTCATCAATTGCGCAGCAACATTAAGAACCATGAGTACCATTAATTCACGAGCCAGTACCAACTCTCGAGGATTCAATCCCCCGGAGAACAGTAAATCCACATTGAAAGTCAATATCACGCCGCCTATAAGGCATAGTCCAACTACAATCAAATAGATAAGAAGGAATATTCCATTCAGTCGACGGACACTACTTCTCGTTCCATGCGCAATCTCCCTCATGTAGAAACGCACGTAGGCTCCTGAAAAACCCGCGCTTAGCAGGGTCAAAGCGAAAACAACACTATTGGTCATTTGGAACACGCCATAATCGCCTTGGCCTACGAAATGCAACAGCAAAGGCACATACATCAGATTAACGAAGTTCTTCGCGATTACATTGGCATATCCAAGAACCGCTCCCGCCTTGCGTTGGTTAGCCATCCCGCTTATACCTCCATGGCCTTGTCAAGCCATGCCCTGGACTCAGTGCGATGCTGCTGCAGCAGCAAATCTACTTTCCTGTAATCAATTTCCGGCGCAAGCCCATCATCCAACATGACGGAATCGAGTTCAAAAAGACGGAACAGTGTTTCCATGCGGGAATTCATACTTGCTTTACCCTTAGTGCCAGCACGATTGAACACAGTGAACTGCCTATGGAAAAGAATGGAAAAACAGCAGGCATGGTACGAATCAGCAAACACATATTCTGCTTTCGAAAAAAGCTCTACAAAATCCTCCGGACCGGCCACGTATGTTTCAGGATCGCGAAGATCGATCATACGCCGTATACGGCAACCATGCTTCTTGGCATATTCCTGAATAGTACGTTCTTGTTCGGCGCTCGGTTCGCCCAAAAAATAGGTAAGCACGTATTTATCGTCACGCGGAACGAATCCTCTGACAATAGAACGCCAATGCTCCACCGGCACCATGAGCGTCGGATCCAGCACGACCGTTGCCGGTTTCCCAGACAATTCACCAATCAGCTTTGCCCCTTGGTCTTCCCTCACCGAGATGGCGGAAAAACGTGCCAATTGCTTCTTGAAAATCGGCTTCGACTCATCCTTAACCTGATTGATTCCGAAGCTCGCCGCATAACTTATCAGCTTCGTCTTATCGCTCGTCATATCAGCGAGTCTTGCCGACAGCACCCGATTCGATATCCAACGGTCATTCCAAACCTGGTCAGATCCTACGACCACTGCCTTCAGCGCGGCAATATTGTTCGCAATCAAACAAGTGGATGCATATAGCTTGGAGCAAGGAACATACCTGCGCGTAAATGCTTCAGCCCGATACAACCTTTTGAAATCGAGTGCATGTTTTGACGGCAACAAACTCAAAACCTTGTGCGCTACAGGACGAAGTAGAGCAAAAAACCTCTTCTCAATAATCTCATTGGGCTTGCTGACGTTCAAGAATTGGTTTACCGTACTCACCGTACCGTAATCACGCAATACCTGCTGAAGTGCATAATTTTGCAAACGATTACCATAGTTTTTAGGATCATTTACAGTTATGATTCCGATTTCGATTTTTGTTTTCATTATTTCACCATAAACTTAAAGAGCTTTCTTAAAAATGCTTTCCATAGGCAGTCGAGTGGACTGCGGAGTACGGACAGATTCCGGGAAATGACCGACTTCAATGAACATTACGAATATCTCATCGTCGGGCACACTGAGAATCTCTCGCATTTTAGTCTCGGTCTTTCCATCCAGCATCGCATGCAAAGGGCAAGAAGCCAATCCATACGCCTCCAACGACATCAGCAGCATCATACTGAAAAGACCACCGTCGATAAAACCCTGGTTACGCTCGTTTGGCCCCATGAACACGCTGGTTTTGGCAGTGACAAGAAGCAACTGAGGAGGAAGGGCATAACCCCGAACACCTCCCTGAAGCTTCAATACTTCGGCAATTTGATGCGCATCACTAATCAACAAAACACGCGCGGGCTGTCGATTGCAGGCAGACGGAGCTCGAGTGGCGAGTTTCACAGCCTTGACGATTTCTTCTTCGGCGACGGGCCGTGCGGAATACTCTCGCAGGGAATGCCTATTCTCCGCCAATTCGATAAACGTTTTTTGTGCATTATCCGCTTTTTCCGCTGCGGCGACGACAATACTTCCACCATTTTCATCGGTCGCCTGCTTTGCGCGCTCCCAATGTTCAGCGCCAAGATATCGGCGCTGTTCGCTGATATCTTTTCCTGCGGCCTCGTGGCGAGCAATATACTCATGCACTGCGCTCATGCACTCGCGATAGACCGGATTATCGAGATAATCCGAATCAGCAGTCTCCAGTTTTGCAAGCTCGGGCCCAAGTGCTTTGAAAACATGTGCTCCGAATCCATAGCGAAACTCTCGATGCCCGAGACCTTTTTCAATCTGATGTGTTAGAAAAATGATTCGAGTTTGCACTTGCATAAGGCCAGTGGACCATTCGCGGGAAAAAGTCCTGTTGAATCGCTTCGCCTGCAGATTATATTCTTTCCGAAGGATAAGCGAAGACTTAATTTGCCTTAGAGAATTCACAACACTATCAGGAAAAATATTACCGATAACATGCTTAAAACTCATCGAAAAACTCCTTGCTTACAATGCAGTAAAATACTTATCCAAAAACTCACTTGCGACTTTTCTGAAATCCGCAAGCATTGTTTGCACAGGTCCCCAATCAATTTCCCCATCGGCCGTATCGATATCCTTAATTGCGACTTGATTATCAGTGCGACGATCAGAAAGGTCGAAATCTTTCAATACGTCGGTCAGCCGTACTGAATATCGAGGGGGGTCAAATACAATCATCGGTTTGTTGAAGAGAATTGAGAAGCATGTGCCATGGAATGAATCCGTCACCACATAATCAGCATCACGAAATGCTGCCAGCCATTGCTCAGGTGTTGGCTGACAAATTGATTCGCAACCAGCAGAGCCGGGCTTTCGCGGGCTGAAAGTGACGATACGAACTTTCAAACCTTTTTCCTCGGCCAGCTGCTGCGCATAGCCGATCATTCTTTGATTATGATTCAACATATAAATCAATACATATTGATCCTTATACTTCGGCACGCTATGAGAAAGCTCATGCCACAGCTGAGGACGGCAGAGCAGAACGGGATCCTTCAACGCAACAGAACCTTTAATACCCATTTGTTCAAGAATCGACACGCTAGAGCTTTCACGTACAGAAATTGCGTCGAACTGTTCAAGCAAAGGTTTCATCTTCGCGGCTTCGGCATCAGGAATAGATGGGCGTCCGAAACTAGCAGAGAGGGAAATCTTTCGGCAATCCGAAGGAACGTTCTTCAAGGTATATACAGGGTCAATGCCCTTGTTGAGCTCCTCATTCCAAGTTTGGTCGCTACCTACACAATACACCGCTTGCTCGTCAAATCGACCACTACCCGCGATGAATGGATTAGCATCGACCAAATGCAACTGTCTTTCCACGAAAGAGCGGAATAGTTTTTTATTCGTCTTCAACTCTGGAAGTGCGACAAAATATCGAACTATGTTAATGGGCAAAAAGTGATTCATATCCTTAAGATAAATGTCCCGCAAACCCTCATGAGTCCACGCTTCTCGGCAATAGTCGATAAATAACGGCTTGCCGTATGGTCCAAGAACATCGCGCGTTGCCACAGCCTGTAAAACAGTACCATAATTATATGAATCGATTATTGTTGACACATATATATTTTTATCAAACATCGTCACCTTCTTTATCTTAAAGTTTTTCTTTGCAATTTCGAGAACAACAGTATTTAATAAATTCTTCAAAACCATCAAACATAGGTTTCGAATATTTTGATAAATTGACGCTTAATGTAAAACTGCCATCAATGAGATGCATGGTTTGATCAAAAGCTTCGCAACTGCAAATTCCATTTTTATCTGGACTCTCAAACAACCAGAAGTATTCTCTAAAAATTTCTTTAGGCGGTATCTCTCCAGCATGGGACGCACAATAGGTCTTAAATAAATTCAGAGCCTCATCAAGCTGTGAAGCGATTCTCTTATCCCGATATTTCGAAAGCGGCATAAGCACTCTGCATGGGTTGCCTGCCGCTACCGAATCAGCAGGAATATCATGTGTGACAACCGAGCCAGCTCCAATAATGACATTATCGCCAATATTTACATTTTTAAGAATAATCGCATTCATACCAATGAACACATTATTACCAATTGAAACCTGCCCCGTATTTCCGAGCACATCTCCATAACGCCCTTTAAGAACACACCAGTCATATCCATGGTCCACAATCGTGACCCCATGGGTAATCCGCACGTTGCGTCCAATGCTGAGATTAAAAGGATAATTTAGCCCCAAACAATTGCTCTGCGGATCATAAAAATATGTGTCATCACCAATAGAAACTCCTTTCCCTCTCCAGTAGTCAACAAACGCCTTCGAACTAGATTTTTCGCGAAGAATCAATCTTCTAAATAAATCTTTAATCATTTAACCGTCCTTTAAAATTTTTCTTTGAATCTTTTCTTATAAGTATCAATCCAGAACCAATTTAATACATTAAAAAATCTGTTCTGCAATCCGGTTTTAGTTGACGGAAGGAATTTGGCTTTAACAAAACGGTCAGGACGTATCTCCACAATTGGTGACTGTACTATATCAGAAGACATGCGCATACGTCGTGATTGCAAATGCATATACAGATATTGTCGGATACACACATGGTCTTTGTCCCATGAAGCCGAAAACAATCCGTCAGAGCACAGGTAATAACGTGCTAAATGCGCATATCTAAGATCCTCTTCGAATTTTTGCGTCTTAGGGTTGTAAGCAGTCCTAGTAATCTTCGCTTTCTTAGGACTTACATTGAACGACAAATCTTTCTCATATATCTTTGCGTTATCATTTCGAAAAATCGTATGTACATTAAGCCGATCAGGATTCATCGAGCATTTAACATTTTCATCAAATACGTAGATACGATTTGTCGTAAATGCTTCTCTGTAAATTTCACGCCCTTCAAGCGATTTCATAAAACGACGATTGTTTTCAAAGTTGTTTCTATATATAGTCAAATGACCAGCGGCAAAAATTTTGTCGTAATCCTTATCCAGCACAGGAGATAATATCTTTTCAAGATTACCGAAAACGAGATCACAATCACAGTGTCCCCAATATTCATAATCTCGAATGTATTCTTCAAACAAAAAACCATAAGCTGGCTTAAAATCACACAGTTTATAGGCAGTTGTAATGCACGGTTCAAAACCCAACTTTTGCGAAGCGTTAGTCCTAAACTCAGACAGCGTCATCGGTACTACGTGTACATTTTGCGGATAATTATACGGCTCTGTGCTATCAGTAAAAATAAAAAAATCGTAAGCCTGATTATAGCCACATGACTTTAAGAACAAAGGGAAATAATTATTAAATTTACCGAAATACGGTAATATCAAAGCACATTTTTTCATCTCATTATCCCTTCCTCTGATTAATGCTTAATGAAATTACACGAAGCAAAGCCAATACCGCAAAGAAATCCATTCCATAACTTATTTCAACAGTTCCTATGCAAATGAATGCATAGACGAAAGCCACACAAATAAGCATGGCAACGTTATTCGTTGAAGCATGAGTCAAAGCTGTTTTGAAATTTAGTGCAATCAACAAGATGATTATTATGGCGGTAATGTAGCCTCCATATAAGATCCATTCCGCCAAAGCATTCTGGGTATCCGGCGCACCTTTCAGAGCAAAATCGAGCACTTCATAGCTGACTCCATATCCGTATCCCAAAAGCGGTTTCCGAGATAGCACCTTAGGAACGACTTCAAAAATCAGCAATCTACCCGTCATCGTCACATCTTTATGAAGAGTATCTACGATGTAGTTTGCCACAAAGGTAATATGCAAAAAAGACGTGGCGATATACATGAAAACATAACTGAGAACAACCGTGACGGAAGCAGTAATGGGATTATAAACGAATAACGGAAAAATCCTTCCCAGAATAAACCACACAATCATCAGCACTATCGCATTAATCCCGGTAGTGCAGTCCACCTTCAGGCAAATAGCAAAAGTCAGAATAATTAAGCCAACAAACAGTGTTTGATTTATAAAACTTTTACTGTTCTTGAAAAATGCTTTTCGTATCACGAATAACACAACAAATAATACATGAAAATAAGCAATTCTGAATTTATTTCCAATAAGATATATCCCAGAAAA
Source organism: Bifidobacterium pseudocatenulatum DSM 20438 = JCM 1200 = LMG 10505 (assembly GCF_001025215.1). Taxonomy (NCBI): domain Bacteria; kingdom Bacillati; phylum Actinomycetota; class Actinomycetes; order Bifidobacteriales; family Bifidobacteriaceae; genus Bifidobacterium; species Bifidobacterium pseudocatenulatum. The sequence goes on from NZ_AP012330.1 coordinate 1,860,333, forward strand.
ATAAACTGTAACATCCGTAATCAGCAAAACAATCAACGCTACTACATAAAAGACATTTAGAGCCGACCGCAGACGTCTTTTCTCAAAGGCATAGTTTATTACTGCAATAAATTCCAGCAATCCACCTAAAGCCACAATTGCGGCCAAGAACGGATTCCGGGATGTATAGTCATCCCTCGATAAGAAAGAACTAAAGCTAACAACCGCAAAGAACACTAACCAAGGTACAAGACTTAACCAGTTTTTATCAGAAACAATGACAGTTAATTTCAAACAGATGAATATACCTACAATTAATAACATCAGGTAGCGTATATATGCATATGTCTCAATAACAGACGACACATCTACAAAAACCGTCAAAAACGACAAAGCATATATCCACGTGTCTGCTTTTATAGGTTCTCTCACAATCCCTGATAATCGAGCACCGCTCATAGCACTGTTTCTATTGGAAACCATAAGTTATCTACCGTCCCAATAATTTAGCGTAAAATGTGGGCCGCCCATGCACTTCCTTGGGAAAACTCTGTTTCCAAGTAAGCTTGAATAGCCTCGTATCCTCTGTGAGCTTGGACCAATAGCTCTCATCGTACAGCTCATCAAGCACTTTGTATAAATCATCACAACGTGGGTTGTTGGGCTTAATCGCCGCAAATGCATCAGCTATGCCCTTATTATGGCGTTGGGCGAGCACAATGAGGTAATCCGTCAACAAATAATCAACTAAATAATCATTTAATTCCCAATAATGTAAGTAAAAATCACGTAAAGCACGAAAAATCCATCTATTTTTATTTACACAACCAAGCGAATAATTTGCAAAATACCCCTGTGCAACTGAACAATGCAAATAATCCGGACGTTTAATCGAAAACATAGGACTGCCGAAAGCCATATCTGAAAGCGGACCAGTGCAGAAAAAAGTGGCATCCAGCCATAAACCGCCATATTCAGCTAACAAAGACAGACGCAACAAATCAGAAAGATGTGTTCGTGAAATAATTCCTTCAGATTGCTTCTTTTTAACCCACTTCGGAATCTTGATATACTGTTCGACGTTCTGATCAGTAATAATCGTGACCTGATGATTACCTGCATTGTGGCAAATAGATTCCACACAACACTTCACAATTTCTGGGGCATTCTCAAGCCCTTGCCACCAGCAAATCCAAATGCGCCCTTCCATATCTGGATCGACAGGAGCCATCGGTGCATCATAATCATAATTACGATAAAAATCGCCGTATCGCTGTTCGAAATATTTCAACATAATCTCATGCTTACGAATCAATCGATCGCGCACAGCAGGAGGCTCTGCGAATCCGTTATGATTCATTACCTGGATATCCCATTTCGCATGAAACGTCTCTAGAGCATCATTCCATGATGTATACGAGGCGATCTCTTTGGTGGACCGAAGCTCCTCACCGACCCGATGAACAATTCGTTGAATACTGTTATGCCCCACAGCCATCACTTCCACCATCCTTTCTTTTTCAGAACCTGCCGTGCCTCCGCCAAAACAAATACTTCCCATGCCTGGCCGCTGCAAAGTGCTTCATGAAGCATTCGCTGTTGCCTTGGTAATGTCTCCAAGGGATATCCCACACACGCTTCAACACACATGTGGCTCTGTGAGAGTCTACGGATGTTCCTTAATTTATCCCGTACAGACAGACCACTTCCAACAATTAGCCCCACATACAAACGGCAATAGTCAATCGCCATGCGCTTTGTTCGCATGATGCATTCATCATGCTGGTAGGGCTCTTCCTTGGCAAGAAATTGCACCGTATCAACAAATTGTTCGTATTGTGTAAGTTTTTTTGAAGAGAATGAGCGCATTATCGATGAATGGTCGTCCATTCGGTACCGATAATCTGTATCACCAGTAAATGCAACAACATTTGCACACCGATACGCAGATAAGTTAAAAATTGTATCTTCTGATAGAATTGCTTGGAATTTTAACCCATTCACTTTCAAGAAATCATTTCGATAAATCGCTGTCCAAACCCGCATAGGAAATGATTCCACTTCAGTATCTTCCGGAAGATGCCCAAAAAGCCTATTCCGCACAGGCAGAATCTGATCGCTTCCCCTTAAAATTTGCCCTGCCAATGGATGCGCTTTGACAGCTCGGACACTCCCATTGACCATGTCACAGTGACCTCCGACAACAATATCCGCATCGCATTGCGACGCGGCATCATAAAGGCTACTGTACATTGTGGGAGCAATCCAGTCATCGGAATCTACGAAGCCGACATATTCACCAGTCGCATTGGCAATACCAGTATTACGTGCCGGGCCAAGACCTGAATTCTTTTGATGAACAACTTTAATGCGAGAATCTTTTCTAGCATATTCATCTGCTATCGCTCCACAACGGTCAGGGCTACCATCATCAACAAGGATGATTTCAATGTCTTCAAGCGTTTGAACTTGAATGCTATCAACACATTCCTGCAAAAAAGGTTCAACCTTATATATTGGAACGACAACACTGACTTTAGGATTATTCATCACTTATCGCTCCTCTCCCTGATTCTTTGAACGCAATTTAGTCAAGCCAAAATATTTCCGTTCCAACTGCTTCGCATAGGCTTGCTGTCTGCAGTGCGCCGCGACATATTCGGCACACTGATGCTGCATCACGCCATACGCGGATTGGCCAACCGCGGCGGCTTTAAGCAGACCATCCCTCACATCCGTGATGTTTCCGGATTCGAAAGTAAAGCCGGTTTTGTCTTCCTCCACCAGCTCTGGAATGCCACCGATGCTGGCACCGATGATTGGGGTCTGGGCAGCCAAGGATTCCAGACCGGAGTACGGCATGTTCTCCCGCCACTCGGAACTGAGCACGCTGAAACGGGCGTTGCCGACTTCCCGCTGCAGGTCCTCGCCGCTCTTGTACCCCAACAAGTGAATGCGAGACTCGGCCTGCGGGCCAGCTGAGGCGATCAGCTGCTCGATCGCCTCACGTTCCGGACCATCACCCACAATATGCAGATCCCACGCATCAGGAAGCACCTGGACATCCTGGTCACTGCTCCGCATATCGGCACTCCCATTAGCAAGCCCAGTGGCCCACAGGAACGCCTTCACCAAGGTAAGAATGCCCTTCTCTTTGGAAAGTCGCCCGAAGAACAGGAAATACGGCCTCGCCCCAGACTGCGCGTCCTCGAATTTGTGCGTATTCGCCACACGAGCGCCCATCGCCATCTGCGAATCGGTCAGGAAGTTCTGCATGGCGACGGTTTTGCCTGCGAAACCTCCCTCGTCGAGCTTGCTCTTCATGAATTTCGACGGTGCAACTATCAAGTCAATTTTGTCGTACGCATGGTGGAATTTTAGGAATTCCGCCTCCATGGTCGCCAAGGCGCTTTTGGTACGGGAACCTTTCACACACACGTTCTTCACAGCATGCATGAAATGTTTATCCAAGCAAGCGTCGCACACTTCACCATGCCCGTTGACCATAGTGTATGCGGGGCAAACAAGAATATAATCATGCGCCGTATACACCACCGGCACATGATGTTTCTTCAAATACGGTGCATCAAGAATCGAGAGCGTCAGCTGGCGATGCACATTGTTCATGTGGATCACATCTGGCTTGAATTCCTCTAGCAAAGCTTCGAACTTGCGTCTCGCTTCAAAAGAGTAAATCAGTGTGGAAGCTTCCTGAACCTTCTTGAAAGCGGAAATATCCCCCACATAATCCTTTTCGGAAACAAAATATTTACTCCAATAACTTGACTCGTTATTCGGGTGCTGCATGGAGAAGAACGCGACATCGTGGCCGAGCGCACGTAAGCCTTCCGACAATGCGAAGAAATAGGTTTCCGCACCACCTTTGCGATAGAAATATTTGTTCACTAGGAGAATTCGCATGCTCACTCTCCCCCATACAGGTTCAGTGTTTGATCGGTGACGTCATCCCAGCTATATTTGCTGACGATGTAATCTGCAGCATTTGCCTTGTAACGTTGTACAAGATCATCGTTTTCGAGCAATTCCTGAAGTTTTTCCCGCAGGGATTCAACAGAACCATGCTGGAATGTCGCTGCGTGCCCTTCCACTACCTCCGCACATTCCGGAATGTCGGACGTAAGGCAGCAGTTACCGTAACTCATGGCTTCCAGCAGACTCATCGGCATGCCCTCCAAGTCGCTTGGGAGCACATAAATATAAGCATTGCTATAGAGCTCTTTGAGTGCCTGCCCTTGTATGAAGCCGGTCAAAATAACACGAGAATCCTGATTAGCCATCTGCTGAATATGCTGGTAATACTCGTTGGAGTCGGAAGCGCCTCCAGCGATGACAAGCTTTTTGTTCGTATTCAGCTTGTTGAACGCCTCGATAAGGTAATGCACGCCTTTCTCGGGAACAATACGCCCGAGAAACAGTACATAGTCGTTCTTGTGAAGACCATATTTTTCGGTAATTTCCTGCGCCGAAACCGGCTCACCATATTCAATGCCATTGGGAATGAAATGTGTACCGCGACCATATTTTTCTTGAAAATACTGCCGCATGCTTTCGCTGAGCACTATGATTTCATCCGCGCATTTCACTGCGGTACGTTCTCCGAACTTGAGATATGTGGAAGCGAACTTGCCCCATTTGGCACGCTGCCAGTCAAGACCGTGAATGGTCGCTACCGTGCGAATGCCCGTCCAATGCGCCAGACGCAGCATGACGCAGGGACCTTCGGCATGATAGTGGATCACGTCCGGTTTGGCCGCAATGGCTTTCAGCGTCGCAAAGAATGAGGAGGTCAACGCCGCCAAACCTTTCGCTTCAAAAGTCGGCACTGGAACAACACGCACGCCGTTATATACAAAGGGCTTATTTGCGGAATGAACGTTTCCATCGAATTCGGCGCCCGCAACATTATGTCCCTTGCGATTGTATGCGATGACCTTATGCCCCTTTGCGGCCATACGCGTAGCTAGTTCATCTACAACGATTTCGATGCCGCCTTCACGCGAAGGAATGCGCTTATGACCTATCATCACGATACTAACCATCACCGGTCGCCCTTAGTTATTCAGAATGCCGGGATAATGCCACAAGCGTTATGCATGGCAGCGGATTGCACAGTCTGACCACTAGCCAAACCGACGTAACGGCCGTTATCGGCTCTTCTTGCAATCGATCGACCTGTGGTCGGCATGCGAGTCCCGTCCTTTCCCTCCAAATGAACCCCGAATTGGTGTTTTTCAAGCGCAACGCGAAACGCGCAGGAACTGCCAAACCCCGTTCATTATCTGCCAAAGTCGATTTTTACATCCCCCTCAGACACACCCAGCCCCCCATCACTCACTTCGGGGGTATTCTTCACGGGTTTTCCATGAACACTTTGCTTGTTCGTGACTTAAAAACTGTGTTTGGAATCTGCTTCAGTCGGTTTTCCGGACGTTTCTAAATGAGCGAAAAGAGCCGATAACGGCCGTTATGTCGGCTTAGTCCCGGTTCGAGGACGGTAATCCAGTGCCGATTCGCGTAGCCCAGGTCATGGGAAAGATGCTTGGCGGTGGTGTCGAATCCGTAGTGATGAACTACTACCGCCATATCGACCGTAGCAAAGTGCAGTTCGATTTTTTGGTGGATGCCGATTCGACTCGCGTTCCAGAAGAGGAAATCAAAGCGTTGGGCGGCCGCGTTTTTCGCATCCCTCCATACCAGCATCCCCTTCGCTACCGCAAGGAATTGGTCAGGCTTTTCCATGAGGAACACTGGCCGATCGTGCACAGCCACATCAATACGCTCAGCGTATTCCCATTGTCTGCGGCCAAAAAGGCTGGAGTGCCGGTCCGTATCGCCCACTCGCATTCCACGATGGGCAAGGGCGAGTTTGCCAAGAACCTGATGAAGCTTGCACTGCGTCCGCTCTCGAACCTTTACCCTACAGAATGTTTCGCATGCAGTGAATACGCCGGAAAATGGCTGTTCGGCAGAGACGCTGACTTCACAGTGATTCCCAACGCCATCGAACTGGAGAAGTTCCATTTCGACCCAGTCCTTCGCCAGGAAACCCGCAAGGAACTCGGCATAGCCGATGGTATGTTCCTGATTGGCCATGTGGGTCGTTTCATGCCGCAGAAGAATCAGGCTTTCCTTGTCGACGTTCTCGCCGAGCTCCTTCCCCAGAAGCCGGACACGATACTCGCGTTCGTTGGTGACGGTCCAGACAGACCAGACGTACAGCAGCACGCCCAAGAACTCGGCATTGGTGACCACATTCTGTTCTTGGGCCAGCGCACGGACGTCAACCACCTTTACCAGGCGTTCGATGCTTTCTGTCTGCCGAGCCGTTATGAAGGTCTCGGCATGGTCGCCATCGAAGCCCAGGTCGCCGGATGCCCCTGTGTCCTCAGCAATCAGGTTCCGCACGAAGCCGATATTTCCAGAAAAACATCTTTCATAAGCTTGGAAAATAAATCTTCTTGGATTTCAACTGTACTCAACATTTCCTCGCAAACAGCGAATCGGCAGATTGAAACATCAAACACATGTGCTGAAAAATATGACATTTCAGCCAGTGCGAATCGTCTGACCTCTCTGTACGTAAGCAGTGCGGAAAGCGCGAATGGATGGGAGGAAACGCTGTGAATCCTCGCGTTGCTGTAATCACTTCAGGCTATTTGCCAGTACCGAATGTTCTCGGCGGAGCTGTCGAAGCATTGGACATGATGATGGTTCAGGAGAATGAGAAGACTCCGAATTTTGATTTCACTGTTTTTTCTTCTTGGGCACCCGGCGTAGATCAGATCGTGGGTGAAGGTAATTTCAAGCATACTGATTTCTGCTTTATCAAGACGCCATTGCTGGTTCGCGCGGCGGATCGTTGCATTTATTGGGCAGCCAAACATGTGCTCCACAAAAAGAAGCTCATGAGCTATCGGTATATTGCGCAACGCCTGTGGTATATCAACAAGGTTTCCAAGAAGCTCGCACAGCCCGCAAAGAATGGCGGCCCAGCTTTCGACAAGATAATGATCGAAAACCACGCAACATTGTTCATGACCATGCAGAAGCACGGTAATTCCGAGCGATATGCGGGAAAAGTGTATTACCACCTGCATAACGAAGTTCTTAATGATTTCGGCTGCATTAAAGAGATTTCCAAAGTCAAAAAAGTACTTGGAGTTTCCAAATATATTGTTGGCACGCTTGACACGTATTTAAGAGAGCATGGTGAGCCTGGTCTGCGCGAAAATCAGAAAGCTGTATGGCGTAATGGCGTCGACACAAGCCGGTTTGGTTCGGAGGAGGCTAATAGCAAGGCGATTGAATTTCGAAAGAAATTCAATATAGCCGAGAATGATATTGTTTTCCTGTTTTCCGGGCGTCTTACTCCGGAAAAAGGCGCTGAAGAACTATTGAAAGCGTTTACTGAAGTAGCGCAGAAAGTTCCCAATGCCAAGCTGGTTGTTGCCGGAGCTTTCTTCTTTAATTCGAATATCGTGAGTCCATTTGAACAGAAACTTCGCGATTTAGCTTCAAATCCTGTTGTGAAGGATCGAATCATCTTCACTGGCTTTGTGAATTACGAAGATATGCCAGCTATTTATGCCATGGCCGATATATGCGTATTGCCGTCAATTTGGGACGATCCAGCACCCCTCGCGGTAATCGAAAGCTTGGTTTCTGGTAAGCCGCTCATCACCACTCGTTCCGGAGGCATCCCCGAATACGCCGATGGGCAGTCAGCCATCATCCTTGAACGTAGCGATCAACTTGTTGACCAGCTTGCTGATGCTATGACAAAGATTGCTCGAGACTCCGACGAACGTGATGCCATGGGCGCGCATAAAACAGCATTACGTTCCGAATTCAATAAAGAAACATACATGGCACAATTAGCCATTCGTCTGAGGTGACTACGTGGGTAAGTACAAGAATCTGCTAGTCAATGTCGGCATCTTCGGACTCAGCGCAGTAGCCACCAAACTGATGGCATTCATACTGATGCCGTTGTATACCCTGTACCTATCTACAGAGGAATACGGCATCATGGACATGGCTACCATCATGGTGACCACATTATTCCCTGTACTAACTCTGCTCATCAGCGAGGGCATGCTCCGTTTTACGCTTGATGATAAGTCAAAAGCTGCGTTTTATATTACCGAAACCATGCTGGTCATGTTGGCAAGCTGTGTGCTTTTGGCAATTATTCTGCCAGTATTTGATTTGCCTATTTTTGGTGGATTAGGTAGATATAAAATTTGGTTCTTGTTGTCCTATGCGGCGTTGTGTTTTCCCTCTGTGATGGGTACTGTCGCTAGGGCTATGGATCAGATGAAACTCATTGCTTACGCCTCAATATTGTCTGCGCTTATTATGGGCGTGCTTGCTTATGCGTTGATTGCCGGAATGAATCTCGGTCTTATGGGGTATTTCTACTCTTATATCGTAGGCAATGGTTCAGCGATCCTGGTATATCTTTTCGCCGGTAAGCAGTATCAGTTTATCGATTTTACAGTATGGCGAAACAACGCGTCTCTTCGTAAGCAGCTTTGGCGCTACTCGCTGCCATTGGCTCCGAATTCATTGTGCAACCAGATTCAGACGACGGTTAGTCGTTTCATCATTACAGGCGTACTGGGTATTTCCGCTTCTGGTTTGTATGCTGCAGCTTCAAAGATTCCTAATTTGCTTAATGTGCTTCAACAGATTGTTCAACAGGCTTGGCAACTTTCCACGTTCCAAGAGTTTAAAAGCTCCGGGCTCAAGCATTTCTATGATGTAATCTGGCGTGTGTACCATGCCCTGATGTCGGTAGGAAGCGCATTGGTAATCACACTCTCTCCGTTCATCGCTAGGGTGCTTATGCAGCGCCAGTTTTACTCGGCATGGCCTCTTATATCCATTCTTGTGCTTGCCTTTTATCTTAGTGCTATCAACAACTTTCTTGGCACGATTTATCAGGCTTATATGCGTACAAAGCCGTTACTTGTGGCTACAGTTGTGGGAGCTGCAGCATGCCTCGCATTTACCGCTATCCTCGTACATGACTGGGGTATTTCAGCTGCTGCATTCGGCGTGTTTGTCGGTAGCTTGGTGATTTTCGTGGTTCGTGTGATTGATGTGCGTCGTCTGATGGCCATCAATATGAGGCCGATTCCTACGGCCATTACCATGACGCTGCTTACTGTCCAGTCCTTGGTAACCTCGAATCAATGTAACCATTATCTATTCTGGTCATCGATTTGTCTGCTGCTTATTGCATTCGTGCAATGTTATGAACTTAAGCCTCTTATTACTCTGATATTCACAAGGAGGAAGTACACAGCATGAGTACTAATCCATCTGCCATGCCTGAGAAAACCCGAACTGAAGATCTCCCCCTGATTTCAGTGATTGTTCCTGTGTACAAGGTTGAGCGCTATCTTGACCGTTGTATACAGTCAATTGTCGACCAGACGTATCGAAATTTGGAAATCATTCTGGTCGATGATGGCTCTCCGGACGCTTGCCCTGATATGTGTGATGCTTGGGCGGCAAGAGATTGCAGGATCCGTGTCATTCATCAGGAGAACCGAGGATTAGGTGCCGCTCGAAATAGCGGAATCAGAATCAGCACCGGAGAGCTTATCGGTTTCGTTGATTCTGATGATTGGTTAGAACCGACTATGTATGAAGTCCTATATCGTTCTCTCACCAAAGAAAACGCTGATACCTCCATGATCACCGGTGTCTTGGAATATCCTAACGGACGACAAATATATCTTTATCATCCTGATTTACATCTGGTAATGACCACTTCGGAATCCTTTAAATACATTAATCTGCCAGGTTATTCGACAATCTCTGCTTGGAGCAAGCTCATCAAACGTTCCACTCTAGGAAATATTCGTTTCCCGGAAGGGTGCACTGGCGAAGATTGGCAATTCACCTACGATATACTTGCAGCGAGCGTACGAACTACTTTTGATTCAACGCCGCAGTACCATTATCGACAAGTTGCGGGAAGCCTTTCTAACACGAGCACAAATTTCAATTTTGCTGGTTACGAAGCTACCAAAAACATGGTGAAACTGGTACATCAAAAATTCCCCGAACAGCTTCCTTTTGCGTTGTATGGACAAATGAGAAGTATGGTGAGCCTTTATGATCAGGCTCTTGTCACGGGGCATGCTAAAGAACAGCAATGGCGAGATTTCGCAGAAGACACTCGCACTTTCGTCAATCAAAACATGAAAGCTGTTACTGAATCCGTGACGCTCCCTCGTGGGCGTCGCCTGCAGCTCAAACTCATGGCCATCTCTCCAACGCTTTATGGCGTGTTTTTCTTACTTCATAAACGTATTCATCCGGAACGGAGCAAGTGAAAAATGAGCATTAAACAACTTGCGATGCGGTTAGTTTATGGCCACAAGGCTTCATCGGAGCAATACATATCATGGCTCCGAAGCCAGGGAGTACACGTGGGACAGCATGTGCATCTATATACGCCATGGTCCATCAGAATCGATACTCAGAGACCTTGGATGATTGAAATCGGCGATAACGTACATATCACCGCAGATTGCTCTATTTTGCAGCATGACTATAGCTGGGCAGTAATACAACGCCTTACGGGTGAAGTGCTGGGATCATGCGGAACGGTTCGTATTGGCAATAATGTTTTTGTCGGTCAGAAGTCGTTGATTCTCAAAGGAGCTGAGATCGGAGACAACACCATCATCGGAGCTGGCAGCGTGGTGACAGGCCGTTTGGATGGGAACGCTGTATATGCCGGTGCTCCGGCAAAGAAAATCTCTTCCTTGGAAGCGTATATCGACAAACGCCGCAAACTTCAATTAAATGAAGCCGTGTTATTAGTACGTGAGTACGAGCAGACATATGGAAAGCGGCCGCCAAAAAAGCTACTTCGGGAATTCTTCTGGCTGTTTGAGCCTAGGAACACTCAGCTGGATGAGGTATTCCAAAAGGTTTTCCAGCTTGATAACAATACCGAACGTTCACAGCAAGCGTTTGTTCAAAGCGAACCTATGTTTAGCAGCTATGAGGCATTCCTCAAATACGTTGAATCAAATTCTTAACAGCTAGCACAGAGAAAGAGGCTTCTATGAAAGACTCAATTACTTCTTACACCATTACCTGCAGCAGACCAACTAATTATGGCGCTGTTCTGCAAACTTACGGCTTGAACACCGCTCTACGCAAGATGGGTGTGGACGCCAAGGTGCTGGATTACAACCCCAAATACTACTACACGTCTACGCGGCCGCTGCCTATTCGCATGCTTCGCGCCATCGTACGCTTCCCTGATTTGGTCAAGGGGCGCAAAGTGTTCGGCAAATTCCTTGAGGACTACATACCTATGAGCGCCAAAACTTACCGTACGCTTGCCGAGATTGAGGCTGACACCCCCCAATCCGACGTCTATATTTGTGGCAGCGACCAAATTTGGAACTGTAAGAACAAGCTTAATGGTAAAGATGATGCGTTCTTCCTGTCATTTGCGCCTGCGGGCGCTCGCAAAGTAGCGTATGCTGCCAGCATTGCCATGCCTGAAATTCCTGACGATCAGAAGGATCGTTATCGTAGACTGATTTCCGATTTCGATGCCGTGTCTGTGCGCGAACCGTCGTCGGTGCCCATGCTTGAAGATCTCGGCATTAGTAATGTTCAATCCGTCATTGACCCAGTATTTCTGCTTGAGAAGGATGATTGGAACGTAATCGCCGATGCCAGCGATTTCACTCCTACTGAAGATTACGTACTGGTGTATGGCTATAACCGCCAGAAAGATGTATACGCTTATGCACGTCGGCTTGCCAAGAAGCTAGGCGTGAAAGTCTATACCATCGGTACTGCCATCGAAGATTACACACTTGATCAGGACCGTTATTTTTGGAATGCTTCTCCTAACACTTTTGTGAACCTGATTCGCAATGCGAAAGCCGTGGTGACAAATTCATTCCATGGCACTGTGTTCTCTATTGTGTACAACAAACCATTCCACTTCTTTACAGTTAAGCAGACCACAAATTCACGCATGCTCGACCTGCTGGATTCGCTGGCGTTAAAAGACAGACATGTTACCAGTGGCGACCTGCTGAGCAACCACATCGACTATACGCAGCCGAATACTCTACTCGCTTCATTACGTAAACAGTCATTAGCTTATTTACACAGCAGCGTATCGGAACCACTAAATCAGCATTAATCAAGAGTCCAAAGGAATGTCATTATGAATTGGAAGAGCACTGTAGAACAGTGGATGCCAAAACCGCTTATCGCTCCTCTCAAGAATCTGCGTCAAAGCATTCATCTATATCAAGATTCGTGGGCACAAGCCAAGCGGTTTAATCGTAGCTACTCTCGCATTATGCCCCATGAACGAGTAAGAATCGAGACACGAGTGATGTTTCTCAGCCATCAAATTGAAAAGGGTCTGAGCCATCACAATTTTCGCTATGGGTTTGGGAAAAAAGTTTTTAACGAGCTTCCGACCCTGCTTACACGTCTGGAACAAGCAGATCTGAATTTCGCTAATAACACTGTGTACAAAGAAAGTCTTGCTGCGCTTCATGAGTACATGCAGCGTCATCTCGATGCGGAGAAAGATATTTCTTGGCAGCAATCGTTATTCACTACAGATCAGTGGCAACACATTATGAATGCCGAATCAAACGATGGTGGAAGCATTTCTATCCGTAAAAGTGACAAGCTCAATAACAAAGATCTTTCCTTTGCTGCGTTAAGTGAAAATAGACATTCAGTTCGTGAATTTGCTGATGAGCCGGTATCCCTAGACGAACTTAACCAGGCAATTCAGATGGCCATGCGCACTCCATCAGTGTGTAACAGGCAACCCACCAGAGTGCATGTCATTCTCGACAAGGAAGTTATCGCAAAGGCTTTGCACATTCAAGGTGGTGTTAATGGATATCCAGCCCCTCCCGCATTGCTGATGATTACTTCTGACTTGCGCGCGTTTATGACATCTTATGAGCGCAATGAGGGATATACCGACGGTGGCCTGTTCGGAATGTCACTACTATTATCTTTGGAATCTTTGGGAATTGGAGCTTGTCCGCTCAATACCATGTTTACGGCAACTGCAGAAAAGAAAACCCGCAAACTTTTGCATTTGCCTGATAACGAAGTACCCGTCATGTATATCGAAGTTGGACATTTCTTGGACGAAACACGTACCTGTCGGTCCACTCGATTCCAAGGCTCAGATATTACCTCGGTCTTGCAGTAACCACAGACTGATATTCCCGTTCGCGTACTTGCATCTGCGTGATCAGATAGTCGCATAATCAGCAAGGAGTCTTCCATGGATGCACTCTCTGTTTTCGTCACTACATCATTGCTCAAAGCTGGAGCGCAAGTTGCCGGATTGCCATTGACGCTGAATTTGCTACTTACTGCATATGTAATTCTTCGTCATCCAAACCGAACTTTATTGATGATGAAGAGGTTTCGCGGATTGGCCGTGGCTTACGGAGCTCTGTTTGCGTCTGGTCTGCCATACATGTCTCAAGGGCGGATGTCTTTAGACATGTATGGCAATGGTTTATGAAGCGTTAGTCGTATTTGATCAACTGGCTATGCTGTTTGTTCTATGGGATGAATTTTCTTGAACAAAACCCCTTTTTGTGAATATAAAACATCAAAATAAGGAAAAGAATGTTTATTTATATAACATCTGTTTTCTGCTGCATACTTTTGGTATGTGTTGCAGATAAATTAAATAAAAAAGCAGAGGTTTTACCTTTTGCTATTGTTTTTTTGATTTTATTTACAATATCTGGATTCCGATATGGAGTTGGAACAGATTATTTTTTTACATATGTTCCAACTTATAAACAGATATATAATGGCACACCTCCACCAATGGAGCCAATATTTCTATGGCTTAACAAGCTATGCATTGATTTTGCAGGTAGTTGGTATCAATCTATATTTATTATTACAAGCTTTATTTTCATAGGTTTAATATATATTGTTATATATAATATGCCATGTTCAAAAGTTCTACTGACTGTTTCTTTTTTGTGTGGTGGGTATTTCTTATACTCATTTAATGTGGTTCGCCAGACAATAGCTACCGCACTATTCTGTTGTGCATTATTGTTTGTGGAAAGAAATATGGATGGCAAAAAACGATTACAGAGTCTTTTTGCAGCTTTTTTCTTGGTTGCGATAGCGGTAGGTTTTCATTATTCCGCTCTAATTTATTTTGTTGTTATCACTCTCCTCTATCTAAAGCTTGACAAAAAAATATATTTGTCCCTTTTTTTCGCTTCGGCTGTTCTCGTACCTACTTTCGTTGCAGTTATTGGCATTTTGCTCAAAGGGACAAAGTATGAGAATTATATATCCGGCTACTGGCCAGATCCCAGCAAAGCATTTTCATTATCATCTTTACTATTTGTAGGTTTCTTCTTTGTTTATTTGTTTACGGAATCTAAAGAGGATGATCATTGGTTTAATATTTTTAGAAATTTACATTTCATAGGATCCATAGCTATTATGATTGGCCTGTTTATACCACTAGGTCAGAGAGTTTCTGCATTGTTTTATTTGCTTAATTTTCTTAGCATACCGTACTATATTGAATACTATATAACAGAAAAAAATAAAATGCTTATAAAGATATTATATTTATCTTTTTGTTTTTTCATGTTCCTGCACACATTGGCAGTTAATGGAAATGGTATTTTACCATACCATTTCGCTATATGATAAGTTAATGTGACCGTTGGTTGCGATGCTTTTAGATTGAGAAGCGGGGAGTTTAATTACAGTATGGGATTTTGCCTCAACGAAGTTTTTGAATAATGCTTGGATAATGATGTATTGTGTTTTGTAAAGAAAAGAAAGTAAATGAGGAGATTATACTCTAGGCTGGCTGCACTCGATTCGCTACGAGGCTTCGGCATACTACTAGTTGTTTTGGGACACACATCATGGTCTGCTGGTCTGGTGTCGTGGATTTTTTCATTCCATATGCCATTGTTCTTCATCATTTCAGGAATGCTGTTTCACGAAAGGCAGTTTCTGGATTCATTCAAGAGGAGAGCGATAAGGCTACTCGTGCCATACGTGTTCTTCGGAACGGTGACTCTTGCGTATTGGGCTCTTATCGAGCGACGTCTCAGGGGAGACGAAGGATCTGTTCCGAATGCGCTGGCAAATATTGTTCTCGCTCGCGCAGGTAGCGATAATTACCCGCAGAATGCGGCGCTTTGGTTCCTGCCATGCCTTTTCGTTACGGAGATGCTTTTCCTAGGATTCTTCCTTCTTGTCAATAAAGCGGGTTCTGTCGAGACGAAAACCGTAATGGGGGGGGCTGGCGTAATCGGATTGCCGTCATGGCGCTTGCCCTGGTCAGTTTCCTTTCGATCATCGTCATGTGGTCCCTTGACCTGCCGGTCGATCAGTTCCGACTTCCGTGGGCTTTTGATATCCTGTCCTTCTCCATGCTGTTCTACTGCATCGGTTACTTGCTGAGTGAATTCATTCTCCCTCACGTGCAATAGGCCTCCCAAACGCAGGCGTTGGCACATATTGCGTTTGCTGTTGTCGGCGTTGCTGGGCTTTATCTTCTTTGGCTGTTCGACGGTTGGACCAAGCTGGAGGTCAATCTTAATGGAGCATCTACCAACAATCCGTTCTGGATGCTATGTGCCGCAATGCTTGGTTTCGCATCATCGCTCATGCTTTGCATTGCTATCGACTGCCGGCTGCTGCAGTTCCTTGGCAGGGCGTCGCTTACCATCATGTGCGTGCATGAACCGGTGAAACGAGTGCTGATTTTTGTTATGGCGAAAATTCTTGGGATGAATACAGATGCATTGCGAGCGAATCTTGTATATGCGATGCTGGTGACTGTTGTCACTGTAGCTATCTGTGTTGCTGTTCATCTCATTATGGACAGGTTCGCTCCCGTGTTGATCGGCAGTTCCCGTCACAATCTGGCTTCGCAAGGCAAGGCAAGGGCATGATGGGAGAACATTTGCGGTTGGCATCATAGTTGCGATGGAACGTCGCTTTGTCGTTGTGATACCTGTAAGAAGTCGGCATCTCGATTTCGCTTTGCCCGTTAATTGCATTCATCCGCAATGGTGGCGTCAGTGGTAACAGATGATCTGCCGCACTGACACCACTAGCAAGCTCAGCTAAGCGTTCGCCCTTCCTGCAGATGTTTAATTTGCCTTTCGACTCCGTCCCACACCAGTTCGAACCAGCGGCCACGGTTGCGGTTTACGGTCACTGCAAACAGTCCTTGACGCATGAAGTCAATCAGAGTGCAGACACTAAATAGATCGTCAACAGGATGCCGAGGATTTGCAGAATGGCGAAAGGCTGCTGATAAAGGTTCTCCAGCACGAACAGGTGCTTCCAAAGCAATGTTCTCGTGGCGGGATAATCGGTGATCAGGTAAACCGCGAATGCGGACCGGGCTATGCGGTTGATGATCCGACTGCGGAAGGAAAGCGGGTCGAACAGTAGAAACATGCCGAAGCCCACCATGATGACGGGCAGCTTGAACGATCCGGCGATGAAGATGCCCTTATCGATTCCGAACAACGATAACATAACGGAAGCGCATGTGTACAAGAGGAAGAATCCCAGTCCGGTTCCGGTCATCAGCCAAGTCTGTTTGAGCGTGAACGGCTTCATGTACCACTTGTACGCGGAGATGAGGATGAATAGGTAGATGAAGCCGAACACGCTATCGTTCACTCCAAAAGTTCCGGGAATGAAGCTTGTCAGTCCCCAGATCGCCAGCACCGTTATGGCAAGCGCGTAATGCATATGTTCGCCGAACGCGCGTAGCCCCTTGGAAAGGAACGGCAGCAGGGCGAGGAAGGTGGCGTATGCGGTAACATACCACCACATTCCCATAATGGTCGGCGCGACGCTACGAACGATCGTTTTCATACCGAAGTCAGCACGGTCGAAAACCAGAAAGAATGCCATGAGAGCAAGGCTCCAAAACAGCACCTCGCGTTCCAGAATCCATATGCGTTTGAGGTTCGATTTGATGGTCTGTTCCTTGTCGAGGAAGAACCACGCGGAGATGGTGAAGAAGATGACGACGCCCACTTTGCCATCGCCCTGCATGACGAGCTGGAAGAAGATCCTCTCAGGTCCCAGTGAAAGATTCTTGACGTCATAGCCGTTATGGACGACGAAATGGTGGGCAAGAATCATGAACATTGCAACGATGCGCAGCAGTTCTATGCTGGAATTACGCCCCCCAATTTGAAATTCGGGTCGGCGGGACGGCCTTATGGGAGGCCGTGGTCTTTGAGCCTATAATCATCTTTCCCTTCGTTTTCTCTTATCTTTTCCAATACCCCCAATTATACCCGTCCGAAAAGACCAAGTTATGAAGCTGGCCTACGGCCATCGACAGGCCCGCAGGCCGCATCGACGACGGATACGAACCTCGATCTTACAACAGCAATCTATGGAAAAATCAGAGACGAAAATAACCAAGCAAACACCCCACACATGTAGACAACAGCTAACGTCCAGATCATACGGGAAAAACTCTGGTTTGCTTCCGTATCTCACTTGCATATGGACCGGCACGGAAGCAAGAAACCACAACACGCACCACCAAAGGTGGGTAGCCATTATGGCCATCCACCTTCTTCTTAAGGAGCGCAAACGATGCAATCGACGTCAAACATATCGGCAAGTAAAAGGCATACAGAATCCAAAGCTCACAATAAGCATGACGCGTTTCTCAGCTCGTCCGTGCGAGTTCCATCCATTCGTGAAGCTCACGCGGGAAATCCAAGCCCATCTCCCGGTAAACAGAGTCGACGTACGCAGGTATGTCTTCACCTAAATGCATGAGCAAAGAATTAAATTGCTGGAGGAATTCCAGATAACGTTTTTTGTCGATTACGAAACGTAAATCCTTAACAAGCTGGAAAACCGTATTGTTGGAATCATGCGGATGCGCACAATAAAGACGTTCATCGTGCGCGCAAATATTACGAAAATCTTTCATTCTGCGATATATCTTATCGATACGTTGTGCATCGATTTCCGTCTTATGCCTGTGCGAATCTCCATACAGAACTGTGAAACTCCTAGCAATTGAACCGCGAATCAATATATTTTGAGACTGAAAGAACCAATATATTTGTCCCAAAGTTAGATCATTGGTCAAAACCCACAACGGCACCTCTCCATCGTGCTCATTGAGGCAATGAACGAGATATTCTTTTCTGCCTTTTCTCTCGCAATCACTGTTGTCAGTAAGTATCTTTTGCAATCGCGGAATGAGCTGACTTGCCTTTTCATGAGCTTGGCCGGTACGAGCATAATTGTCGATATTAAGGTAGGGGTTCTTCTCAGCCGGATTTGCCTTGGTGAATTCGTATGCGCAGACTGTTTTCAGAATCGCCTCAGCAATCGTGATCATTCCGAAAAGGAGAAAACGGAGCTGCCTATCAAACAGGTACAGCTTATACAAGTCATTGTATGAGGATCCTTCGCGATATTTGTCTTCTTCATCTTTTTTCGCGCTTGATTATCGAGAAACGGTTTTTTGTATCCATTGACAGTCGCGTAATATCCTTCGCGCTCAAGAATCCATGATGTCCTAGAATCCGTTTGAAGTCCTCGTGAATTGAGAAGAGCGATTTGATCTTCGATCGTGGTAAAAGGTTTATGCATGAAGACTCCAATCAAAGCACAAAGGTCGTCTTTCCAAGAAGAAAGACGACCTTTGCGAACTGGACACCGCCCAGCTTTATCACAAATGGTTAATTTATACGAAAAATGGCTGTTTTTCGACTTCGGCGTGTTTCACATAGTAAGCGTCCAAACAGTTCCGCACTGCCCAATCTCACTCCACATTGATGAAAAACTCTTTGCTCCGTGCAATACATCTCCCATCGCACACAGCCGAAACACTCATAACTAGATCATCGTAGGGAGCGCTTTCCTGCGGAACAATGTCAATGTCAAGATTCGAACGCGACTTGTGCGGCCAACCATAGTCCGTCCACACAAGTCGCGTTCCATGTCTGCACAACCCGAGAAAAGGGCGGAAAATACTAGTTGTGCAGACGCGACGACTGCAGATGGACCGTTGCGTATGCGCAGATTGCGGAAGCGATCACCAGCAGCAGCGAGATGATGGCGAGCGCCTGGACTGCGGATCCGGAGCGAGGCATTTCCGGCTTCTCTGGCTTTTCTGGATCACCGGGTTTGCCAGGTTCTTCTGGTTTTTCTGGCTCGGCGACGGCTTTGATGGTTACCGCCACTTGTGCGCTTATGCCATCATGGTCGGAGGTGCGCAACTGTGGGCCCGCTCCCCCACTCGAGTTTGTATCTATAACATCATCCGCACCATTGCGCACGGCGGTGATGGTGATGTTCTGGCTCACGGCTTCGAAGGCTTTCCTCTTCTCAACCGCCTGCATTGCGCGATCGATCTGATCGTTCAACGCCTGCAACTGGTCACTATCCACCACAAGACGGTAGTCGGCGATGCCGTTCAGTTGTGTTTCCGTCAACTCTAGTAGGTCGTCGGCACTCAGCTGCTGAAGGCCGCTCGCGGGATCCAATTCCACCGAAGTCTGCTTGCTGGAGATCGCCAGATCGCCGACATGGAACATTCCGTCACCCATACCATCACCGCTAGTGCCGCCTGGAATCAGCCCAAGCGAGTCAGCCAAGTACGGCGCAAGATTCGACAAGTCGGAGAACGAGCCGCTCAACAAGGCGAGCGTGTTCAGTCCAGCTGGAATCATGCCCCGGTATTCGCCACCGCGAACAGTCACATAGCCAAGATTTTTAGCGTCATCCAGCAGGTTGAAAAGCGTCGGTGCGGTGAATGTTCCGCCCGAAAAACTGCCTTGCGCGGAAGTTTCATCCGTTTCGGCAAACCGCATCAACGTTGCATCCGAGGTGAACGTGCCACCCTCCACGCGCAATACGCCACGGCAATCGACTGCAGGCTGTGTTCCGCCCGCAACCGTTCCCGGTCCGACAATGGTGAGCTGCATGTTCGCAGGCACAGTGATCGTAGCAAACCCAGCAGCTCCACCGGATTCAGCGGCTTGCAGCGTATGCCCGTTCAGGTCAAACGTTACGTTTCGTACGCCTTTCGGTGGCGTAATCGTAACGCTTTCCGTCACGTCGGCTAGCAATGTGACCGTCGTGTTCTTCAACGTTGTTCGACCGATCGCCTCCTGTACGCTCGCGTAGGTTGCGTTGCCCACTTGCGCGACCGCCTGAGATTCGGCGACATCGGCAACTGCATCGGCAGAGAACAGCAGCGTTCCAAACAGCGACGCAATCGCGAAAACAGCGGTCAGCACCACCGAAACCAAATACTTACCTTGCGTTCGCGGGCACACATTCACCCGCTTCTCATGACTACGCATGATTATTTCCTTTTATAGGTTCTATTGCATATTTCAATCCGCACCGAAGTGCGTGGGACCACCCTCAGCTGTGAGGGATGACGTTACAGAAATCATGGCGCCATGCTGCATTAATTATCTCACAATGCGCAAAGGAAAGCAAATTACATATTTTGAAAATCCAAATCTTATATGAGATATATCAAAAGACAATCTTTAGTTATAGTGGACCTCATCACATAAGTTAAAACTGTTTCACATGAGTATCACAATATTCCTCACACGAATAAACGTATCCCAATAACTGCAAAATATACATATGACGAATAATTGTTTCCCATCAAGAAACAAGCGAGCCCACAATCAAACAAGCGAGGTCGCAACCACACAAAAACACATTTCCCATCTGCACCACGTGGGAAAGCAAAAGAGCGCTCCGGGAGGGAGCGCTCTGATTTGCACGACGATTCGTGCGAAAAGTACTGCGGAATTTAGTAAGATCCGGTGCCGCGGAAGACCACGAGCACGGTTTTTGCGAGAATCGCAAGATCGCCTGCAATGGACCAATTTTCGATATAGGAAACGTCCAAATATTCGCTCTGCTCCTGCGAAAGATCCGAACGGCCGGAAACCTGCCACGGACCGGTAATACCAGGCTTAACCAGCAGTCGCGCGGAATAAAGGGAACCATAGCGAGCAACCTCTTCCGGCAAAGCCGGGCGAGGACCAACCAAAGACATGTCGCCCTTCAAAACGTTGAAGAACTGGGGGAATTCATCCAACGAAGTCTTACGAATAAAACGACCGACCTTCGTAATTCTCGGATCATCCTTCATTTTGAAGATGAAACGATCGGTCTGTCCATTTTCTTCGGCAAGTTTCTTCTTCAATTCTTCCGCATTGGTGACCATGGAACGGAATTTATACATGGTAAACGGCTTGCCATGCAAACCGATACGCTGCTGCGAGAAGAAAATCGAACCACCGTCATCAAGCTTGATGGCGATCGCCGTACCCAACATCAGCGGCGAGGAAATCAGCAGCGCGAAAGCCGAACCAACGATATCCAGCAGGCGTTTAATCACGTACGTCGTATTCGTATACTGCGGCAAACTGGCCAGCAATACCGGCTGTTCGGCCGTATTACGCAAGTACAGGCGGTGGCCGCTCACGTCAGCCAAGGAAACAGCCAACGCAAGCTCCATGCCAAGCGACTCGACCGCAAGGGAAATGCCATGCAGCATTTCGGAATCGCGGGACAGCACGTCGGCAACATACACTTCCTGCGCACCCAAGCTTTCGCACGTACGCGGGAAAGCGGCATTGAACGGAATCACCTTCAGCTTGTCGGCACCTTCAATGGAAGGATCAGGCTCGAACGACGTGACCACATAAGCGTCTTTCTCATTGTCGTCAGCTTCGATCGGACACACGGCAATCGGCGAATACCCCCAATTGGAGTAGTCCCGCATGGTGCGCAACGCACAATTGATACCGTCGGAAGAACCAATCACCACGGTCTTATACTTACAGGCGCCCTTCTGACGGCTGCGATGCTGCCACTGACGCATCTGCCAACGGGCGATGACTTCTAGGAAGAATGCAATGATCGGGGCGACGATAAGCGCGGTTCTCGGCAAGGAAAGATTGAAAATAAAAGCAAGCGAGCAGTAAGTGATGATGGTGAGCAGCGACGCGTTGATGATTTTCGCATACAGCTCGTAGCCTTCCGCCATCACATGGCGATGATACGTTCCGGCAAAGGTGAGGCTCAACACCCAGATGAGGCTGAAGCAGATGAGGAACAGCCAGAACGGCATGGCCCCATTGATGGCATTATATGCGGCATCGTTGGCCCAAAGACTGATGGATAGCGAAATCAGCATGACCGCAAGATCGACCATCACCAAGCAGACGACAAAAGAATAACGCCATGCGGGCACAACCTGATTCCGCCTGCCCTTGCGCTTTCCATCTTCACCAACGGAAAATGGCGTGTTCGAAAACATCATCGGCTCAAACTGAGGGCTGTTGTCTTGAGACTGATGTCGCTCCTGCTTCTGATCCTGGTGACGAGAGTTAGAAGAGACGATATGGATTTCCTGGGTTCTCACTACTTGATCCGAACCCTGCTCAGAGCTGCGGAAACCGCCTTGCATGACTCCTCCTTCTACTAACTACCCCCACCCGAAAAGAAGGGGGCTTCCCTCCATGAAGAGATAGTATCATAAGCCCTGTTAACAGAGTAGATCTCCAACTCGCTTTTGCGGTTAAATGACTATTGGAAACTTGCTTTTGACGCGATACCGCGAAACGCGCGGCAAGAACGGATGAAAAGTTGACGTCCGTTCCGTGAACGTGAGGCTACATGCGCATATACCCACATATTCCCCCATACTCCCCTGTTGCAAGATGGCTTGTCTAGAGCCGCTTGCTTAGCTGCTTAGGTTGCCTACGGAACTGTCTAGCGGCCTTCAATCAGCGGGGTCTGGCGGAGGGTGAGCGGCTCATCCGTATCTGGAGCGGACTGCACATGCACGGTGATCTCATAGGATTCGCCGGGCTGCAAGGTCACATCACCCACGCCCACGGTCAGGCCATCGTGCAAAGTCACACCCTTGTAATCGTCGGCATTCTGGAATTCCCAATCCACCAAACGACCGTTCGCAGGCGCGTAAATGAACAATGCCGTCTTGATCTGGCCTTTCGGAACGATATTTCCGGCACCGGTCACATAGTCAGCTTCGGAAGCCGCTTCCTCCGCCGTCATGGTGTTCTGCAACTTGATATGCACCGTATACTGGTTCGCGCCGTTTCGCGCGACCTTCTGGAATTCAGTGGTCACTTCGCGATGCAAATACCAGTCCATTTTCGACTCGGTTTCGTCGGAAATATACACGCCGACCTGCGGTTTTGCACCTTCCGTAATCAATTTGCCGGAAATCGCGGAATCGGCAATCAGATCCTGCTCATCCTCATGCGCACTCCACACCATCACATGCCCCTGCTCAACAGACGTGGAAAGCGCCTTGACATACGATTTGAAATCGTCCACATTCTGCATGATATGGTCGAACGCGGCCTGCGCGGCAACCGCGAAATACTCGTCCGTCTCCTGCGGAGCCATGCGCGCATACACGTCATGCAGCAACGTTTGGGCAGTATTCGTGCCATCCAACGTCGAACCGTCAGGCATGGCAACGCCACCGGTCACAGCCAGCATGTTCTGCAGGAACAGCGGATCAATGGCGATCACACCATCAACCGCAACACCGTACTGGCGAGCCCACATGGCGCTCACAATCTCGCCGGTACGCGGAAAATCAGGAGTGAAATTCACGTCGCGAATATCCTTGCCAAGCTTGTCGGTGAACAGCAAACGTTCCTCGGCGGTCAAATCCACAACCGGCTCATCGGCATTCTGAATTTCCGAATCGGAAACGAACGGCTGCAAGCTCACGTGACCGCCTTGCACCGTGACCAGGCCGAGCGATCCCGTAAGACCGCCGGAAGGGCGTACCTCCGCATTCGTTTGCGCAAGGATCAGATAATTGCGCGGAGCATCATTCGCATGGCTTTCCGTACCCAACATGCTGGGCAGCACCTGCACGATGGAATTCAAGGAATGCACCATGCTGTCAAGTTTTTCGCAATACGTTTCCGCGGTTTTCAGGGCGTCCGCGATCTGCGCGATATGCGGGGTTTTCACGGTTTTCACTTCCCGCGTGGCCTTGTCGATCGTATCGTCCGCGATTTGGAGCGGCTGCTGAGACGCTTCCAATCCGGAAATTTCGATCGTGCCGTTTTCCACGTGAATACTGTTCAGATCAACATTTTCGGCGACTTTCACCAGTTGCGGCAACGCCTGCGACGAAATATTCTCCATGGCGGCCACCGTGGTGCGTACGGCGGAAATGTCATTGCCCACATACGGCACGACCGACGCCACCTGCCACAGCGGCGAAGAGGTTTGCTTGTAGGCCTTGCTTACGTGATCGGAGAACGCGGTTGTCTGCTTCTCAAGCTTGGACGTGTCCGCTTCGGAGATGGTCTGCTGCAAGCCTTGAGCACTCGACACCGCCTGCTGCAGCTCGTTTTTCACGTGCAGCGCAGACCATACGAATGCGCCGGCGAAAACGGCGAGGGCTGCGACTACCACAAGCACGCCGATTAGGATCTTGCGACGGCGACGTTTGCGCTTGATTTGGCGAATATGCTCGGCGCTCATACGGCGGCGCACGCGGCGGGAATGCGGGGCGCTGGAAGTGGAATCTTCTGGACTGGCGGTTGCGTCGGAGGTTGAATCGGCATTAGACTGCGGCTCCTCCTGACGGCCTTGCTCAGGCTGGACGCCGAATTCTTCAGGCTGATCAGACGCGCCGTTCATATTCCGTTTCGCTCCCTAATTGTTTGCAAGCACTTCGGATTCCCCAGTGTAATAGTAGGGGGAGTCGATGAAACTTACGGAGCAAAAACGGGGCAATAACGGCGGTGTTACTACCCAAATGTTGCCGGTAACGCAAGAACTGATGCAACCTAAACGTGACCTGCAAACCAGTATTGCTACAACTCAAGCATGACCCGCGACGGCAGCATTACTGAAGTTCCAACGTCGCCAATAATGCCTTGTGGTCGGAACCTTGAATCCGCTTGGTTTCCAAATTTCTGGCGTACACACCCTTGTCGTAGATGATATGGTCGATTTCAGCGATAGGGAATACCGAAGGATACGTCATATGCAATCCCTCGCCGGCACTCTCCCCCGCATCCGTAAAGCGATCGCCCAACAAATATCTGAAGCTTGCATGATCCCACGTGGAATTAAAATCCCCCATCAGCACATACGATTCCCCATTATCGTAATGCTGTAATTGCGCTATGGAATCCAAACTTTTATTCCATAATCCCTGATTGCTTGGTCGTGGAGAAAACGGATGAACCGACCCAAATCGTACTTTTCTGCCATTGAAATCAACTGTCGCGGCAGGAATACTACTGGATTCAATAGGAATGAGATCCTGCGTTGTTTCCTGCAGAGGATGCGCACTATACAGTACGTTCACACCGCCATTGTCGTGCCAAGTGAGTTGCGCGGAAACGGAATACGGAAGATGATCCTCAATTCCAGCATCATGCAACCGATCTAATAATCCTGATGAAACTTCCTGCATTGCAAGAATTTCAACATGCTCGCTTTGGATTGTTCGCACGATTTGCTGCGCATCGGCACAACCTTGCTTCGTATTGAACGTCATGACACGCACTGTTGCAGAAGGTTGTATGGCACGATCATTGGTCGGAACGACATACCCCCAATGCCAGATAATCTGGATGATCACGCACAATACGCTTAACGCGACTAAAAGTTTTCGTTTGCCGACAGTGCGAAAAACTGTTGCAATAATTGCGATAATCACGGAAAGCAAGCCAAGCCAAGGCATGAGTGCGACAATCAAAGGCACGTACCGTTTACCATCGAGACTGTTCGGCAGCATGCGCAGAAGCATCGCGAACACGATGACGGCGGATGCGAACCACAGCAACGCCGTAAGCAGTGAAGCGCGCGTTTCACGACGCGTCTCACTTCGTTGGACATCGCCAAGTCGAGTCATGCGCACTCCTCTCCCATTCCATCTTCCCGTTTCACTTCCTATTCCGCGCAATCCGCAATCGTATGCAATCACATGTTGCAACCGATAGTCTTACGCATCGTTTTTCACAACATCTCTCACAACATCTCTTCTCGTGAACGCTACCCGCGTTCATCCCCGCATATGTTTCCCGCATGCATTGAGGGTGATGCTTTCACAAAAGTGCCACTATATGGACACTTTCCGGCATTTGGAATCGTTCTGATACGTTCATCCGATAATCTATAGGTTGCAAAACGGTGCTTAACAAAAGAGGCAATCATGAGCGAAGAAGCAATGCGAGAAGAAGTGGCGCAAGCTGTGGAAGTGGCCGCAAACAAGGCCGCCGAAGAGGAAATCAGCAAGCTGGCCGAATTCGAAAGCGCCATCGACGAAACGCTCGCCTCCGGATATTTGGACGATACGCTCACCGTCACCGACGCAGACGGCGTGGCGCAAGTGCTGCCAGTGCTCGATTCCGAGCCGATCTCACACTTGGTGGAAGGCTTGGAAGCCGTAGGCGGGAGCGCCAATGTGTTCGTGCACACCAGCGCAGGCGTGGTGGCCCTCAGCGTAGTGGAATACAAGCCCAACGAAGAGGAGTAGCCGTCGCAGCATGCACGGTCAGGCGGCACGCCTACGGTTGAGGGCGCGTTGCACGGTTTCATGCGTGGAACCGGCACCCTGGCCGCGCACGCCGAAGAACACCATCAGCACCATCACGAAGCAGATTGCTGCACTGATACGAAGCGCCCACTGAATGCCGAACACGTTGGCAGCCGCATACACGGCTTTTGTGCCACCAAGCGCAGTCCAACGAAGAGACGTGAACGTCTCCATCAAAATCACCAACACCGGAGCGCCAATCGCGCCCGCAATCTGACGAACCGTATTCGTCACCGCGGATCCGGCGCTCACCTCTTCCGGTTCCAAACAATTCAGTGACCATGTGGTGATCGGCATCAACACGAAACCCATGCCGATCTGGCGCACAAACTGCCAAATCGACACCCACCAAATCCACGAAGTCATGGAAATCAAACTCATCATGACCGTGCCGAAACACAAGGTAATCGTGCCTATCAACGCCACCGGACGTGCGCCGAAACGGTCAAGCACCTTACCACCGAAAAACTGCGAAATGCACTGGCCCAAAGCACCCGGAAGCATCACCAGGCCGCTAATCGCAGCAGAATAGCCACGGCAATCCTGAATGTACAGGGGCATGATCACCATAATCGAACTGAACGCGAAGAACGAGAGCGCGGCCGTGATCGTGCCAACAGTAAAACTACGATTCTTCAACACGCTCAAATTCAACAGTGGCGGCTGCGCTTCAGGATTTTCAATCTGCCTGCGCGCGCCATGAATCTGGCGGAGCACAAACCAAATAATTCCCACAACGCCAATCACCATTGGCAGCCAAACCATAGGATTTACAAACGAATACGATTCAATATTCGTAAAGCCGAACATTAGCCCGCCGAAACCGAAAATAGACAGTCCAACGGAAAAAAAGTCAGCCTTCGCGGTTTTATCGTTCTCACCGAAATTATGCAATCCAAAATAGGCAAGAAGCAGCGAAATCACGCCGATAATGGTCAACGTGAGGAAAATTGAACGCCAACCGTTCAAGTCCGTCTGCACACCGCCAAGCGTCGGGCCGATCGCCGGAGCCACGCTCATCGCCATGCCAACCGTACCCATTGCGAAACCACGGCGAGACAGCGGATAAATCGAAAACACCGTGATCTGCAACACCGGCCACATCACACCAGTGCCAACCGCCTCAAGCAAACGCCCGATCAGCACCATCAAAAAAGTTGGACCAAGCCAAGCGAACAGTGAACCGATCGTGAACACAACCATGGAAACAAGCACGATTTCGCGCGTCGAAAAACGTCTCGTAAGGTATGCCGTAAGCGGCACCATCACGCCCATGACCAGCTGGAAAATCGACGTCAGCCACTGACCGGTCGTAACGGAAATACCAAAATCACTGACGATTGTCGGCAACGCGGCGCTCAACTGCAATTGCGTGAAATTACCGACGAACGTAATAAATGTAAGAATCGCAATGGAAATAAACGCCGTGCGCGTTAAATGACCGTCCTGATACGATTCCTCTCGAGTAAGCGCTCGAGACATGCTCCGCTTCGCTGACATCAATCACCTTCTCCACATTCAAACGCACAAACTATATGATAGCCCGTATGACAGAGGCATGGATATTCGCCTGCGGATTCCTGTTTTTGTCATTTCGGGGTAACGCTCCCCTATTTAGAGGTATCATGGCACACGAAAGAGGTAGGCAAGTTTTCGACGCAGGCAGCGTCGAGGGGGGGGGGTGGGTGGAGGATAATGACAGTCAGGGCCATGTTCCACATCTGCATGGAGTTGTGGGGTATTTTCATATGCCTGATTTGCGCAGGCGGAATTTTCATTGCAACCCCACACAAAACCAGACGAACTCGCATCAAAATACTCATGCAGATCGCCTGCATGCTTCTTCTTGGAACCGACGCGCTCAGCTGGTATTTTCGCGTAGATGCAGACGAAACCGCATACTATATGGTTCGCATAAGCAATTTCTCAGTATTCTGCATCAACTATATTTTCATGAGTTTCTTCGCAACCTATGTTTGGTTGACAGTGAGCAAACATCAGCATCGCAAACCAGCCGCATTGCGTGCTGTCTACGCATTATCCGTAATTGGAATTCTCTTACTTATCATCACACAATTCACTGGTCTTTTCTACTATTTCGATGACCACAATCTTTACCATCGCGGTAATTTCTATCTTCTTTCGCAGGCAATTGCGGTCTTGGGAATCGCATTATGCCTCTTCATGTTGATCTCATATCGCAAGAATCTTGATCGCATTATTTTCCTTTCCATGATGTCGTTCTTCGTGCTACCAGTATTGGCGACCATCTACCAAGCACTGGCATACAGTTTTTCATTGCAATGTTTGGCGATCGTGATTTCCACACAGATTATGTTCGTCATGGACACCGTGGAAATGAACATGCGATTCCACTCGCAACAGGCCGCCTACGAAAAAGCACGGTACGAAGCCGAACATGACGGCATGACCGGTTTGCTGAACAAGGAAGCGGGATGGAAACACATGCGCAAATATTTCGACCGCATGGATTCGCACGACGAAGCGATGCTGATGTTCGTCGACATCGACGATTTCAAAACCATCAACGACACATACGGACACACGGTCGGCGATTTCTGGATCCGCGAGGTCGCATCCCAACTTCGGCACATCTACCGGCAAGATGACATTATCTGCCGATATGGCGGTGACGAATTCTTGGCGCTTATTCGCAACACCGCCAGCGAACAGGTGCTTGAAACCACGCTGGGCATGTTCTTCCAACAGTTGGCACGCACCTCGGAACAGCACGGGCAAGACGTGCATTGCAGCGTAGGCGTGTGCCGCATTGCAGCCGCTGACGGTGCCAGCCTTGGCACGGGGCGCGCCGATGGAGACGCGATCGGAAGCGTGGATTTCGACCAATGCGTCGCACAGGCCGACTTGGCGCTGTACGAAACCAAACGATTCAACAAAGGAACGTTCACCGTCTACAACTACGACCGTTCCCAGCCAGCACCCGCAAATATCCGCGCCTAAATGAGCAGCTTCAGCTTTCCGGCAATTCCTGCGCTGGGCAACCGTGCAATACGGAAAGCATCGCCCGCTTTTCCTGCGAAGTGACAGTCAGCCCGTACTTGTCTTTCACGCCAATCTGCCGGGCCACGTAATCGCAACGGTATTCACTGTTCGTCGGCAGCCAGTATGCGGCCGAAGCGGAACCCTTCTGCTGATTCGCGGGCCCATCCACGGCCAGCAGATTGTACATGTCGTTGCCGAATTGGTACAGCTTCGCATGATCCCACGTGTTCGCGCCCGACTGCCACGCATTTTCCAACGCGACCACATGATCGATCTGCACCGCCGAAGACGTTTTCACTCCACGTACGAATTGGATGGTCTGACCGGTATACGGATCGTCAAGCGTGCCCGACGCAACCTGGCAGCTACGGCCGTTCTTATATTGCACGTCCGTCAGATCGCGCGCGAGCACGTCTTCGCGCACGTCGCAACCGTTGCCATCGTCGTCGGTTTCGCGGAATCCGAACGCATCGCGATCATATCCGGCCTTGCTGGGATTGTCGTCGACGGTAAGTTTTTCCAACGTTTCCGCAGCTGTGCCGGTTGCCGTGTACTCGCCGGTGATTTCGCCTACGGTCGGATTGACTTTCGGCAGCAGCATGCCGATAGTGACGCCGATTACCGCAACGACTACCAGCAAAATAAGAATACGTTCCAGCGGACCGTCGGCGTTGATCCAACTTTTTTTGAACCGCTTGCCGGCCCGCTGGATATCACGCACGTCGCGTTCAATATTCCGATAATTATAAGAATTACGATTATTCTTTCGAGGCATAATTATTAAAAATAATACGAAATTATGGAATTACGGAGTATCAGGCGTACGTGAACGTCATCGGATCATGTCCGGCGCGCGTCGGACCGTCAAGCGCGTCGATCGCGGCATGTTCTTCAGGGGTGAGCACGAATCCAAACAAATCGAGATTCTGCTTCTGCCGATCCGCATGCACCGACTTGGGGATGATGATCGTGCCATTTTCGATATGCCAACGCAGAATCACCTGCGCAGGGGTAACCCCATGCTCCGCTGCGATGCGCTCAATCGCACCGTTTCCGGCGTTCAAATCAGCACCGCGAGCCATCGGCGAATATGCTTCCACGGCAATGCCGTGCGCCTTGCAATAGTCCACGACCTCGCGCTGCTGCCAAGTCGGATGCAGCTCAATCTGGTTGACGGCAGGATATTCGCCGGTCTCCTCATGCAAGCGGTCGAGATGCTCGGGCAGGAAATTGCACACACCCAGCGTGCGCACGCGCCCCTCCGCGCGGAATTCCTGGAACGCCTTCCACGTTTCGCTGGAACGCCAGTCGAACGGGGTGGGCCAATGCAGCATGTACATGTCGACATAATCGAGCTGCAGCAAGCCAAGCTGGCGGTCGAACGCCTTGCGTGCGCTGTCATACCCCTGCTCGGAATCGCGCAGTTTCGTCGTAACCCACAGGTTTTTGCGCTGCTCACCTTCCGTGAATCCCGCATTGTTCAGCGCGCGACCCACGCCGGCCTCATTGTTGTACCCCGCCGCGCCGTCGATATGACGGTAGCCGGCTTCCAGCGCACTCTCCACTACGGGGGTAACGCCCTCATCGTCGATGCGCAGCACGCCCAAGCCGATTTGCGGAATCAGATTGCCGTCGTTCAATGTGACCATGGGGGTATGGAAGGTTTCCATGCGTTGTCCTTTCGAAGGCTGTGTTTCAGGCGATTATTCTCAACCGTTCTCATGCTTGTTCCAGCTTAGCCGCAGGTCGCCGCAATTCGGCCATATTTCGTGGCACATGCCTCGCATTGCGTCTTGGAACGGTTCGGACGCGCCGTTGCATGAGTCGCGCATATGCCGACAGATGATATGCGCGTACGTAACATAACCGCGCAGTCTCGTGCGCTATAACATTGCTCGGATAAGAGGGCGACGAACATGAACAGTACAGACGACGCGAACGATATGGACGGCATGGGAGGCATGGTCAATGCGGGTGCGACGGATGGCGTGGAATGCTGGGAAACGGCACGGGCGAATCACGATTTCTCTTCCCGCCATGGGCACGCGCTTGCCGGCATGCTTGGACCTGCTTTTGTGGCGGCCGTCGCCTACGTGGATCCCGGCAATGTGGCGGCGAATATCACATCCGGCGCGAGGTACGGATATCTGCTGGTGTGGGTGCTGGTACTCGCCAATTGTATGAGCGTGCTCATTCAATATCAGTCCGCAAAACTTGGTATCGTCACCGGAAAAAGTCTTCCCGAAATCCTGGGAGAACGACTTGGCGACGGCGGTCGATTCATGTTTTTCATGCAAGCGGAAGTCATTGCAATAGCGACTGATCTTGCGGAAGTAATTGGCGGCGCAATCGCACTGAAATTATTATTTGGACTTCCGCTTTTTATTGGTGGGTGCATAATCGGCATTATTTCTACGGTCTTGCTTATTTTTCAAAAGAGTGCCACGCATCATATTTTTGAAAAGCTGATTATCGCATTGCTGCTGGTGATTACTTTTGGATTTATTGCAGGCCTTTTTATTGATCCACCAAATCCTGCGCAAGTTTTACAAGGTCTTGTTCCGCATTTCAAAGGAACCGAAACGGTATTGATGGCAACTTCCATGCTGGGCGCCACGGTGATGCCGCACGCGATTTGCCTGCATTCCACGCTGGTGAACGACCATTACGTGCCAGGAGAGCCCAAACCGAGCGTAAAGACCCTGCTACACGGAAGCAAAATAGACGTGTTCTGGGCATTATTACTTGCTGGATCGGTGAATCTTGCACTATTGATTCTTGCGGCGAATTCATTGCATGGCATGACCGGCACGGATACGATCGAGGGTGCGCAACAGGCCATTCAGCATGTGCTAGGTCCGGTGATCGGCACGATTTTCTCGGTCGGACTGCTGGCTTCCAGCCTGAGTTCCACGTCGGTCGGCACATATGCGGGCGCCGAAATCATGCATGGACTGCTGCGGATCAAAGCGCCGATGTGGGCATGCCGCGTGGTGACGCTCGTACCGGCGTTGGTGGTGTTGTGGTTTGCTAAGAATCCGACGGAAGCGCTGATCATAGGGCAAGTTGTGCTGTCGATCGGCATTCCATTTGCGATTATTCCGCTGATGAAATACACTCACGATCGATCATTAATGGGCGATTATGTGGATGGTCCGGTGAAATTCGCGATCAATATGGTAGTTGTTTCGCCGATTGTCGCACTTAACGTGATTCTTGTAATTCTCACGCTCTCCGGTCGTTCCTGATGTGGGTCCCATTTCGGTGTCCGCACAGTCGACCGGCGCAGCTGCCCGCGCAGGAATTGCCGGAACACCGAGGTTGATTCGGGTCTGCACAACCTCGGTTCCGTGTCTGCATAAGTCTGATTTTGCGTCTGCACAAGTCCGGAATTGGCCCTGAAATCGGAGTTGCGCAGACGGGCCAGGAAACCGAAAACGCAAGTTCGGACGAAACCTGTCTGCCTAAGTCGCAAGTCAGGCCTGAAATCAGACTTGCGCAGACGGAAAAACCTGCCAAACCGGCAATACGGGAATGAAAATCAAGAACAGATACCCCCTAAAAAGGCGTTTGGCAAGGAAACTGCACAAACATCGCGAGCTGCGTCGCGAAGCCAACGATACGAAACCAACAGCACAAAGGGCGATAGCGCGAAATCAACGGCACGAAGGACAACGGTACGAAACCGATGGCTCGAAGGGCGACGGCACGAAACCAACGGCGAGCTACACGCGCGTGGTGGCGCGGGCGATCACGTGCGACTGGGTGGTGATGTAACTCGGCTCCAGCACACGCGTGCCGTCGATCCGGTCGAGAATGCGGCTGACCGCAGTCGGCGCAATCCAGTCGAGACAAGAATCCATGGTGGTCAGCGGAGGCTGGAAATATGCGGCTTCTTCAATATTGTCGAAGCCGATCACCTGCATCTGTTCAGGCACGGAAATGCCGTTCGCAGCCAAAGTGAACAGCGCACCCAACGCAAGCTGGTCATTGAACGCCACAATACCGTCGAATGGAATCCCGGAATCAATAAGCTGCTGCGTAATGCGAGCGCCGGAACCAATCGTCCAATCCTGCCCAGTGCTCATTACCAGTCGGGAATCGAATGCCGCTCCCCGCGCGGCGCACGCTTCGAGCACGCCGCGAAGTCGCAGTTGCGCATTGCCTTCCACTGCTTCACGCACGGAATCGATATGCTCCGGTTCGGTTCGCGATCCGACCACCGCGAGCCGGGTTGCGCCATGGTCGAACAGGTATTCGGCTGCGAGTCGGGCTTCCTGAATATCGTCGGGGGTAACATGGTCGGCTTTGCCGTGTGTGGAACGCGCGCCCACGCATACGAGCGGATAGTCCACGTCCAAGTCCGCCGCTTCAAGGTTTTCGACTTCGGAGATCGACAGGATCATGCCGTCCGAGACGGTGGTGTTGAAGTTGCGCAGGAGTGATTGCGCTCCTTGTGCGGATCCTTCGGCGTAGGTGGTGACGTATACGGAGTAGCCGTAGCCGCGGGCCGCGTCGATTACGCGGTTGGCGAGCTCCGACAGGTATGGGGCGGTCAATGTTGGTACGGCGAGTGTGATGAAACCGGTTTTGCCGCGGTTGAGATTGCGCGCGGACACGTTCACGCGGTATCCGAGTCGGTCGATGACTTCCTGGACTTTTTCTCGCGTGGAGTCGGTCATACGGCCGGAATGGTTGATCACGTTGGATGCGGTTTTGAGTGAAACGCCTGCCTCTTCGGCCACGTCTCGTAGGGTGACGCGTTTTTTGTCCGGCTTCGGCTCCGGCTTTGACTCGCCCATGTTCGTCTCCGTGATTGTTGAATATGCCGGTAAAAAGTTTACCAGTTATGGCAAGCCCGCCATTCTTGAGTTTCAGAATGGCGGGCTCAGGTTGTGTGAGATTGTTGTGTTACGCAATCAATTGCGCGAAATTATGCGGAATTATGCGCGCTTTACGACGAGTACGCCGTTGCGATGCACGGTGTAGCTGCCCGTCTGTTCCTCTGCTTCCGCTTGGAACAGGTAGATTGGTTCGCCTTCGATGCCCTGCAATGCGATTTCTTTCTTGCCGCGCGGCAGATAGAAATCGAAGGTTGCGTCGGCGGACTTGCGCACGGTGTGCAGTACGTCGGAATCGGTCGGATTGGCGACATTTGCGGAATCTTCCACGATATTCTCGCGCACGAATTCCGTAAGATCGGCGACGTTGAGATCGCAGCCGACGAAGTATGTTTCGCCGGAACCGTACGGATTGCGGGTGATTGCGGCGGTGCCGCCGAGTTCCCATTCGTCGGCTTCTTCACCTTCGTAGGTGGCTAATACCTGCGCGCGTTCGCCGTCGACGTTCACATCGTTCTGCCACAGGCGGGTGACCGCACCGGAGCTCAAACGAATTTCGGACGGTTCGCCTTCGGCTTCCGCGCCGAGAATGTTGAATTCCTCGCCGCGAATACCCAGCATTTCGCGCAGCAGGCCGTCTCCGGCTCCCGGGTATCCGCCGAGCCAGGTGTGGAAGTTTTCGTCGATTAGTCCGGTTGCGTAACCGATGACCACACGGCCGCCGGCAGCTGCGAAATCGGCCAAACGCTGCGTATCTTCGGCGCTGAGCATGATCACGGTCGGCAGTACGACGGTCTTGTATGCGCTCCAATCGTATTTCAACGGCACAATGTCGGCACGGGTGCCGGCGTTGAGGAACGCACGGTACCAGTCGCGCACGTCATGCCAATGGTTGAGCTTCATGCTCGGCAGGGTTTCGGAGCGTGTGGCCCATTCGGATTCCGCGCTGAACAGGATCGCCGTATCGGACTGTTCCAGTTCGGCACCCTGCACGCCAGCGTCGCCGAGGGTTTTCAGCGCTGCGCCCAGTTCGCACACTTGACGGAACAGTTTGGTGTCTTCGCCCGCGTGGGGCACGAGTGCGGAGTGGAAGGATTCGGCTCCGAATGCGGAGGCACGCCACTGGAAGAAGTTGATGGCGTCGGCACCCATGGCCACATGCGCAATGGAGTCACGCACGGTTTCACCCTTGCGCTTGCGTGCGTTGAGCGGCTTCCACTGCACGGCCGAAGTGGAATGTTCCATCACATACCACGGCTTGCCGAGCGCGAGGGAATCCATCAAAGCGTCGGAGCAGAACAGTTCGTCGATATGCGATTCGCCCTCATGGAAGTAATGGTCGTTCGACACGAAATCGACTTCCTCGGCCCAGTCGGCGTAGTCCATGCAGCACTGGTCGGTGGAGACCATGAAGTTCGTGGTGAACGGCTTGTCGGGGCAGATTTCGGCGATGGCGTCGCGTTCGGCCTTATAGAAGTCGAGCAGCATATCGTTGCCGAAACGCTCGAAATCAAGCTTTTGACCGGGGTTCACCATGGAGTCGGCGCCCATGAAACGCGGGATGAGCACTTCGTGGAAACCGTTCATTTCCTGACCCCAGAAGGTGGTGCCCCACGCCTTGTTGAGGTTTTCGATGGTACCGTATTTGCGTTCGCACCACAGGCGGAAGGCATTGAGCGCGTTGTCGGAGTAATCGTAACGGTTGTTCCAGCCGTATTCGTTGCCCATATGCCATGCGGTGACGTACGGGTTGGTGCCGTAGCGTTCGGCCAGTTTGCGGCACAGGGTGAGCGCGTATTCCTTGAACACCGGGCTTGTCGGGCTCCAGGATTGGCGCGATCCCGCGTTGACGGGATGGCCGAATTTGTCTTGCGGCAGCACTTCCGGGTGCTTTTCGTACAGCCACAGCGGCGCGGTGGCGGTTGCGGAGGCCAGATCGACCGCGATGCCGGCTTTGCCGAGCTTGTCGATGATGCGGTCAAGCCAGCCGAAATCCCAACGGTTTTCTTCCGGCTGAATGCGATCCCAGCTGAAAATGGCCACGGCCACGGTATTGACACCGGCCTGTTTCATGAGGCGGACGTCTTCGTCCCACACGTCTTCCGACCACTGGTCGGGATTGTAATCACCGCCGTATGCGATGCCTTTGCCGTTGTCGGTCAGCAGTTCCGGCCATTTGAACGTGCGATGCATGGATTACTCCTTTGTGTGCGTATGGCATCCGCTATAACGCCGAGGATGCCAGCTCGACAGCTTCCCTTCGAAAGCTCTCGTAAAATCTTTTTATAAAATCTAGTATATATATTTACTAAGATATTTGAGATGGTCCCGGGGATGTCCACGATGACACCCCCGAGGTCTTATTTTTGTTCTTTTCGGACGATTGCCGAAAAATCGGTATGCGCTTTACCGAAATTTCAGCATGCGACCGTTGCGATCATTCCTTGACGGCGCCTGCGGCAAGGCCGGACTGCCAGTACTTCTGCAGGCACAGGAACGCGATGACCAACGGGACGATCGTGATCAACGAACCCGTGACCACCAGGTTCTGGATCGCCTGGCCGCCAGCGGTGCTCGCCTGGTCCTTCCACTGGTTCAGACCGATCGTGAGCGGATACCAGTTCGAATCCTTCAGCATGATCAACGGCAGGAAGTAGTTGTTCCACGTCGCCACGATCGTGAACAGGGCCGTCGTCACGATCCCCGGGGCGAGCAGCGGCAGGGATACCTGGAAGAACGTGCGGAACTCGCCGGCGCCGTCCACGCGGGCGGCTTCGAGCAGCTCGGTCGGCACGGCCTGGTCGGAGAAGATCCACATCAGGTACAGGCCGAACGTCGACACCAGGCTCGGGATGATCATGGCCCACGGGGTGTTCGTCAGGTTCAGCTTGGCGAACAGCAGGAACTGCGGCACGGCCAGGGCGATGCCCGGCACCGAGATGGCGCCGATGATCACCGCGAACACGGCCTTGCGTCCCGGGAAACGGAACTTCGCCAGGCCGTACCCGCCCATGATGGCGAGCAGGGTCGCGCCGCCGGCGCCCACGACCACGTACAGGATCGTGTTCAGGAACCAGCGTCCGAAGATGCCGTCCTGGTAGGTGAACACGGTCTTGATGTTGTCCCACAAAGCGAACGTGCGGCCGAAGCCCAGACCGAACGTGGACGTGAAGTCCGCCTGCGTCTTCGTGGCGTTGATCAGCAGGTACACGAACGGGAACAGGCAGTACACCGCGAACAGCGCGCACACGATGGTCAGCAGCGTGCTCCTGCGCGGGTTCGCCACGTTCGCGAAGCCGGACTTCGCAGCCCTCTTGCGCTCGGCCTTCTCGTCGCGCGCGACCCTCTTGAGGCGTTCCTTCTCGGTCTTTTTCGCGGCCTTCTCCTGGGCTTTGAGCTCCTGAGCGGTGAGCCTCTGCTCCGTGCCCGCGGCGATTGTTGCGTCACTCATTTTCGATGCTCCTTAGCGTTTCTTCCCCTATATGCGGATGGTTCGCGCCACCGGGCGTTACTTCATCTGCTCCTTCATGCTGTTGAGCTGCACCGCGTACGCGATCGCCATCGTGATCACGGCCATCGTGATCGCCAGGGCGGCGGCGTAGTTCGACTGGTTGCCCGCGAAGCTCAGGTTGTACGCGTACATGTTCGGCGTGTAGTACGTGGTGATCGCGTTGCCCGGCACCATGTTCTGCAGGATGCTCGGCTCGTTGAACAGCTGGAACGAGCCGATGATCGAGAAGATCACCGTGATCGCGAGCGAGCCCTTCAGTTCCGGCAGCTTGATGGACTTGACGATCTGCCATTCGCCCGCGCCGTCGATCGAGGCGGCCTCGTACAGCGAATGCGGGATCGTGGACAGCGAGCTGTAGAAGATCAGCATGTTGTAGCCGGTGAACTCCCACGTCACGATGTTGCCGATCGAAGCGAGCAGCACGCTTGGGCTCAGCACGTCGAGGTTCGTGCCCAGCCAGTCGTTCAGCGAGCCGACCAGACCGTACTTCGCGCCATACATGAAGCCCCACACCAAAGTCGACACCACGGCCGGCACCGCGTACGGCAGGAACGTGGAGATGCGGAAGAACTTCGCGCCGTGCAGCTTCATGGAATCCAACGCCAGGGCCATCGCCGCCGACAGGAACAGCATGATCGGCACCTGCACGCAGGTGAACAGCGCGACCCTGCCGACCGAGCTCCAGAACTGCTGGTCGTGGAACAGACGAATGTAGTTGCTGATTCCCACGAACTTCGTGCCGCCGATCATCTGCTTCTGGAAGAAGCTGATGTAGATCGCGTACAGAATCGGGATCACGAACACGAACACGAACACCAACGCGAACGGCCACATGAACTTCCAACCACGCCAATCCGCACGGTGACGGTTGACGCGAACCTGGTCCGCAGGCGTATGCAGCGCATCCGCCGCGACTGCTGCTTGCTGAGACATGCTTTCTTCTTTCTGTATGCTTTTTGCTCTATTGATCGCACAACCATGTGCAATTGTTAATCCGCAAAATCTTTTATTGTTTGAATTACAGGATTGCTATTTTTTTGAAATCTTTTTCTATTGTAAGATTTCGTTTTTAAAATTATTTTTACGAAGTGAGGCAGGCGGGTCACGTCAGACGATTCCCACCTGCCGTCGATCTTCATGGTTGCGATGGTGCGTTGCGTATGTCGGATCGCATTATCGCGTTTTTCGTTGTGCCGCACGGCAGCGGCTGGGCGCCGTCAGTCCTTGCTGGTGACGGTGTAGCCCTGCTGGTTGCCGTGATCGGTGAGCGCCTTGCTGTAGTTGACGAAGGCTTCCTCCAGAGTGATGTCCTCGCTGTAGGCCTTGGAGATCTGATCGCCGAAGGTGGACTGCGCGTACGGGTTGTACGGCAGGTACTGGAAGGCGGAGACCTTGCGCTGGGCGGCTTCGGAGAGAATCTCGTTCACGTTCTGGCCGCCGAAGTAGTCGTTGACCTTCTTGTTGGCTTCAGTGTTCGGATCGGTGAAGGAGTCGGAGGAGAGGATCTTCTTCAGGCTCGGGAAGGTGCCGGTGTCGGCCATGGTCTGGGCGCCGTCGCCGTGGGTCAAGTATTCGACGAACTTGTAGGCCGCGGCCTGCTGCTTGGACTGGGAGACGACCGCGAGTGCGGAGCCACCGTCTTCAGCGGAGACCTCGTCACCTTCGTTCCACTGCGGGAGCTGGGCCACGCGCCAGTTGCCGGCCTGGTCAGGAGCGCCGTTCATGAGGTTAACCGGCATCCATGCGCCGATGGTGAGAGTGGCGATGTCGCCTTCGTTGAGCGCACGGTTCCAGTCGTCGGACCAGTTGGCGATCTTGGTGTCGACGAGGTCTTCGTCGATGAGCTTCTGCTGGAATTCGATGTACTTCTTCATGCCGGAATCCTTGGTCATGTCAATGGTGATGTTCTCGCCATCAACCTTCCACGGCTGCGCACCGGCCTGCCATGCCTGGGCGGTGAAGGGCTGGTATTCCATGGAGGAGCCGGAATTGTTGGTCATGTAGGCGCCGATGGCCTTGACCTTCTTGGCTGCCTCGTAATAATCGTCCCAAGTCTTGATCTGGGAGCCGTCGACGCCGGCCTTCTTGAGCACGGCATCGTTGTAGAAGAAGACTTCCGGGCCGGAATCAATCGGCAGCGCATACGGCTTGCCATCATACTGTAGCTTGCTCCACGGGCCTGCGGAGAAGTCGTCTTCGAGCTTGTCGGCACCGTAGGCGGTGAGGTCAACGAGGTCGCCGGTAACCGCGAACTGGGTGACGGTCGGGTCTTCCAGCATGACCACGTCGGGGGCACCCTTGCCTGCCGCGACGGCGTTGCTCAGTGCGGTCTGGGTGTCGGATGCGGTGCCGGTGTTGTTGAATTTGACGGTGATTCCGGGATTGGCCTTTTCGAAGTCGGCGATCAGGGCCTTCATGGTGTTGCCGGTGTCCCAGCCCCAGAAAACGAGATCCGCCTTGTCTGCGTCTCCGGCGTTGGCCTTGGCGTCGTTGCCGCCGTCGCTGCCACCGCAGGCCGCGAGGCTGGCGAGGGTTGCCACTGCTGCTACCGCTGCGAGAGCCTTCTTCATGTTGCGCATGTTCTTTTCCCTTTCTGCCATCCGCTTCGCATGCTGATTGCATGTCGGTCGCATATGTTTCGGAACATCCGCCGCGGAATGCACATGCCGTGCTTTCCACTTGGTGATGTTTGTATGTTCGCGACCTGCCAAACAATACCCCCGTGGTGATGTTTGGACTGGTAGGATGGCTTTGTTTCCTTTCTGATACAACCGTGTACCATTAGCTCCGATGATACACGGTTGTATCAAGGTGTCAAGCAAACCGGTTCGATAGCCCCCCTGCAACTGTTGTGCGCTATTGAAGCGCCAACGAAATCATCGGCGTTTCGCACAAACAGAATGACATCGTTTGCACAATAATCTGCGATTGTCCGCGCATCTCAACCAAAAAATGGATCGCAAGAAAGCTACCTCACAAGAGAAAACATATAAAGAACATATAAAAAGGAGGTCTGCGAATCGCAAACCTCCCAAAACAACGCATACGACGAAGAGACGGACTCCGCACCGCTCGATGAGCCTACAAACTGAGGAACAGCTCGTGAATGCGGGTATCGTCGGTCAGTTCGGGGTGGAACGCCGTAGCGAGAATCTTGCCCTGACGCAAACCGACCACATTGCCGTCGACCGACGTTTCGACCGTGGCCCGCTCGCCGACCTCGGCAACGAACGGTCCGCGAATGAACACCAGAGGGAAATCCTTGAGCACCACCGACGTATCCGAAGCCTCGGAAGTCCCCTCCTCACCAGCAGCCGCGGAAATCGCAGAAGAGACAGACTCCCCCGACGCAACCACCACAGCATCCGCATCGTCGGAAGCGCCGAAATCGGCGGACGCAGCGAACGAACCAAGCTGACGTCCATACGCATTGCGGCGCACGACCGCATCCAACGCGCCAAAATAGACGTTCTCGTCGTTATCGAGACGACGAGCGAGCAAAATCACGCCCGCGCAGGTGCCGAATACCGGCTTTCCAGCGGCGATATGCGCGGCGATCGGATCGAACAAGCCGGTCGAACGCAGCAATTTGCCCTGCGTGGTGCTTTCGCCGCCAGGCAGAATCACGCGGTCGATCGAATCGTCGAAATCCTCGGCGGCACGCAGCAGTTTCCACGGCGCACCAAGCCGATCCAGCATCGCCGCATGCTCGGCGAACGCGCCTTGCACCGCAAGGATGCCGGTCACGCCATGCTGCGCGGAAGCCGCACCTTCGGCAACGTCAGTCGATTCTTCCTTCGAAATGTATTCAACGGCAACAACCATCGGATCTCCTTACCCAAACCATCGCGAATCATGCGAAACGGGCTGCGCGCGGCGCATCGAACAGACATGCCGACAGCCGCGCACAGCGCACAGCGCACGAAATGACAGCGCAATCACTCGCCGCGAGCGGCCATGATGGTTTCGATCTCGTCTTCGTTGATGCCGACCATGGCCTCGCCGAGGTTCTCGGAAAGGCGTGCGAGCAGGTCGGCGTCCTGCCAATTGGCGGTGGCCTGCACGATGGCGGCGGCACGCTTGGCCGGGTCTCCGGACTTGAAGATGCCGGAACCGACGAACACACCTTCGGCACCCAGTTCCATCATGAGCGCGGCATCGGCCGGAGTGGCCACGCCACCGGCGGCGAAGTTGACGACCGGCAGACGACCGTTGTCGTGCACATACTTGGCGAGATCGTACGGCACGGCCAGCTGCTTGGCGGCCTCATACACCTCGTCGTCGCGAAGGGAGACGAGCTCGCGGATCTGCTTGTTCATGGTGCGCATGTGGCGCACGGCCTGGATCACGTCGCCGGTGCCCGGCTCGCCCTTGGTGCGGATCATGGAAGCGCCCTCGGCGATACGGCGCAGCGCCTCGCCCAGGTTCTTCGCGCCGCACACGAACGGCACGTCGAACTGGTTCTTGTCGATGTGGTACACGTCGTCGGCGGGACTCAGCACTTCGGATTCGTCGATGTAGTCGATTTCGATGGCCTGCAGAATGCGGGCTTCGGCAACATGGCCGATACGAACCTTTGCCATGACCGGAATGGACACGGCTTCCTGAATGCCCTTGATCATGGCCGGATCGCTCATGCGGGAAACGCCGCCGGCAGCACGAATATCGGCCGGAATACGCTCGAGAGCCATCACCGCGCATGCGCCCGCGTCCTGTGCGATCTTCGCCTGCTCCGGGGTGGTGACGTCCATGATCACGCCACCCTTGAGCATCTGCGCCAGATTCTTGTTCAGTTCGTTCCTGTTGTTGGCCATCGCCAGCCTTTCGTCGAATCGTATTCCACCCTGCTGCAGAGCGGATATCTCTTGACACAGATACTAACGATTTTTCGTTACAAAATCATGTGAACTGAATATTTGCACGTCTTAAAAAGTTGCTTTTCTTAAATTCTGACTATCATTTTCATGATTGTTTCATTTTCTTACGATTTCGATTCTGCCGACGATTCCGCAATTTCATTCGCTTTTCTTGCCTGATATGCGCCATTCGCTTTCGATTCGCGCGCACGGCTCCTTTCGACCGCACTTTCGATGCACGCTATAAGAAATACGAATGACGCATGATTTTCATACGACCACATTGCGGACGGGGGTGCAGATGGATTCGCGTATTGCGCACTACATACGCAGTATGCGATCAGCGATGCGCATGGTGGAATCGCGGTGCGACACCAGCACGACGGCGCTCCCCCGCTCGGCAAGATCATTGATCGACCCGAGAATCACCGACT
This sequence comes from Bifidobacterium pseudocatenulatum DSM 20438 = JCM 1200 = LMG 10505, assembly GCF_001025215.1. Classification (NCBI taxonomy): domain Bacteria; kingdom Bacillati; phylum Actinomycetota; class Actinomycetes; order Bifidobacteriales; family Bifidobacteriaceae; genus Bifidobacterium; species Bifidobacterium pseudocatenulatum. The sequence goes on from NZ_AP012330.1 coordinate 1,903,673, forward strand.
CGTTATAGGCGTCAAGACGGCTCGTCGGCTCGTCGAACAGCACCAAATCGGCGTCGCGAAGGAACATGCGGGCCAATCCGATGCGTTGCTTCTCACCCTCCGAAAGGCGGCCACCCAGCTCGCCGACCCGCGTATCCAAGCCGTTCGGCAGCGCATCGACCAGTTCGAGCGCGGACGCCTTGGCGAGGGCTTCGCGCAATACGGAATCGGGAATGTCGTGCGCGAGATCCGAATCGGAGGAATCAGCGGAATTACCACCAGCATTACTGCTGGAATTACTACAGAAATTACTGCCAGAATTACTGTCAGAATCCGAAAAATCGGCGTCATTGCAGGCAATAGCGAGATTTTCGCGAATCGTTCCGTCGAACAGATACGTCTCCTGCCCCATCATCGTCTGCACGCGCCGACGCCATCCGGCGTCAACCTGCGGCAATGGAACATCCGACAGCGAAATCGTGCCGGAATCCGGATCCCAGTAGCGCATCAGCAGTTTCAACATCGTTGATTTTCCACGCCCGGACGGGCCTTGAATACCGAGAATGCCCTGCCGTGAAACATCGAGTGAAACATGGTCGAGCACCGGTTGCGAGGCGATGCCGGCACCTTGTTCGCCGGAGGATTGCGCTTCCGCGGGGCGTGCCGGACTCATGCCAGTCGCATGCTCCGACCGCCCGTTTGGCGTGCGTTCGACGGAAATACGGGCGCCGGATCCATAGCCGAATGTGACATCGCGCATTGTCATGCCCTGATATTCCGGGCGTTCGCTCCCCTGCTCGACCACAGCGGGAGCCTCATCCATCAACGCGAACAGGCGGCGTGCCGAAGCAAACGTTTGCGTCAGATTCGCCGGCAACGCACTCAACGCAAGCGTCGGCCCAAACGAGCTGGCGAGCAGCACGAAAGCCGCAACCAACGCTGGGGCGTTCGATCCCACGGAACCCATCCACATCAGGCCTTCCGACATATCGGCGGCAGTGGAAACCGCAGTGCACAACGTCATCGCAAGGAAAGCCGCAATCGCCGTGAACAGCATCACCAATACCGCGCCAAATCCTGCAAAATCGCCATTTTTCACGCTCAGACGCACACGTTTGACCCACAGCGAGCGCGTGCGACGCTGAATGGACGCAAGCCGGGCATCGCCTTGGCCGAAGCGGATGATTTCGCCGATGCCACGCATATCGTCAAGCATTTCGTCATCGAGGGCGGACGACTCCTTGCGCAGTTCCGGACCGATGCCGCGCACCGCGGATGCAAAAAGTTTCGGCAGTATGACGCCGATAATGAGGTGCGCGATGATGAGCGTCGCCGCGAGGGGCGGACTGAGGGTGAGTAGCGCGAGCGCGTAGACGACGGTAGTCACGATGGCGATGACGACCGGGCTGATGGTGTGTGCGAAGAAGATTTCCAGCAGTTCCACGTCGGTGGTGACCAGTGCGATCAGGTCGCCTTTGCCTTTGCCTGCAAGCTTGGCGGGGGCGAGACGGCGCAGGGCCGCGAAGGCTTTCGCACGGAATAGCGCAAGCAGACGGAACGCCACGTTATGGTTCATGAACTGTTCGGCGTAACGCATGCCGCCGCGGATCAACGCGCATACGGCCATGGCTGCGAGCGCCGCGAGAACGCTGAGGTTCCAGACCGGCGAGCCGACTGCAGCGAAGGCCGCCGCGATGCCGAACACCGGCAGGAAAGTGGCGGCGAGATGGCCGAGCGTGCCGCAGACGCACGCGACGATCATGTACTTGCGCTGCGGCCCAACTTCCTTCAACAGGCGCGCAATAAGGCGAGACGTGGGTATTGTCTTCGCGTCCGATTCTGCCGAATCGGACATCCGAACGCCCGTTTTCGCACCCTGTGCGTCCGTTTCTGCAGAATCGGACACTTGGAGACCCATTTCCGCACGCTGCGTGACTGATTCTGCAGAATCGGACGCTTTAAGTGCGTGGGATGCAGAGGTGGAATGGGTTGCGTTATTGCGTAGACCTATGTTTTCCACGGTTTGTTGGGCGTGGAACAGTTTGGCGTATGTTCCGTTGGCACGCATGAGTTCCGCATGCGTGCCTTGTTCCGCCACGCGCCCGTGTTCGAATACCACCACATGGTCGGCGTCGGCTGCATTCGCCATGCGGTGCGTCACCATGATCACGGTTTTGCCCCGATCCGCAAGCGCCCGAATGGTTTGCAGAATCAGGGTTTCGCTTTCCACATCGACGCTGCTGGTGGCTTCGTCGAAAATGTAGACGGCAGGCTCCCGCAGCAATGCGCGCGCAATGGCGATGCGCTGCTTCTGCCCTCCCGACAGGTTGCTTGCGCCCTGTTCGATGGCCAGGTCAAGTTCTTGCGATTGCGCACGCACGAAATCGCTGATATGCGCCGCTTCCAGCGCTTGCCACAGTTCGCTTTCGGTGGCATCCGGCTTGGCCATCAGCAGATTGTCACGCAACGTTCCTGCAAAAAGGTGGCTTTGCGCCGCCACTATGGCGATTTCCCTCGTAAGGGATTCGATGGAAAGATCGTTGATTTGGTACCGTTGCGTCGAGTTGTTTCCTGTGTTTCCGGATTGCAGCCACATACATCCTTCATATCCGGAAAGATTTCCGGAGAGCAGTTCGACGGCGGTGGATTTGCCGGATCCGGACGGACCGACGATGGCGGTCACCTGCCCGCGCCGCGCAGTGAAAGAGACGCCATGCAATGCGACGACCGAACCATCATCATCTTTCGACATGCCTGTTTTTCCAGCACCAACCACACCGGACTTTCCCCCGATTTGTCCAGTTTTTCCAGTTTCCATATCCGCCGTCACAGCCGTATCCGCAGCCACACTCACAGCCGCCGCAGCATCCGTATTCACGTCCACATATCGGAACGACACGTCATCAAAGCACACGTCCACACCGTTATCAGAAGCGCCGAATTCCGGCATTTCCTGCATCCCATGCGCAGGAATCGGCGTATCAAGCAATGCGAAAATACGCTTGGTCGAAGTCATGCCGTTCATCGCAACATGGAAGAACGACCCCAATTGGCGCAGCGGAATGAAGAAATCCGCGGAAAGAAGCACTATCAGCAGCACGCCGGCAAGCGGCAATGCGGCACCACTCGCATACTGCCAGATCGATACGCCCACGCCGGCCGCGGCACCCCCGTATGCGACGACGTCCATGGCGGTGAGCGAGCGCAGCTGAATTTGCAGAACATTCATGGTCATTACGCGGAATTGTTCCGCTTGCTCGCCCATTTTCTTGGCGGCATGCGCATCCGCGTCAAAAGTTTTCAGCGTTTCAAGACCTTGTACATTGTCAAGAAACACAGATCCCATGTCGGTGTATTTTCCCCAATATTTTTTGAATACTCGGGCTGCGCGCATTGCGACCATGCCAACAATCAATACAATCAAAGGCGCGCATACAAGCAATGTAACAGCCGTCGGCATATTAATCGGCGCAACTATAAAAAATAATGTTACCGGTGCGAGAATCGCATAAAACAGTTGCGGTAGGAATAATTCGAAGAAGCTTTGGATTTGTTCGATGCCTTCACCGGCAGATTGCACCACGTCGGCAGTGCTGATATGTTGCGAATATGATGGTCCGATCGCAAGCATTTTATTAAAAAGCTGTTCACGTAACGCGAGTTTGACACGCTCAGCCGCTTCCGCGCCGAAATAGGCCGCTGCGCGCATCATCAGAAAACGCAGTACCGCACAGACCACGATCGCCAGCACGCATCCGACGTATGTTTCCGCACTGAATCCGCCGTAGCCAAAGCCGATGAACAGGCGGGAAATCAGGCCACTATCACCCATGGAGAACATGGGGTCGAACGCCGATTCCACCACGGCAAGCGCCGGCGAAAGCATGACCACCACCGTCACCACGAACACGACGTTGGCCAGCAGTCCGACCCATTGGCAGAGCACTTTCGCCGCAACCAACCGCCCCACGCCGGGAGCGAGGGAAAACAGCCTCTTGTCAAACATAAACACCTTCCGTCCAATGAGCGCACTCGCGTTGCCAGCTCGCCTACGGCCCAAAGCGCAATCGCCATGCATCCAACAAACGAATCGCAACAGGCCAATACGGGAAAACCGGTGCGTGGCAAACCGTTTTCAGCCTATCCAAGGCAGCTCGCAATCGTCAAGGGCGCATTGCATACAGCGAACCGTCGCAATCGAATTGCCATAATCGACCTCAAATCAGCAACGTTGAAAAGAGAAAGGCTGGATGTTCGCCGTTGAGCAGGCAGCCCTCTGACGCAAGGGGTAAATTGCGTCACTCGTGAGTGTACTCGATAAAAAACGCTCGCACCACCATTTCTTCGCATTTCGCTGGTTTTACGGTCCTTTCGGGGATATATGGGAAGCATGGCGACTCCCCCGCAACCGTTACGTCAAGCCTTTTTTTCGAACGGATACAGCGCGACACCAAACACTTGATTTTTGACGGAATAGCACCATTTGTCAGTTCATACAAAGTTGATGAAATATTTCTTGTCGCTTCTCACAATGCAGACTTACGGCCCCGTAACTTAGAATGTGCAAGGTGCGCAAGGGGTAGGAAACGCGGACACACGGTTTGTATCGCTCCCGCACGCATCACAAGCAGAAATACGCGGAAACAACGCAAAAACCGCGAGAAAGAGAACGCTTCATGCTCACCGAGTACACCACCCCGGGCGAATCCGTTGAGGTGCGCGACGACGAATCCATCTATTCCCTGCTTACTGGACGCATAGCGCGCACTGGCGAAGATACCGTGATCGCGGAACACAAAACCGCCCCCGGCCAATGGACGAAGGTCACTACCGGCGAATTCCACAATGCCGTGCTCGCCGCCGCAAAAGGCCTCATCGCATTCGGCATCAACAAGGGCGATGCCGTCACCATCTTCTCCACCACCCGCTACGAGTGGGGCGTGCTCGACTTCGCACTGGCCGCCATCGGCGCGGTGAACGTGCCGATCTACGACACTGATTCCGCGGCGCAGGCCGAGCGTATCCTCAACGATTCGGATGTGAAACTGGCCATCGCCGACAATCGCGAGCGCTTCGACCGTCTCGACTCCGTAATCGACCGCTGCCCGTCTCTCAAGCACATTCTGATGCTCGATTCCAACGCCATGGGCGCGTTGGAAGGCTTGGGCGTCACCGTGTCCGACGAGGAGCTGGAAGCGCGCATCGATTCGGTGCATGCAGACGATCTGGCCACCATCGTGTACACGTCCGGTTCGACGGGAGCTCCAAAGGGTGCCGAGCTTTCGCACCGCAATTTCATATCGATCACGCGCGCAGGCAGTCTGGCGTTGCATGAGATCGTTCTCGAAGATCATCCGCGACTGCTTCTCTTCCTGCCGCTCGCCCACTGTTTCGCACGGTTCATCCAGTACGCGTCGATTGCTTCCGACGACGGCGTGGTTGGTTATCTGCCGGACACAAAGACGCTGCTGCCCGATTTGCGTTCCTTCGAACCGACATATCTGCTGGGCGTACCACGAGTGTTCGAGAAGGTGTATAACGCGGCCTCCCGCAAGGCCGGCACGGGTTGGAAGGGACGCCTGTTCCTCAAGGCTGCCGAAGCCGCACGCGATTGGTCGCGCATGCAGCAGGCCGGCGAACGCCCGACCGCCAAGCAGATCGCGCAGCATCTTTCGTATGAGGCTTCCGTATACCGTACCGTGCGTAGCGCTCTCGGCCCGCGCATCCGCTACGTGGCATGCGGTGGTGCTCCTCTGGACGTGTCTCTGGCGCATTTCTTCAACGGTATCGGCCTGCCGATGATTCAGGGTTACGGTATGACGGAAACCGCTGCGCCGTTCGCCGCGACCCGCGTCACCGACAATGTGATCGGCACTGTCGGCCAACCGGCTCCGGGATCGTCTGTGCGCATTTCCGATGATGGCGAACTTCAGGTGAAGGGCCCGAACGTGTTCAGGGGCTACCACAACCTGCCTGAGAAGACGGCGGAAGCGTTCACCGAGGATGGGTGGCTGAAAACGGGTGATTTGGCGTCGATTGACGACGAGGGACGTATTACGATCACCGGCCGTAAGAAGGACATCATCATCACCGCCGGCGGCAAGAACGTTTCTCCGATTCCGATGGAGCAGGAGATTGTGAAATGTCCGATTGTGGAGCATGTGGTAGTTGTCGGCGACAATCGTCCGTTCATCGGTGCGCTGATCACGTTGGATCCGGAAGGATTGGAGGCTTGGCTGCCTTCCATTGGACTGTCTGCCGATACGCCGTTGGATCGCGTGGCTGCGACCGCCGCCGTTCACGACGAAATCCAGAAGTACGTCGACAAGGCGAACGCGACCGTTTCCCGCGCCGAATCCGTACGTAAGTTCGTAGTGCTGGATACCCAGTTCACGCAGGAAAACAAGTGCCTGACCCCGTCGCTGAAAGTGGTGCGTCCGGCAGTGAACCGCGTGTTCGCACAGGTGATCGATCAGCAGCTGTACTCCGGCAAGCGCTGAATCGCATAATACATAAAAGCGTGGGGTACGAGAGAACGTTTGTATTCTCTCGTACCCCACGCTTTTGTTCTGTCTGTACAACTTTCAAGGAATGCAAACGAGCGCCGGTGATCGGAAGCGATCCGACCCGCCGGCGCTCATATGGCAGAGATTAGTGATGAATCCAGAATGGCTAACGACACTCCATCAGCCATTGTCAGTAAAGCGACAATCAGTGACGGTTCCGTCAGTGCATAACGCGTGCGGTAACGGTGCGACAGAAGGCGAACGAGGGTACGTCGAGTCTTCTGCTGTGCCGTTAACGCTCCGTTATGTTAGTGACGGTTGTTGAGGCGGTGGTACATTTCGGAGATCTCAAGGTCGCGCTCGAATTCTGCGGCCTTGGTGTTCGCGTCGATGGTGGCGAGTTCGACACCGGCGATGCGGGCGAAGTCTTCCCAAGCCTCGCGACCGACGGAGGTGGTCATGCAGGTGTGGTGGGAGGCGCCGGAACGCAGCCAGCACTCGGCGGAGGTCTTGAGGTCCGGCTGCGGCTTCCACAGGCCACGGGCGCACGGCAACTGCTTGAGCTCTCCGAGCGGCTCGACCACGTCGACCAGGTTCATGGTCAGGCGGAAACGTTCGCGCACGTCAGACATGGACACGACGACGGCGTCCTTCTTCGGGGCGACAGTGAAGACCAGGCGCACCGGATCGGCCTTGCCACCGATGCCGAGCGGGTGGATTTCCAGCTTCGGCTTGGCGATGGTGCCGACGGACGGGGAGACTTCGAGCATGTGGGAGCCCATGATCATCTCGTTGCCCGGGGTGAAGTTGTAGGAGTAGTCTTCCATGAGGGAAGCGCCACCTTCGAGGCCGTAGCCCATCACTGCGCCGATGCGCACGAGCACTGCGGTCTTCCAGTCGCCTTCGGCGGAGAAGCCGAAGCCGTACTCGGACGGGAAGCGCTGCGGGCCAACGCCCGGCAGCTGCGGGAGAGCACCCAAGTCTTCGAAGTTGTCAACGCCGGCGGTGCAGCCATTGGCGCGCATCATGTTGACCATGGCGGCTTCTTCCTTGGCCGCGATGAACAGGGAATCGTACTTGGCGTCGAGCAGAGCCGGATCAACGTCGTACTTAACCTTGTAGTCTTCGATGATGCTCTTGACCTGATCGTCCTTGACGGCTTCGTAGGCTGCGACGAGCTCGTTGACGGCCCAAGTGTTGATGGATGCGCCGAACACGCGCTCGGCTTCGGTCTTGTCGCCTTCGGTGACGGCCACGTTGCGCATGTTGTCGCCCCAACGCATGACCTTCATGTTGTTGGAAGCATCCCAGCCGGCGCAGGCGCGTGCCCAGGTGCCGATTTCTTCGGCAACGGCCGGATCGGTGTAGTGGCCGACCACGATCTTGCGGTTGATGCCCAGACGGGTCAGGATGTAACCGAACTCACGGTCGCCGTGTGCGGCCTGGTTCAGGTTCATGAAGTCCATGTCGATGGTTTCCCACGGGATTTCGAAGTGGTGCTGCGTGTTGAGCTGCAGCAGCGGCTTGGTGAGCACTTCGAGGCCGCGGATCCACATCTTGGCCGGGGAGAAGGTGTGGCACCAGGTGATCACGCCGATGACGTTCGGGTTGGCGGAGGCTTCGACCATGAAGGCCTTGACGCCGTCGGAGGACTTCAGGGTCGGCTTAAGCACCACCTTGACCGGAATCTTGCCGGTTGCGTTGAGCGCGTCGACGATTTCGCCGGACTGCTCGGCCACCTGACGCAGCGCTTCTTCGCCGTACAGATCCTGGGATCCGACGCCGAACCAGACTTCCTTGCCTTCAAACGGGTTTTCCATTGCCATGTGATTGTTCCTTTACTTCGTTGTTTATGGAGTTTTTAATTATTTATTGCGATTGCGAACTCGCGCTTCGCGTTGTTCTGTTGCGTAGCGCGAGTTCGTACGATTGTGAAATTATGTAGGATTACGGAATCGTAGGATTGCAGCTCAGTGCTGGCCGTAGACGTTGGTGTAACGATCGTTCAGCTTCGCGATATCCTCATCCGAAATCGGAATGATCTCACCCAACTGCCTCGCCGCCCACATCGTATGAGCGACCTCCTCCGTCATCGCCGCGGCCTTCACCGCCGACTCCGCGTCCTTGCCGATGGTGAACGGACCATGGTTCTGCATCAGCACCGCAGGAGACTTCGGATACTCCCTGAGCGTCTCGACCACGCCCTCGCCGATCGCCTCGGAACCGATCAGACGGAACGGACCCACCGGAACAGGACCGCCGAACTCGTCGCCCATCATCGTCAGACCGCACGGAATGTTCTGCCCCGTCGCCGCCCACGCCGTCGCATACGTCGAATGCGTATGCACCACGCCGTACACGTCCGGCATATGACGGTAGATGTACGCATGCGACGCCGTATCGGAGGAAGGAGCCTCCGAACCGTCCACCACGTTGCCGTCCAGATCGCACACCACCATGCTCGACGGCGTCAGGTACTCGTAACGCAGGCCCGACGGCTTGATCACCATCAGATCCGCCGTATGCAGACGCTGCGACACGTTGCCAGCCGTCCACACCACCAGGTTCCACTTGATCAGCTGCTCGTGCAAGGTCGCCACGACCTCGCGCACCTGCTTGACCTCGGCACGAACCTCAGGACCATAATCAGCCAAAGTAGCCATAATCATTTCCTTTCAAATTGAAATAAGTTTTTAAAATATTTATTTACTTGGTTTCCAGCGGAATGCTTTCGATTGCAACATGCTCAATCGGCAGTCCCTTGCGGAAGCGATCGAAGAATTCCTCGAATCCTGCGACATCGCCTTCATCCGGATTTTCCGTGGTCGAAGCGGCATCGGCGAACACACGAGCGTCAAGGAATTCGTCGAGCGGCTGGTCGGCGTGCCACAGGTAGTCGGCTAGCACGGCCATGCCCCATGCGCCGCCTTCGGCAGCGGTGGACATTACCTTGATCGGCGTATCGAATGCGGCTGCGAGAATCTTCTGGGCAACCTTCGGGGTGGTGAAGATGCCACCGTGGCCGACGAGGGAGTCAACGGCAACGCCTTCGTCCTTGGTCATCACATCCATGCCGATCTTCACCGGGGAGAATGCGCTGAACAGCTGGGCGCGCATGAAGTTGCCGAGGCTCATGCGGGCTTCCGGACCGCGCGCGAACAGCGGGCGGCCTTCGGGCAGTCCTGCGAGGAATTCGCCGGAGCGGAACGGGTAGTTGATGAGTCCGCCGCAGTTGGAGTCAACATCGTCCGCGATGGCGGCGCGGAACAGCGTGCCATACAGGGTGCCGGCGTCGACCGGAGTGCCGATTGCAGCTGCGAACTGTCCGAACAGACCAACCCATGCGTTGAGGTCGGAGGTGAAGTTGTTGGCGTGGCTCATGCCTGCGAGATCGCCTGCCGGAGTGGTGACGAGGTCCACTTCCGGGTGCAGGCGTTCCAGCTTGCGTTCGAGTACAACCATGGCGAAGATGGAGGTGCCGGCGGAAACGTTGCCGGTGCGCACGCGTACGGAGTTGGTGGCCACCATACCGGTGCCAGCATCGCCCTCCGGCGGAGCGAATGTGATTCCCGGCTGCAGCGTGCCTGTCGGATCGAGCAGCTTGGCGCCCTCTTCGGTCAGCGTGCCCGCAGGAGTGCCTGCAACCAGCGGTTCCGGCAGCAGGTCGGCAAGCTTCCACGGCTGGGCTGCGACTTCCGGAATCGCATTGAACTTCTCAATGAATTCGGTTTCGTAGGTGTGCGTGGTAGGGTCGATCGGGAACATGCCGGATGCGTCGCCAACGCCGAGCACCTTCTTGCCGGTGAGCTTCCAGTGCACGTAGCCGGCGAGGGTGGTGAAGAAATCGACCTTGCCGATGTGCTCTTCGTTGTTGAGCACGGCCTGGTACAGGTGTGCGATGGACCAGCGTTCCGGAATGTTGTACTGGAACAGTTCGGAAAGCTTCTCGTGTGCTTCGGAAGTGTTGGTGTTCTGCCAGGTGCGGAACGGCACCAGCAGTTCGCCATCTTTGCCGAAGGCGAGGTAGCCGTGCATCATGGCGGAGAAGCCGATGCGTCCCACGCGGGTGAGCTTTTCGCCGTAAGCGTTTTCGACATCTTCGGCGAGCGCCGCGTATGCGGTCTGCAGCCCGGTCCAGATTTCTTCCTGCGAATAGCTCCACAGGCCGTCTTCCAAGTGGCTGGCCCAGCCGTAGTCGCCGGCTGCGATGGTGGTGTACGTGTCGTCGATGAGCACGGCCTTGATTCGGGTGGAGCCGAATTCGATGCCCAGACTCGTCTTGCCAGCGCGGATTTTCTCGGCGGTCAGCGCGATGCGATCGTCAAGTCCCTGCTCTTGCGCCATAGTTTCAAACTCCTTGCATCCGAGCGCCTCACAACCACATTGTCGACGGAATGTTAGCGCTCACTGTTAACGCTCACTATTCTAAACAGAAAGTGGCGACTATACAAGTTCGACGTGTCACGCAATCGTAAACGTACTACCGGCAGATCGTCAGCCGATTTTCTTGATATACCGGCATTACGAAATCCGGCAATCGCAGCACATGCGGCAAAAAGAGATACGAGAATCACAAGAAATACAAAAATCGCAGGAAATATTCAGCGACGGCTGGCGGTGCCCAAAGAAGTGCGGCCGATCACCTTCGCGGGAATCAGGCCGACGCCATGCTGCGACGAGGCGAACGAATTCTCATCGCCCTCCCCCAGCAAAAACAGCGTCTCACGCATGGCGGCAACGCCAAGCTGTTCAAAATCCGGGCGAACCGTGGACAGCGGCGGGTACATGTTGTCCATGGCGGGCATGTCGTCGAAACCGACCAAGCTCACATCCTGCGGAATACGCATGCCATGTTCATGCAGCGCACGAGACACACCAACCGCCTGGCTGTCGTTCGCACACACCATGCACGTCGGCAGATTTCCGCCGGTACGACCGATGTTTTCGAGAATATGGTTCATCTTGCCATACGCTTCGGTCGATTCCCAGGTTTCGCATTGCACGGTGACGGAACTCACCGCATTGGCCGCACACAGCTTATTCCACGCCATCAAACGCGTGGCGGCGTCACGCCATTCCTTCGGACCTGCGAAATAAAGCACGGAACGATGCCCATGCTCGACCACCAAATGCATCACGTCGGCCATGGCCGACCATTGGTCCACTCCCACTACGGATACTCGGCGACGGTCGGCCGGTTTCATCAAGCGCAAACCATCCTGCACGCTGATGCTGCCGTGCGTGGAGGTGACGATGACGCGCGGCTGCGTGATCTGCGCACGGCAGGCGGCGGAAAACATAACATCCGTCGGCGTGAGGAAAATGAACGCGTCCACGTTCATCTCATCGAACGTTGAGCACAATTCGTCGAATTCCGCCTGCGAGCAGAGCGCCTCGTGCACCATGCTCACCGACATGAACAGTCCATGCTGCCTCGCCATCGCCTCAATCGAGGAAATCGCGGAAATCGGACCATAAAAGCGTTGCCCGCCCGCAACCAAGCCGATGGTGCGGGAGCGATGCGAAGCGAGGGCACGCGCGGAATTGCTGGGACGGTATCCAAGCGCGTCGATGGCTTTCTGTACTTTTTCGCGGGTGGCATCAGACACGTCGGGGGAATGATTGATGACGCGCGACACCGTTTGATGGCTGACACCAGCCATTTTCGCCACTTCGAACATCGAGGGGCGTTTGTTTGCCGCATTGCGCTTGCCTGCCATGCTCCGTCGCCTTCCGCACACTACCGTTGTTACTTTCGACTATTCTACACGCAACTTCGGTTAGCGCTAACAGACGCTATTTTTCAGCCATTTGAGCGAGTCGCGCAGCGAAATTCGGCCAGTCGGTACGCATGGCGGTCAACAGTTTACGATTGGGGACTTCCTCAATCGGCACCCATTCGATTTCCATGCTTTCGTCGTCGTTGGCCTTCGGCTCCACGCGGTGCCCCGGCTTTTCGAAAGCGAACACGGTGGTGTAGGCCCACGGTCCGTGGTCTTCGCAGTATGATCCGACCACGTCGATATCTTCCGGCGTGATGTTGGCTTCCTCGTACGATTCGCGCAGCGCGCCCTCGATCGGGCTTTCACCGTCGGCGGTGGCACCTCCTGGAATGCCCCATGTGCCACCTTCCGCGCTCCACACCGCGCGATGTTGCATGACAACGTGCGTCACTTCGCCGGTCTGTTCGCTTCGGCGGGCCAAGAGCACGCCGGACGCGCCGTTCGTGCCCCAATGCTTGCGGCCGCAATCGCAATCAATCCAACCATCACCCGGCTGATGCACGTTTTCCTTGGGAGGAAGCGGCTTCGCGGCACCGGTTCGCGAATCGTGTTCGACGTTCGGTTCTTGATCGGCTCGCGTCACATTCCACAGATCGGTCCATTCCACGCCGAGCTCGGCGGCCAAACGGCGCGCCAGCGGAAGGCTCAGGCCGATAATGCCGTGCGGATCGCCTTCGATGGAGTCGATGAATGCTCCGCCGAAGCCCTCAAGCGTGAAGGAACCAGCCACTTCCAACGGTTCTCCGGTGGCGATGTACCGTTCGATATCGGTGTCGGAATATTCGCAGAAGTGCAGCGTTGCCCTGCTCGCGCCTCGCGCGATACGCCCGGTGGCGAAGTCGATCAGGCAATGGCCCGTCCACAATTCACCGGTGGCGCCACGCATGGCACGCAGTCGTTCCCGAGCCACCTCAGCGCTATGCGGCTTGCCGTAACATTCGCCGTCAAGCAGGAACATGGAATCGCAGCCAAGAATCAGCGGACCGACTTTCGCACGGGTCAGGCTCGGCTTGCCATCAACGAAATCAGCAATCGATTCGGTGATCGTAGGAATGGTGACTCCCGAAAAATCGCGGGTCTTCACATCGGAGGCGGACTGCACTTCGTCCGCACGCAACGTAACACGATGATGTTCTAAAGATGCGGAATCCCCAGTATTTTCAGCATTATCCGAATGTTCGGAAGATTCGGCAACGGCTTTCAGCGGAAATCCGACCACACGATCGCCGTGCGCCGCCGCAGCGGTGGCGGCAACGTTCCGATACGCCTGATGTACGGCTTCGGCTTTGGCCGTAGCGAGAATCATCACCCGCTGTTCCACGCTCAGATCGCTTACGGCAACGCCCATGGCGGCCGCCTCACGTTCGAGCGCCGCCGGCTCGTCCACGTTCGATACGCGAATCGTGGGGCAAATGCCCGCCGAGAAAAGCACGTCACGGCGAGGCTTGGATTTGGAAGCGAGAATCAGCGGAATGGAGTTGTTCATGCGCGTTCCACCTGCACACCCTTGGTGTCGACGCCCAAATGCAGCACACGCCAATGACCGGAAGCGAGCTCTTCGGAAGCAAGCTGTCCCAGCTGTTCGCGAGCGTCGCCATGATGCAGCACGAGCACGCATGGGCCAGCGCCGGAAACCATGGAAGCAAAACCATGGGAACGCAGCTTTTCGATCAACGTCCACGACGGTTCCATCAAAGGAGCGCGATACGGCTGATGCAGACGATCCTGCGTGGCGGCGAACAGCAACGCGTTGACGTCCTGACGCTGACCAGTCGCCAGCATCGCAGGATTCATGGCGGCCGGCAGCAGGCTCACGCGAGACACATTGTGCACGGCATCCTTGAACGCCAGCTGGCCCGGCAGCGCCTGGCGTGCCTTTTCGGTGGACAGCTCATAATCCGGCACGAACACGGCGGCGGTCAGATCGTCGGCAACGCGATAGTTGATGGTATGGAAGCCCTTATGCAGCGGTTCGCCGCCCGGAATCGGCACGGAACCGACACCTTCGGGGGTTTCCATGTCCCAAGACATGGTGAGCCCGCCGTACACGGCCGGAGCCACGTTGTCCGGATGGCCTTCGATGGCCGCAGCAAGCTCAAACACGGCATCACGGTTGAGTTCGTCGTCCTGCGCGAAGGCGGCCGCGGCTGCGATGCCCGCCACAATGGCCTCTGCGGAAGAGCCCATGCCTCGTGCCTGAGGAATGTTGTTGTGAGCCTGAAGAATGAAGCCCACACGGCCCAGACCAAAGGTCTGGCATGCGCGGCGGAACGTGGAAACCACCAAGTGGGTTTCGTCACGCGGGAGAGTATCGGCGCCTTCGCCTTCGATCATCACCTGAGCCGCAGTGTTCACCGGATCGGCGCTCAGCGTGAATTCAAGTTCGTCGTGGTAGTCCAGAGCAAGTCCGACCGTATCAAAGCCAGAACCAAGATTGGCGCTGGTAGCCGGAACACGCACACGCACTTTACGAGTAACTGGAGTCATATCTCGTCGTCCTTCGTCACATCTTCTTTACAAATGTAGCACCGTATACCCGAAAGGGTACAAGAGTCAAATTCAAGCCCATAATCAGCGGGCGATTGAGTAAACAATCGGCAAGCAATTGCCCAACACAGCAGCCGGAATATGAATAAAGAGACGGCCGCCCAATCGCAACGATTTGAGCAGCCGTCTCATAACTGTTAGTTGAGCACGCGGAGGATGGAAGGCTCGCCAACCACGCAGTCGAGTGCGCACACGTCTTTCACGGTTTCACGCAGGGTAAGCTCGTCGGTCATGTGCGTGACAAGGCGCAGCTGCTGCAGTTCGCCGTCGTAGCCCGGATCCTTCAGCGTGGGCTTGAGATCCTGGTTCACACCATTGATGGACACGCCATGCTCGGCGAACCTGGCCGCAATGGCCGCAAGTACGCCCGGATTGTCGTGAATCACGAAACGCACCGCGAACTCGGCCTTGGAAGCCTCGATCGGAGCCTTCTTCAAATCCTTATACAACGGAATGGTCGGGCCAGTGCAGCCCTGTGCGATGTGACGCGCCTCGGTCACCACATCGCCGACCACTGCGGAAGCGGTCGGAGCGCCGCCAGCGCCACGACCGTAGAACATCAGATCGTCAGCCGCTTCGGCCTTCACAAACACCGCGTTAAAGGAACCATGCACGGAAGCCAGCGGATGCTCGTTGGAAATCAGCGCCGGATACACGCGGGCAGACACACCGGCCTCGCCATTCTCCACCACGGCCAGCAGCTTGATGACCTTGTTTTCGGCGGTTGCGGCAGCAATATCGTCGGCGGTGATCTTGGTGATGCCCTCAACGGACACATCATCGATGGTCACGTTGGTGTGGAAGCCGAGCGTGGCCATGATGGCCGCCTTGTTGGCCGCATCGTAGCCTTCGATGTCCCCGGTCGGATCCGCTTCGGCGTATCCCTTGGCCTGAGCGTCCTTCAGCACGTCGTCGAAATCAAGACCCTTGGTGGTCATTTCGTCGAGAATGTAGTTCGTGGTGCCGTTGACGATGCCGAGCATGCTCGTCACCTTGTCTCCGACGAGGGATTCACGCAGTGGCTTGAGGAACGGAATAGCACCGCCCACGGAAGCCTCGAAGTAGATATCGACGCCCTTGGCTTCGGCGGCGGCATAGATTTCTGGACCATACTTGGCCAACAGCGCCTTGTTGGCGGTAACCACGGAAGCGCCGGATTCGATGGCCGCAAGCACGAACTTGCGGGCCACGCCGGTTCCACCGATCAGTTCGACCACAATGTCAGCATTGGTGGCCACGCTCATGGTGTCGGTGGTCACCACGGACTTGTCGATCCACGGGAACGGGTCGGTTTCCGACGGATCAAGGCAGGCGACGCCGGTCAGTTCGATCGGTCGTCCGATGCGTGCGGCGAGCTCATCCTTCTGCTCCACCAGCAGGCGTGCGGTCTGAGAGCCGACCGTGCCCGCGCCCAACAATCCAACGCGAATCGGCGCAACATCTTCCTGTACCAAGGCATCCTCCCTTGAATGTGAAGTATTGGTGTAACCCTGCCTATTGTACGGTCCCGATATGACGTAAGACCGCGAAATCATACGAAAATGGACGGTTTCCGAGCTTTGCCCCGAAAACCGCCCATACTGCATCCACGCTGCATCCGTAATTTGAGACGAATCGCCATGAACAATACGAAACACGAGCGAAACGCCACGAATCGCTATTCGCTCACATCCCAATCCAGCAGATCATCGACCGTCTGACGGCGAATCATCACATGCGCGTCTTGCTCGGATACGGCAACAACCGCAGGAATCAGCGCCTGATTGTAGTTGCTGGCCATCGTGCGACCGTATGCACCCGTAACAGGCACCGCCAGCACGTCACCACGCTGAATATCGGCAGGAAGACGCACCTCGTTGACGATGATATCGCCCGATTCGCAGTGCATGCCGACCACACGGCACAGCTTGGTTTCGCTGGAACCCTCACGATTGGCGATTCTCGCAGTGTAATCCGATCCATACAATGCCGGACGAATATTGTCGCTCATGCCGCCGTCGACAGACACGTACACGCGTTCCGTAACCGGATTGCCAGCCTTGTCTTTCGCGGTTCCGGCAAGCTGCACCGGCTTGACCGTGCCCACACGATACAGGGTGACGCCGGTCGGGGCGACCGTCCAACGGCCCGGCTCGAACGAGATGACCGGAGCGGGCATGCCGAGCGCACGGTTCACGGTGGTGACCGCATCGGCAAGGCGGGCAAGTTCCGTATCGAGATCCATGGAATCCTCGCCATCGGTGTAGGCCACGGAATAGCCGCCGCCCAAGTCGACCTCCGGCAGGGTGTATGCGTCGGTGGCGTAGAAGGTCTTGCGCAGCAGCATCATGCGCTTCGCGGCCTGGATAAAGGCGTCCGCATCGTGAATGTTCGATCCGATATGCGAATGCACACCGACCAGTTCGAGCACGTCCTGATGGCGGTAGATCTCCTTCAATACGGCGAGCGCGGGGCCATCAGCCACCATGGTCATGGCTTCGGCGAGTTTGCGGTCGCCTTCGGAAACCTTCTCGTGGCTCATGTCATACGGGTATTTGATGTCGTACTGCAGTTGGCGTTCTGCGCTTTCGCCCGGAGTGGCTTCGCTTTCGCCTAGGCGTGCGTTCGACCCTGCGGGGGTCACGTCAGCCAAATCGTCGAGCACGTTCAGCTTGCTTGCATCGGCACCAACCGGCAGCAAGGCGACACCGAACTTCTGGTCCTCATGCGCGGTAGACACGAATTCGTGGCCGCCCGCATGAATGCCGGACGTAACACGCAACATCACGCGAGCGCGCTTGCCGAGACGCTTGGCGATTTCGGCGATGCGGGCCGGCTCGTTCGGCTCGTCCACCACGATTTTGGCGAAGCCTTCGGTAATGGCGAGTTCGATTTCCGCATCGGACTTGTTGTTGCCGTGCAGCACGAGTCGCCGTCCGGGAACGCCCGCGGCGAGCGCGATGCGCATCTCGCCCATGGTGCAGGTGTCGATCAGCATGCCGGATTCGGTGACGATACGGCAGATTTCCTTGGAAAGCAGTGCTTTTCCGGCGAAGCTGACGTGGGTTACGGTGTTGTTGAACGCATTTGCCGCGGATTTGACGAATTTGGCGGCGCGGGCTCGCACGTCATCGGTGTCGATGACGTAGAGCGGCGAACCAAATTCGTTCAGCAGGCTTTCGGCAGTGCGGCCATGGAACGTGATTTCACCTTGCTCGTTCACGTTGGAGCCGGCCGGCCAGATGGGGGTGACTGCCATGGCGATCACATCCTGTCTGGGGCTGCAACGCCAAGCAGGTCAAGGCCTTCGGCGATAACCGTCTTAACGGCGTCATTGAGCTTCAAACGTGCGGCTGCACGAGCCGGTTCCGGAGCCTTGGCGATGCGCAGGGCTTCAGCCTGTTCGCCGCGAGCTTCCGGATCGGTGAGCTCCATAGGCACCACGCGTTCCACGTTGTACCACTTGTGGTAGGTGGCGGCGAGGTCTTCCAAGTAATGGGCTACGCGATGCGGGGCGCGCAGGTCTCCGGCTTCGCGCAGCAGGGCCGGCCACTGGGCGAGCGCGGCAAGCACTTCGCCGTCGGCGGCGGTGTCGAGCAGGCTCACGTCGGCACCCTCGTAGGTGATGCCGGCAGCAGCCGCATTGCGATCCACATTGCAGGAGCGGGCGTGCGCGTACTGCACGTAGTACACCGGATTCTCGTTGGAATGCGAAGCGAGCAGGTTCAGGTCGATGTCGACCGGGGAATTGTAGTCGGTGCGTGCCAACGAATAACGGGAGGCATCCACGCCGATAGCGTCGGTCAGATCGTCGATGGTCACCACATTGCCGGCGCGCTTCGACATGCGCACTGCCTTGCCGTCCTTCAGCACGTTGACGAGCTGGCCGATAAGAATCTGCATGTTTTCGCCAGGTTCGTCGCCGAATGCGGCGCACATGGCCATCATGCGGCCGATATAGCCGTGATGGTCGGCACCCAGCATGTAAATGGCGATGTCTGCCGGATCGTTGTCACGATGACGCTTGTTGCGATAGTAAGCAATATCAGCTGCGAAATACGCGTAGTTGCCGTCGGACTTGATAATCACACGATCCTTGTCGTCACCATGCTTGGTGGATTCGAACCAGGTTGCGCCATCCTTTTCGTAAATGTCGCCGCGTTCACGCAGATCGGCGATCGCCTTGTCGACTTCACCATCGGAATACAAGCTGTTCTCATGGAACCACACGTCGAAATTCACACGGAAATCCTTCATGGATTTGCGGATTTCGTCGAACATCATCGGCACTGCACGCTTGCGGAATTCCTCACGCTGTTCGGAATCGCCCTCACCCAGCGGATTGCCATCGTTGTCAACGCCACCGTCGACGCGCGGCAGGTCGAGAATCGCAATACCGTCGGCATTTGCCTCATCGATGACGCGACGTGCGATCTCATCGATATAAGCGCCCTTGTAACCGTCGATCGGGGTTTCCTCACCGTGGGCGGCCGCGACCAGCGACTTGGCGAAACGGTTGATCTGCTCGCCGTGATCGTTGAAATAGTATTCGCGCACCACCTTGGCGCCGTTCGCCTCAAGCACGCGGGCCATGGAGTCGCCGACCGCGGCCCAACGGGTGCCGCCGATATGGATCGGACCGGTCGGATTGGCGGACACGAATTCAAGATTCAGGGTCTTGCCGGAAAGATGGTCGTTCTTGCCGTAGTTCGCACCCTCGTTAAGCACAGTGTCAACCACGGCTGCGGCGGACGCGGAATCAAGCACAATGTTAATGAAGCCGGGGCCGGCCACTTCCACGGACTTGATGCCATCGGCATTGGCGAGTTCCGCGGCGAACAGTTCGGCGAAATCGTGAGGCTTCATGCCGGCCTTCTTGGCCAGCTGCATGGCCGCGTTCGACGCCCAATCGCCGTGCGCGCGGTCCTTCGGACGCATGACGGCGAATTTGGCCTGCGGAGGGATGAGATCGGTGGTCAGGGTGCCTGCCTTGCCTTCATTCACAAGGTTGTTGGCAATATTGAAAATCAGTTCACTAAGCGCTTCTGGACTCATTCCTCCAAGTCTACCGATTATGCAGACAGAATCAGCCTTGCGTATCGCCCCGCGTATCATCCTGCAGTTCGCCATGCTTCCTGCGCCAAGCCACCGAAGCGTAATAGCCGATATAGCAGATCGCAACGAACGGAATCATATACAGCAATGTGGAACGCTGCGACGAATCGCAAATCACCAAAACCAACGCGCCGATGCACATCACAATCGCAGCAATCGGCACGAACGGGAAACCGGGGGCACGATACTTCAAATCGTCAGCCGAATGCCCTTGATCAAGCCACTGCTTGCGGAAACGCAAGTGGCAGACGGAAACCGACGCCCACACCACCAGTGTGGCCAAGCCGGAAACCGCAACCAACGCCAAATACACCGTCGAAGCGGCAACCACGGAAGACAACAACGCCAACAGCGATCCAGCCATGCTGAACAGCACCGCGAACACGGGCACACCATGGAAATTCGTCTTGCCGAGCACGCGCGGGATCATACCCTCCTGCGCAAGCGACCAGACCATGCGCGAGCACACGTACAAGCCGGAATTCGCAGCGGAAAGCACTGCCGTCAACACCACGAAATTCATCACATCGCCGGCAAACGGCATGCCGATCGACTGGAACACGAGCACAAACGGACTCGTGTCGACGCCTGACCGATGCCACGGAATCAGCGCGGACATCACCGCAATCGAACCGATGAAAAAAATCGCAAGACGCAACACCGTGGTATGCACGGCCTTCGGAATCGCCTGCGCCGGATCCTTCGTCTCCCCCGCCGCGACACCAACAACCTCAGTGCCCGAAAATGCGAACACCACCGTCAGCAGCGTCGAAAAAATCGGCAGCACACCATTGGGGAACCAGCCGTCATTATAGAAATTCTCAAACAGCGGTGCGTGATCGTAACCGGCAATCGGAATCGCACCAAACATGGCAAGCAAGCCGATCACAATGAACACGATAATCGCAAACACCTTAATGGATGCGAACCAGAATTCCGACTCGCCATACAGCCTCACCGACAGAATATTGAGCATGAACACCACCGCAATGAAGGCGGCGGACCAAATCCACGCGGGCGAATCAGGAAACCAACGTTGCATCAGCAGACCGGCTGCCGTGAATTCCGAAGCGAGCGCCACCGCCCAATTCAGCCAATACAGCACGGCGATGGTGAACGCGGTGCCGGGGCCGATGAAACGCTTCGCATACAGGTGAAAGCTGCCCGCATACGGCATGGCCACCGACAGTTCGCCAAGGCTGAGCATCACAAAATACACAAGCATGGATCCGATGCCATACGCGATGATCGCGCCAAGAGGGCCGGCTTGGTGAATCGTGTAGCCGGAGCTGAGGAACAAGCCCGTACCGATCACACCACCTAGCGAAATCATGGTCAGATGGCGGGTTTCCATCTTGCGTTCAAGACCGCCCTGCTTGGCTTCAGCGGATTCAGCGGCGTCAGTGTCTGCAGTGGATGCGTTGACTTGCGATTCGGCCATGCGCGACTGCTCCTTCATATTTGGATGGGCGCGTTCTTGCGTTCTTGCGTTTGCATGCGTTTGCACAATACCCAATCGCATTACTATACGGAAATCGGTGGAATCATGTTGCCTGCCGTTCACTTTTAGCGGCAATCCTGAGATTGCATAAACAAAAACAGGCTCGCATGCAGCGTAAGAAACCGCATACGAGCCTGAAAAAGGATTTTCTGGAGATTTGCAATCAGCGCACTGAAATCAGAGCACAGCGATGGCGTCGATCTCAACGAGAGCGCCCTTCGGAATGTTGTTGCCGCCGAACGCGACGCGGGCCGGCTTCACGGAGCCGATGAAGGTCTGCGCATACACGTCGTCGATCTCGTGGAAGTCTTCGACGTTCTTCATGTAGATGGTGGCGCGGCAGACGTGTTCGATGCCGGTGCCTGCGGCGTCAAGAATATGCTTGATGTTCTTCAGTGCCTGGGCTGCCTGCTCGCCGGCGGTTTCGCCAGCCAGTTCGCCGGTGACTGGGTCGATGCCCAGCTGGCCGGAGACGAACACGAAACCGTTGGCCTTCACGGCCTGGCTGTATGCGCCCAGCGCCGCCGGGGCTTCAGAAGTCGCAACCGCTTCCATCTTCTCGCTCATAATGTTCTCCTTTGAAGAATGTGTTATGCATGTTGCTTGCGTTCAGGCCGCGGCAAACCACGACAACGCAATCTCAAGCAATCACTGTACCCATGGAATCGACACGCATTGTCCCATGTTCCAAATACCGGCTCCCTGCCCCGGCTCTTCACTTGTCTTTGTGGTGGGCTTGATGGGGATCGAACCCACGACCTTCTGTTCCGGAGACAGACGCTCTATCCACTGAGCTACAAACCCGTGCGTCAAACTACTTTACACTGCCTTGAGATGAAAGCGACACTTTTTACGGAAAAACGATCTTCGAATCTCGGATCATTATTGCGAAAACATAGCTACGGCGGGTCTTTCGACAGCACACCCAACCCTAGAGGGGAAATAACGGGCATAGAACGGGGAAGGAACGAGAGATAGCGTGCGCCACAACGAAATTTGTAGCAACATAACACCATTTGAAGCGTCTTTTCCACTAAACTGAAAATATGGTTGAGGATTCAGGCAGAAATATAGGCGATTTCGAATACACGCGCCGTTTTTTCTGCCGTGCCCTGCCGACGCAGTTGGATGATAACGACAGTCCGACGCTGATCATACAAAGTTATTACGTGCATCAGGATAATTACGCGCTGCGCGTGCGATTGAAAACAAAGTCCGTCCGCATTGCCATGACTCCGGACCTCGACCCGCTGGCTGTGCTCGAAAAGTATCGCGACGAATTCCGGCTTGGATCAGTCACCGTGAAAGGGCCGTCCGTGGGAGGCACGCGATATGAGGCGAGCCGCGATTTGGATTCGCGCATCGCAGGGGAGCTCATCAAACGCGGCGGACACGTGACCATCAAAAACCGTTTCACCGACTGGATCGATGAGGACGGCTGGAACATCGACGTGTTCGGAGGCACCAACGCTCCCCTGATCATTGCGGAAGCGGAACGTATCGGGCCGGTCACCAATCTGGTGATCCCGAAATTCTGCACCACCGAAATCACCGACCAATCGCGGTTCAGCAATGAAGGGCTTGCCGCGAATCCATATTCACGATGGAAATCCGAATTCGAAGACGAACTGGAAGCAGACGGACCGCAATTCCTCGACTATTTCGGCACCAACCGTATGGAATAAGTCTTTTTTAAAAAAAAACAACCGTAGGCCGTAAAGAACGATGTAGTTGCGCAGCCTACGGTTGAGCGGTACCTAAACGGTACCTAAAGTCAATAAACGAGTCAGTACATGAGCGTGGCGAGGCGACGGCGGGCGCGCTTCAAACGCTCGTCGGTCGGCTCAGGAATCGTGAAATATTCCAGCAGACGCTTGCGCACCGGTTCAATATCGGCCTTATGGCCGGCCGCAACGAAATCCAGCAAACGATCGAACGCATCCTGAATCTGACCGCCGATCATATCAATGTCAGCGACGGCAAGCTGTGCTTCAACATCATCGGGATTGTCGGCAGCGGCGGCACGCACCTCACGCACGTTCGCATTGGCGGAACGGGCCAACAGCAACGCCTTCGCACGCTCGCGGGCGGCACGCGCATCGTTCGGATCGGCTTCAAGCACCTTCTCGTACGCGGCTGCGGCGCCAGCGTAATCGCCCTGCTGTGCCAGCATATACGCCTCCTGATGCTCCGGAGGCACCTGCTCCTGGGCGCCGGCAGCGGAAGCCGAGTTTGCCGCATCGGAATTCGGATCGCCGGAATACGGCGCGGAACCGGTCACACCGGCCTGCTGCGCGGCTGCGACCAGATTCGGAATCACCGTATCCACGATCTGCTGCATTTCCTCAGCGGACGGCAAGCCCTGCAAAATCGGCATCGGACGGCCGTTGATCAACGCGAACAATGCAGGCGCGCCCTGCACTTGGAACGCCTGCGCGATCGACGAATTCGACGCGATATCGATACGAGACAGCTGAATCTGGCCGTTCAGCTGGTTCACGGCATCGCCCAGCTGGCGTGCCATGTCGAACAGGCGATCATCGGTCGGCACCCACAGCAGCAACAGGATCGGGAACGTGGCCGACGTCTGCACCATGGCCTGGAACGTGTTCTCCGTGGTGTCGATCACATAACCGCCTGCGGCCGGAGCGCCTCCAGCCTGCCCCGGCTCAGCCTTCACCTGATGCTTCAACGCTTCAAGATCGACGGCTCCCGCCAAGGAAACTCCCGGATTAAACGGCCTTTGACCTGCCATGCTTGCCTCCTAGATATCAACAATCAACAACATTAAGCGCCCGGCGTAACACGCATTGCAAACGTTCGCCCCAAGCTTACGCGCATTCGTGCGACTGCCACGATCACAGTGCCTCAACACGAACCGGCTGGCGCTCGGAACCGACTGCAGTGATCTTCGCGTCAGAATTTGCCGGAGGCACGTACAGCGCGACCACATTCACATACGTGGTTTTCATGGTGCTGGTGGCCTGACCGTCGCCAAACAGCGCTTTTTCCGCATCGGAAGCGGGCTGCGACTCACGGCCGGAGCCAGCTGAACGCGTCCATTCGGAATTGATCTGCGCCACCACCAGATCGCCACCATCCGCGGAACGCATAACGCTGATGGCATCGTCAACCGGTGTGAACACCTGCTGCTGCGATCCCTCGTTCAACTCCATGGCCTTCTGCACCTGTTCGGTCAGATCGGCAAGCTTCGTACGCAAATCGTCGTCGGCAAACTTCTGCGCATACTGGCTGGACGCACCATTCTGCAACACGTCGGCATACGCGGCGACCGCATCCTTCGGGGTCATGACCAGACCGGTGTCTTTTTCCGTTCCCTGCTCGCTACCGGTTTTGGAAATCTCAAAACTCGGCATTTTCACGCCCGAAAACAGTCGTGCCACACCCCACAACTTGTAGTTCTGACGTGCGGAATCCTGGCGGAACACCAGCAGACGCTTGGACTGCTGGTCATCCGTGGTGGAAGTGATGGAAAACACCGAACGCGGCCATCCACTGTCCGTGGAAATCACGGCCTGCGCAAGATCAGTTGGAATCGTGGTCTTGCGGTCAAGATTGCCCGTGACCTGCGCCACATGAAGTTCGCTAGTGCGAATCTCAAGTTCCGGCCCCTCCAAAATCGAACCGAGGGCGTCGATATTGCGATCGTTATTGCACTGGTCAAGCGTTTTGAGAATATTCGTACGGATGGTTTTCTCTTGCTTGGCGGTCAGATTCGGCGCATCTTGACGTTGCGTGGTTTTCGGCTGCGGCAGCTGCCCCTCGCATCCGCACATGCCAACGACCATTCCCAATGCGAGTACGGCCGCCGCGATTACGTTGAAACGCTTCTTCATCACTTGGCCTCCTCGTTGTCAGGTTCGTCGGACTTGTCGTTGTCGGATTCGTCGTTTTCGGATGTTTCGTTGGATCCGACCGACTCGGTCGTTACGGCCATTTCGTCAACTTCGTTGGGCACGTTGATTTCATCGGATACCGCGAATTCTACAGATCCCGAGGCCGCTGCGGCCGCACTGCTTTCCTCTTGTGCGAGACGTGCGAAATATGCGGCAAGCTCGTCTTGCGAAATCACGGAAGTCTGTTCGAAATCGTCGTTTTCTTCAACACCATCAGCGGCAGCGTTCTGCTGATCGGCAACGAGATTGCGCGCGCCGGGATCGACAATCGTAGGCTGCGCAACTTCGTTTTGGCTATTTTCCGAACCACTCGCGCGATGCCCAGCATGACGGCGACGCTTACGCTTCGGCCCGCTCTTTTCGCTACGGGCGGCACTCGCTTCGGCGTTCTTCACCCATGCGGCAACCTCGTCATCGTCACCCTGCGTGGAACCGATGCCGTCAACCATGGCAAACGCGCGCTTGTTGCGACGCTTATGCGGAGGCATGGCAAACACGGAAGCCGAAAGCACCGCAAGTATTGCCAGCAATCCGCCGGAAAGATAGAACGGCATGGCGAAATTCAGCATCGAACGACGGTTCCAATCAAGTGTGACCGAACCTCCCTTGCGATTGCCATAATCGATAATCGCAACGGAATCCTCGGCATTATTCGTATTAGCACCCTTGAACTGCATATCAACGGAACCGGCATTGCATTTGACGGTGCGCCACATGTCGGAATCCTGGAAGGCGACCTGGCCTTCGGAATTATCGGCGGTGCCCTGAGCCGTGGTCTTCAGCGTGGACAGGGTGGACCAGTCGGACAGTCCGGTGACGCGCGTGTATTTGGATCCCGCGATCCATCCGGCGATATCGCGGGCGGAACCGATGGCGATGCACACGTTCGCGGATTTGTCGCGCGACTTCGCCGAAATGGTGACGCGATCGTCAACCAATTGCAGCACATTCGGATCGGTGACCACATACTGCGATCCCGTAACCGAGGCGGACGCCGTGACCTGTGCCGAGGGCTTCCAAATCGTCGCGTTCAAGACGCCAAGCACGATGCAAGCAATGGCAAGCAAGCCGAAAATAGGCGTGACAATGCCGCGCATAATCTTGGCGTGTCGCGTGGGACCCGCCTTGGACTGCGGCTTTTCCTGTTCTTCCTGCAATAAAGTCATAGCATTCACTATTCTACATTGCCTCTCTGCAAAAGCCTGAAAAAACTATGAAAATCAATGATTGCCACTAAAGTGGAACCTATGCGCAAATCTACTCTTTTCAAAGCCGTCGCAGCCGCCTGCACAACGATCATGTGCTTGGGTTTCGCGGCATGCGGAAGTTCCGACACGAAGTCTGATTCCTCCTCCGATTCATCTTCGTCTTCTTCCGATTCCTCGTCGAAGATGAATCAGATCGCCGGTGTGACCGCCACAGGTGAGCCCGGTGAGAAGCCGACCGTCTCCTTCAAAACCCCTATGACGGTGGAAGACAACAGCTACGTCGTATTGCAGAAAGGCAATGGCGACCAGATTGAAGACGGCGACCGCATATGCACGCAGGGTATCGCCATCAATGTCAAGGATGGTTCCGAACTCATGAGCACCTGGGAGAAAAACACCCCCGATTGCTCTACGATGGTCACCTCCGACACCAGTCAGATGACTGAGGATTATTACAACATTTTCAAGGATCAGAAGCTTAACGCCACGCTTGCGTTCGGTGTGAACGATTCGAATTCCGCTGGCACCTCCTATTTGATGGTGCTCACGATCGTGTCGAAGTCGAAGGATCTGACGAAGGCAACGGGCACGAAGGTGCTTGACGTTCCTGCCGATCTGCCGAAGGTGACGCTTGCGAAGGATGGCAAGCCGTCGATCGATATGAACGGATACAAGGGTTCCGACACGTTGATCTCGCAGGATTTGATCAGGGGCGAAGGCGCCGAGGTCAAGGATACGCAGACCGTGATCGCGCACTATACCGGATGGCTGCTTGACGGCACACAGTTCGATTCCTCGTGGGATCGCGGTGCTTCGTCGAGCTTCTCGCTTGATGAGGTGATCACCGGTTGGAAGCAGGGCTTGGCAGGGCATACCGTCGGCTCGCAGGTGCTGCTGGTCGTGCCGCCGGACCTTGGCTATGGAGACAAGGATTCCGGCAAGATTCCAGCGAACTCCACGTTGGTCTTCGTAGTCGACATCCTCGCCGCCTACTGATCTACATCACGATTCGCTTATAAAAACTCCCTGCATAACAACAGGGAGTTTTTTATAAGCTAGAAGAGTCGTAGGGAGTCGTCTTCGGCACCTTTCATTTCGTCATAGTCGAGGATCAGGCAGTCGAAGCCGCGGTCCTGAGCGAGCACGCGGGCTTGCGGCGTGATGGTCTGCGCGGCGAAAATGCCACGCACGGGGGCCAACAGCGGGTCTCGGTTCAACAGCTCGCAGTAACGGGTGAGCTGCTCCACGCCATCGATGCCGCCGTTACGTTTGATTTCGATGGCAACATGCTTGCCACTGCCGTCGATGGCCATAATGTCGACCGGTCCGATGGCGGTCGGGTATTCGCGGCGCACCAATGTCGCACCTTCTCCGATGCGTTCGATCTGTTCGGCCAGATACTTCTGCAGATGGTCTTCGACACCGTCTTTGATCAGCCCCGGATCTTCGCCCAAATCGTATGTTTCGTCGGAATAAATATGCTGCAATGTCACTTCGAGCACGTCATTGGATTTATCCGCCGAAGCACGAATGACTTTCTGCGGAACCTCCGTAGTCACGTCGTCGTCGGCATGTTCCGGAGTGATGTCTTTGATGGTGCAGGGCGCCGCCATCCAGTTGAGTGGCTTGTACGAACCAAGTTCGGAGAAAATCAGCAGACTGTTATCGGCTTTGATAAGCAACACACGCTTGGCGAGCGGCAAGGA
Source organism: Bifidobacterium pseudocatenulatum DSM 20438 = JCM 1200 = LMG 10505 (assembly GCF_001025215.1). Classification (NCBI taxonomy): domain Bacteria; kingdom Bacillati; phylum Actinomycetota; class Actinomycetes; order Bifidobacteriales; family Bifidobacteriaceae; genus Bifidobacterium; species Bifidobacterium pseudocatenulatum. Next base: position 1,931,914 of record NZ_AP012330.1, read on the forward strand.
CGCATTCAAACGCCCGGAATATTCGGCAGAGCAATCAGCAACAATAATTCGCACGAGGCACTACCCTACCATGATTGTCGTAAGCCATGAATCCCACGATATGTACAATCCTATTTTTGTTTTGATTAATCTTTTTTGAAAAAAAACAGTCCGTCTGCTGCAACTACAGAATCGCAATCATATGCAATTGCTGCAATCGCAACAGACGGACCGTCAGAAGTATGCTACCGAGTGCTACTCTGCCATCTTGACGTCACGTCCACGCTCAACCGCAACGGTGAGCTTGTTCGAATCGAAGGAGATGAAACCGTCGGTCACTTCGAAGGAGCGACGGCTGCCATCCGGATCCACCACAACGATGGTTCCTTCCTTGATTACGGTCAATACAGGCTCGTGGTTGGGCAGGATGCCCATTCCGCCTTCAAAGGCAGGAATGGTGACGGACTTCGCCGTACCGTGCCACACGGGGTGGTCGGCGGCGACGATGTTCACCTGCATTGTCAATCCGGCCATCACGCACCGTATTCCTTCTGCATGTCGTGCCACTTCTTCTCGAGATCGTCGATGCCGCCGATACCGGAGAATGCCTGCTCCGGAACGTCGTCGTACACGCCGTCGCAAATGCGGGTGAACGCTTCGATGGTCTCATCGGCCGGCACGTAGGAGCCCGGACGACCGGTGAACTTTTCAGCGACGTAGAAGTTCTGGCCGAGGAACTGCTCGATCTTACGAGCGCGGTTCACGGTGGTCTTGTCTTCTTCGCCGAGTTCGTCGATACCGATCAGAGCGATGATGTCCTGCAGCTCCTTGTTACGCTGCAGAATCGCCTTGACGCGGTTCGCGCAATCGTAGTGAGCCTGGCCCACGTAACGCGGATCAAGGATTCGCGAGGTGGAGCTCAGCGGGTCCACTGCCGGATAGATACCCTTGGAAGCGATGTCACGGGAAAGCTCGGTGGTTGCATCCAAGTGGGCGAAGGTCGTTGCAGGAGCCGGGTCGGTGTAATCATCGGCCGGCACATAGATGGCCTGCAGCGAGGTGATGGAGTGACCGCGGGTCGAAGTGATGCGCTCCTGCAGGGCACCCATTTCGTCAGCCAGGTTCGGCTGGTAGCCCACTGCGGACGGCATACGGCCGAGCAGGGTGGACACCTCGGAACCAGCCTGGGTGAAACGGAAGATGTTATCGATGAACAGCAGCACGTCCTGATTTTGCACGTCACGGAAGTACTCTGCCATGGTCAGTGCGGTCAGCGGCACGCGCAGACGGGTACCCGGCTGCTCATCCATCTGGCCGAAGACCAGTGCGGTCTTCTCAAGAACGCCAGCCTCATCCATTTCGCCGATCAGATCGTTACCCTCACGGGTACGCTCGCCGACGCCTGCGAACACGGACACACCGCCGTGGTTCTGGGCGACTCGCTGGATCATTTCCTGAATAAGCACGGTCTTGCCGACGCCTGCGCCACCGAACAGACCGATCTTGCCGCCCTGCACGTACGGGGTCAGCAAATCGATGACCTTGATACCGGTTTCGAACATCTGGGTCTTGGATTCCAGCTGATCGAATGCCGGCGGGTTGCGGTGGATAGGCCAACGCTCGGTGACCGTGATGGTTTCGTCATCCTTCTTGTTGAGGATGTTGCCGGACACGTCGAACACGTGACCCTTGGTGACATCGCCAACAGGAACGGAGATCGGACCGCCGGTGTCGAGCACGGTGGCGCCACGAACGAGGCCGTCGGTCGGCTTCAGCGCCACGGTACGCACGGTAGAGTCGCCAAGGTGCTGTTCGACCTCAAGCGTGATCTTCTTCGTGGTTTCGCCCTCTTCGTTGGCGGTGTTGGTCAGCTCAACGGTAAGTGCGTTGTAAATGTCGGGCAGGTGGCCCACCGGGAATTCGACGTCGATAACCGAACCCTGGATACGCGTGACGCGTCCAGTGGTCGGCTCTGCAGCCGTCTCGGGAGCCGCTGTGGTCTGATTCTCAGCCATATGCGTTCCTACTCTTCCTTCTTATTCAGCGCGTCGGCGCTGCCGATGATTTCGGTAAGTTCCTGGGTAATCGAAGCCTGTCGCGAAGCGTTGAGCTTGCGGGTCAGGTCGTCGATCAGGCTGCGGGCGTTGTCTGTAGCCGTATGCATGGCGTTCTGTCGGCTTGCAGTCTCGGATGCCGCCGCGGTGAGCAGGCATTCATGAATACGGGACTGGATGTACTTCGGCAGAATCGCGTCAAGCACTTCGTCGACGCTCGGCTCGAACGCATAAAGCGGGGTCGCGGCATCGGCATCGGATTCGGGCACAGGGCCGGAGTCCTGCTGTTCCGGAAGCACGAGTTCAACGGGCAGCATACGCAGCACGCGCACCTTCTGAACGACCATATTCACGAATTCGGTGAACACAATGTAAAGTTCGGAAACTCCACCTTCGCTCGCCGGCTTCATGTAGGCGTCCATCAGTGCCTTCGAGATGGACTCTGCGACTTCCACGCCGGGCTGGTCGGTATCGCCTTCCCAAGTACCGGCAACATCACGATTGCGGTACTTGTAGTACGTCACACCGCGACGACCATACACATACAGTTCCGGCTGCTTGCCTGCCGCATCGAGGCGGGCCAGCAGCGATTCCGTTTCGCGGATGATCGAGGAGGTGTACGGACCCGCCATACCACGATCCGAGGTGAGGGCGAGGACAGCCACGCGAGGGTTGTCCTCGTCCTTCTTCACGATCGGATGGTCGATATGGGTGTGGGCCACCAGCGCTTGCACGGCGTCGAAAATCGCATCGGTATACGGCTTCGCGTTCAAGGCGACGTCACGTGCCTTGGCGATATGCGAAGACGCGATCATCTCCTGCGCGTTGAAGATTTTCTCCAACGACGCGGTGGAGGCGATCCTAGATTTCAATGCGAGTTGCGAGCCCATGGATCACTTCTCTCCTGCGACGATCTTTTCCTGCTCGACCGGGGTGGCGTTCTTGACGTTAGGCTTCTTCTCGACCAGCGGCTTGCCCGCGCTGGTCACGAAAGTCTCACGGAACGCTTCCACAGCCTTGTCGAGGGCAGCCTCGGTGTCGGCGGTGAAATCTTCGGTCTCGCGGATGGTCTTGAGAATATCGGTGTTGTGGTCCAGGTAGTCCAGCATGGCCTTCTCGAACGGCAGCACGTCGTTCAGCGGCAGATCATCCATCTTGCCATGGGTGCCGGCCCACACGGAGACGACTTCCTGTTCCATGGAATACGGGGAGAACTGCGGCTGCTTGAGCAGCTCGGTCAAGTGGGAACCACGGTTCAGCTGGGCCTTCGAAGCCGCATCCAGATCGGAAGCGAACATGGCGAAGGATTCCAGGGAACGGTACTGGGCCAAGGAGATCTTCAGCGTGCCGGAGACCTTCTTCAACGCCTTGGTCTGTGCCGCGCCACCAACTCGGGACACGGAGATGCCGACGTCGACAGCCGGACGCTGGTTCGCGTTGAACAGGTCGGACTGCAGGAAGATCTGACCGTCGGTGATGGAGATCACGTTGGTCGGAATGTATGCGGACACGTCGTTTGCCTTGGTTTCGACGATCGGCAGGCCGGTCATCGAACCGCCGCCGAGGTCATCGGAAACCTTGGCGCAGCGTTCGAGCAGACGGGAATGCAGGTAGAACACATCGCCCGGGTATGCCTCACGTCCCGGCGGGCGGCGCAGCAGCAGGGAGATCGAACGGTAGGCTTCAGCCTGCTTCGACAGATCGTCGAAGACGATGAGCACGTGCTTGCCGTTGTACATCCAGTGCTGTCCGATGGCGGAACCGGTGTACGGTGCGATGTACTTGAAACCTGCGGAATCGGAAGCCGGGGAGGCCACGATAGTGGTGTACTCCATGGCGCCGGACTCTTCGAGGGACTGCTTCACCGATGCGATGGTGGAGCCCTTCTGGCCGATAGCCACGTAGATGCAGCGGACCTGCTTCTTCGGATCACCGGATTCCCAATTACGCTTCTGGTTGATGATCGTATCGATTGCGATAGCGGTCTTACCGGTCTGGCGGTCGCCAATGATGAGCTGGCGCTGGCCACGGCCGATAGGCGTCATTGCGTCGATGGCCTTCAGACCGGTGGACATTGGCTCGTCAACCGGATGACGATGCATAACGTCAGGTGCCTGGGCCTCGAGAATACGACGGCCTTCGGTCTTGATCTCGCCAAGACCATCAATCGGGTTGCCTAGCGGGTCCACGACGCGGCCAAGGTAGCCGTCGCCGACGGGCACGGAGAGCACTTCGCCGGTACGACGCACTTCCTGGCCTTCCTCGATACCTGCGAAGTCGCCGAGAATAACCACGCCGATCTCGCGGGCGTCAAGGTTGAACGCCAGGCCAAGCGTGCCGTCTTCGAAGGTCAGCAGCTCATTGGCCATGCAACCAGGCAGTCCCGTCACGTGCGCAATGCCGTCGCCAGCAGTCGCGACATAACCGACTTCCTGAGTCGGGGTATCCGACGGCTTGTACGACTCGACGAACTCATCGAGCGCCTTGCGTATCGTGGTGGGATCAATGGTAAGTTCTGCCATGATCACTCCTTATTGTTGTTTATAAATTCAGTCAAGTCTTGTTTCAGGCTTGTTCACCGTGCGGCGAACCGTCAGGCGGTTGCCTTCACCGTGCGCTGAAGATGCTGCAGCTGTGCGACCACCGTGTTGTCGGTGACCTCGTCGCCCACCTGGATGCGCATGCCACCCATGACGGTCGGATCGACCACCGAGTTGATGTGCACCGGATGACCGGTCTTCGCCGAGTAAATGGCGATGAGCTTTTCCACCTGCTCCTTGCTCAACGGCGTTGCCGTGGTAACAGTGACCATCGATTCGCCCATATGGCGGGAGAATTTGTTGATCAGCCACTGAATGGTCTGCAAGTAGCGGCGATTGCGCAGATTGCAGGTCGCGTGTTCGGCCAGGCGCTTGGTCACCTTGGTGAAATCCGCGTCTCCAATCAGGCTGTACAGCAGCTTGACACGGGCTTCACTGGAAACGGTTGCGTCATACAGCTTGGTACGCACGACCGGAAGGTTGAGCAGTGCGGAATGCAACTCTGCAAGCTCGATGGAGACCTGCAAAGTCGTATTGGTGTAATCCGCGTAGTACATCATGCCATCAACGCCGAAATCCTCAACGGCATTGGCGATATCAGACACGCGGCTCCAACGGCGAGACACCAGATCGGACATGATCTCCATCACGAGCGGATGGGCCTGGTCTCCGATCAGAGTCTTGACTACCGCAACCTTGTCTTCGACTGGGCGCGACGGGTCGGTGAGGGCACGTTCAAGCTGGATATTGTGGTCAAGCGCGCTGGTGATCGTGAACAGTTCGTTCCCGATACGCCATGCGTCCTCACCGCTGTCACGCAGCTTGGGGGCCAGCGAGTCACGCGATACGCGGTCTGCGATACGCGATGCTTCTCCTCGCATTGGTCACCTCCCTTTCTTGAAGGTTTCGATCACTTCTTGTCGCTGTCCAAGTCGGCGATCATCTGGTCGATCATCGACGACTGCACATCGTCATTCTCGAGCTTGCTACCCAGGATCTTGCCGGCCAGTGCCGTTGCCAGCACGCCGACCTCACCCTTGAGGCTCACCAGAGCCTGCTGCTGCTGCGATTCGATGGAACGCTGGGCGGTGGCGGTGATCTGCGCCGCATCGTTTTCGGCACGAGTGCGCGCGTCAGCGATGATATGCGATGCCTCCGTACGTGCGTCGTCACGGATCTTGGATGCCTCGACGCGAGCTTTGCTCAGCTGAGCCTCATACTTCGCCTTGGCTTCATCGGCATCTTTCTGGGCCTGTTCGGCCTTGGCGATGCCACCTTCGATCTTGGCAGCGCGCTCATCGAACACGGCCTGGAACTTCGGCAGGAAGAACTTGTAGAAGAACACGGCGACGATGATCAGAATGACCAACGACCAGAAAATGTCGTAGCTTTTCGGAAGGAACAATTCCATTTCGCTAGCTGCGGTCACCATAGTGTCTTCCTCCTTTCATGTTCGTTTGCGTCTTCGGTGTTACCTTGAATCAAGTCTTACTTGATGAAGGCGAGCACGAAGCCGAGCAGTGCCAGCACCTCGACGAATGCCAGACCCAGGAACATGAGGGTCTGCAGACGGCTGCCGAGCTCAGGCTGGCGAGCGGTGCCTTCGATGGTCTTGCCGATCAGGATGCCCAGACCGATGCCAGGGCCGATGGCGGCGAGGCCGTAGCCAACGACGTTCAGGTTGCCGGCAACCTCAGCGAGGGTAACGATATCCATGATTGTTTCCTTTCTGGTTATTGCTTGACAAGAAGCAACAATTAAAAAGCCGGCGGTCAGTCGATCTCCGGATAGCTCATATTGATGTATGCGGTGGTCAGGATGGCGAAGATGTAAGCCTGCAGGCAAGCGACCAGCGCTTCGAACAGGAACATGAACATGCCAGCCGCGAAGGTGACGACGCCGAATGGCATGAACACCTTGTTCACCACATCAATGAGGAAGTACTGCGTGGCCGAAAGGCACAGCGCAAGAATCAAGTGGCCCGAAACCATGTTGGCGAACAGTCGGATCGTCAACGAGAACGGACGGATAATCAGCAGCTCAAGCAGCTGAATCGGGGACAGCAGAATGTAGATCGGGGCCGGAACACCCTTCGGGAAGATCTCATCCCTCAGGAAGTGGCCGAGGCCCTTTTCACGAATGCCTGCAATCCAGTATTGGCAGAAGCACCACATGGCGAATACCAGCGGCAGCGTAATGGTTGCGCTTGCCGCGATATTGAAGCCTGGGATGATGCCACACAGATTGAAGACCAACAACGTGCAGAACACGGTGGTGATCATCGGCACATAACGCTTGCCGCGCAGCTCGCCCATCACCTGATAGACGATGTTGTCACGGACGAATTCGATCAACCATTCGACTGCTCCCTGCCAACGGCTGGGGATGAGCTTTGCACGGCTTGCCGTAATTCCGAGAACCAGCAACATGATGACGGTCGCAAGGATGCGAACGAGGATGATGCGGTTGATGGCGAACGGCGTGCCCTGAAAAACGAACGGATCGGGAAGGAAGTCATCGACACTGGGCATTTCGGGACCATCAGCGATGGTCAGCATGCCCTTTCCCAATGCACCAATCATTCACGCCTCCTGCTCTTGTGTCAGCTGTTAGTTTAACCCAACAACCGAGTCGAATGTGACGTTCTGGTTACTTAACCAAAGCGTACTTCGAAGTGCGCGTCGACGCGAACGGAGTCCCGTGCGACGCATTCGACTCCGAATGGCTGGATAGGATTATTAGCCCGTGTCTAGACAACATCCACACACTTGGGCTTTTCCATACTCCCATTTGGTTTTACCGGCGTTTCGCAGCAAGCTGTACTAACTAGACACAGCTTTGTGAATCGTCGGATAGCCGACGCAACCAATAGTTTGTTTTACGAAAACAGCATATTGATAAAACGTTTCACCAAGTATATCACATATAACACAGGTGCTGTATATAAAGAAAGAGGGGCCGCATACGCAAGCCCCCACCAGTAAACAGCCGTAAAGTCACGCGCCAATCACGGCCGCACGTCAATCACATCAATATGCGGATCAATCCACAAATCAATCGTGAATCACGCCATAACCGTCACGCACGAACGGCGCAAACGCGTCGACACGCGGCGAACCCGGCTGATGACGAATCGAACGATCCGTGCCAAGACGCTTCTGCGCACGAAGCTGCGGAACCTCGCTCAAATCGTATGGCGTGGTCTGATACACCCAATTCAGCCAATTGCGCCACAGGAGATTGGCATGGGCGCGCCACGCGAACACCGGCTCCAACTGCGGATCATCATGCGGGAAATAGTTTTCGGGGAACGGCACATTCGTCATGCCCTTCTTCATATCACGCTCATACTCCTCGGCCAAGGTGTACTTGCCGTACTCCCAATGGCCAAGCGCGAACACTTCCGAAAAATCACGGGTGGCGATCAGCCCAGGACCGGACTTCGGACCCCACGTGAGCACCTGCAACTCCGGATTGCGCGCGATATCACCCTCGTCCACCCCCGCAAGGCGAGAATGCGGCTGCAGGCAAATCTCATCGAAGCCGTTCGTCAAAAAGCAGTATTCATCCTGCAAATACTGCGGAAACACGCCAAAAATCTTCTCTGGCAAATTCTCTTTACGCACGTTATAGCGATAATTGAGCGCACCCATCGCGCCCCAGCACAAATACATAGTGGAGAACACATGCGCGGAAGCCCAGTCAAGAATCTGCTTGAACTCATCCCAATAATCGACCTGTTCGAAATCAAGATGCTCAACAGGGGCACCCGTCACCACGAAGCCGTCGTAATAGTTGTCTTGGAACGCCTCAATGGTCTCATAGAACTTCACCAGATGGTCGGCGCTCACATGCGTACCCTCGTGCGTGGAGGTCTTCATGAAATCGATCTCCACCTGCAGCGGACTTTTCGAGATCAAACGCAGCAGCTGCGTTTCCGTCTCGATTTTCTTCGGCATGAGATTTAAGATCACCAGCTTGAGCGGACGCACGCGCTGGCGCTCCGCTTCAGGCTTTTCAAGCGCGAAAATACGCTCGGAGTCGAGAATGTCTCTGGCCGGAAGGCCGCTGGGGATCTTGATAGGCATGCTTCTATTATGGTGCGGGCTCGGATATGGCGCACTTCCCTGCCCCCACGATCAGCCGAAACCGTTATAGGAAAAATGAATAACGCGCTATTTGCAACGCGGTTTTGCATGGCCGGACTGATGCGACACGCCGATTTGACATATTTGGAAGTAATCGTAAAGTTAATAGAGCTGTCTTAAAGACAAGCCGACGCGGGGTGGAGCAGCTCGGTAGCTCGCTGGGCTCATAACCCAGAGGTCCATGGTTCAAATCCATGCCCCGCTACTGATGAAAGCTAGGAATTGCAACAATTCCTAGCTTTTTTGTTTTCCGTCAAATCTCACCAAAACCAATTTCCGGACAAAATCTGGACAAAATCCGACAAAAACCGGGTATATCAGCCGAGTTCATCAATCGCATGTGCCGAAAGTATGGAGAAAATGCGCCGGATCCGCCAATCGCATGTGCCGAAAGCGAAGATTGCCGCTCAAGGCTGAAAATCCAACGTTCTCCAAGGTTGCACGCGCTACGTTGACCTCGCCAACCACATATCACCAGATATAAGGAGAACAAGGCAATGCATTATATGAATCAAGCGAACGCGCACAACGCGACGCAGGACACCACAATGCAAGACAGCGCAACGCACGATACGGCAACAAAGGCAACGCAGGACACCGCGCCGCTGAAAGGCATCACCGTGATTGACTGGACGCAGGTGCAGTCCGGCCCGTCGTGCACGCAGATGCTCGCATGGATGGGCGCCGACGTCATCAAGGTGGAGAAGGTGCAGGGCGGAGATCCGACACGTAATGAAATGAACGACGTGGATGGCTCGTACTCCCTGTACTTCCTTCAGCTCAATGCCAACAAGAAATCCATCACGCTGAACATGAGAGATCCGGAAGGCAAGAAAATCCTCGCCGAACTCCTGAAGAAAGCCGACGTGTTCGTAGAGAATATCGGCCCGGGAGACGTGGAAAAGCTTGGTTTCGGATGGAATGACGTACATGCGATCAATCCGCGTCTGATCATGGCGTCGCTGAAGGGCTTCAACAAGGGCAGCCGGTTCGAGCATGTCAAGGCGTTCGAGCCGGTCGCGCAGTCCGCGGGCGGTGCCGCTTCCACCACCGGCTGGTATGACGGCGAGCGCAATGTGCCCACGCAGTCCGGCGCCGCATTGGGCGATTCCAACAGCGGAATGCATCTGCTGATCGCCATTCTTTCGGCGCTGTTGCAGCGCGAGCATACCGGTGAGGGTTGCTATGTGTACCAGTCGATGCAGAATGCGGTGCTGAACTTGTGCCGTGTCAAGCTGCGCGACCAGTTGATTCTCGACCGTTTGGGCAAGCTTTCCTACTATGACTGCTACCCGAATTATGAGTGGGGCAAGCAAGGCAAAGCCATTCCGCGCGCAGCGAATGCGGAGGGTGGTTTGGTGCTTGGCTGGTGCTACCGCGCGAAAGGCTGGGAGCATGACCCGAACGCTTACGTATATATAGTGGTTCAACAGTCCAAGAAGGGCTTCGAGAATTTCTGCCATGCGATGGGATTCGAGGATTGGCTGACCGACCCGCGTTTCAATACCGCCAATGCGCGTGACGAGCATAAAACCGAGGTGTACCAGCGTGTTGAGGCGTACACCATGCAGTTCGACAAGTACACGCTGACCAAGGAATTGGGTGCGAAGGGCGTGCCGGTCGGCCCGGTGTTGGATTGGTATGAGTTGGAGAACGATCCTGATTTGAATGGGGATGGCACGATTGTGACCATTGACCAGCAGGATGCGCGCGGCGATTTCAAGACGATCGGCATGCCGTTTACGATGAGTAATTTCGTGCCGGATTACCAGCGTGCGCCGAAGCTGGGCGAGCATAACCGTGAGATTCTGCATGCGTTGGGATATGACGACGATCAGATCGCTTCGCTGCGTGATTCCGGTGTGATCGGCGGCAACGATGGCGTGCAGGCTGATTTGAAGTAACGCACGTTAGCGCGCACTGGCGCACGAATAAGGGCGGATCACAAGATTCGCCCTTATTTGTTATGCGTCACATCCATTGCAGTCCACGCCCCGCACTTCCGCACACAACCACATGTCTTACGTCTTACGGTTTACCGTCACAAAAAGCGCATGCAGTAACGGAACGTTGGAATTTCAACGTTCCGTTACTATATGCGCTTCGTGAGCTACAGTGAGGATACTGAATCAGCCCACGCAGAAGGGGACGAGCCAGATCCACAGCAGACAGGTGGCCGCGAATGCCACCGTGGCGACGGCCGTGGTCGAGGCGCCTTCTTTTACATAAATGTTGTAACGGCTGGAAATAATGATGCCTGAGAACGCCGGCGGCAACGCGACCGCCATCACCAGCATCGAAATCTTGTTCATGTCACCGCCCATGCCACACAACAGCGCCACGCCAAGGAACACTGCAGGCGTCAGAATCAGGCGGAAGAACGTGTTCCAGATGGTTTCCCAACCGAGCGAGAATTTCACCGTGGAAAGCGCGAGGCCCGCGGAAAGCACGGCCACACCGGAATTCGCTTTGGCGATCAGATCGAAGGTCGGCGCCACCTGGCTTGGCACATGAATGCCCACCAACACTAGGAAAATGGCCAATAACGACGCCCAGCAGATCGGTTGCTTCAGTGCGTCGAGCAACGCCTGCAGATTGCCGTTGCGGTTCTTTCCCGTATTCGACGTGCCATGCACCATAAGTTCGGCGGTTTTGTCGGTTGCGGCATCTCGCGCCGGGTCAAGCGTGATATCGCCTTTTGCATTGGCCTTTGCATTGACCGCGTTTTCGGCCTGCACGCTAAACTTCGCTCGGTCTTTGGCCTGGCCGAGGTTGATCAGATACATGCCGATCGGAATGGTCACCACGTTGACCACGATGGAAATAATGGCTATGACGAGATTCGTGCTGACGGTGTTGCCGTAAATCGGATCAAGCACAGCGAATCCAAGGAAACCAATCGTCGGAGATCCTGCGATCAGAGCACAGACGGCCGCCTCCTGAATGCTGCGGTGGAACAGCAACCGGCACAGATAATAGCTCACCATAAACATGACGATGACGCCGATGAAACTGATGGCGGTCAATGTTGCGTCTTTCGCAAGCATTGCACGGGTCGATTTGATGATGGACACAAATAACGCCGCAGGAAGCGCGATATTCAACACAAGTTTATTAAGTCCCTGCCGCTGATCGTCATCAAAATAACTGAATTTTCCACAAATATACCCTAATGCCATAATGACAATAATTGGCACGATGTCGTCAACAAGTATGTTTATCACTGTCGTTCTTTCTTTATATTTTTTCTATCTGCAATCTTCTGCAATATTGTTTGATTGCTGATATTGCAGATACGTTGATCGGATCATTGGTTTTCAGGCAGAAAAAGTGGGCGCACGCATTCCACCGTTCGCACGCCCACATGTCATACCGACAACCGATGCGCTACATGCGAGCGCCGGTCGCGTAGTCGTACATGGTGACTTCGGAATCAACGAGGGCTCCGACCACCGGCTTCGGATTCAACGCTCCGATATTGCCGGATTCCTTGCCCGCATACTGCGCGATCTGCACATGCACGAAGCTTGGCTTGCCTGATTCGACCGCCTCGCCGACCATGCGTTCGACTTCTTCCGGAGTGCTGGCATAGTAACCTTTACCCCCGAACGCTTCGAGGACCTTCTCGTAATGCGCGTTGTAAGTAAGCGTCAGCGGCGACGGATCACCGTCCGCTCCAAGGTTTTCGAAGTCGCCGCGGTAGATACCGCCGTTGTTGAGCACCACGAAGGTGATGGGCAGCTGGTAGCGGCAGGCCACCTCCACTTCCATACCATCGAAGCCGAATGCGGAATCGCCGCCGATGTACAGCACTTTCTTGCCAGTGGAAAGCGCCGCGCCAATCGCATAGCCGGTGCCGCAGCCCATCACACCCCACGTGCCGCAGTCCAAACGATGGCGCGGTTCGAGCATGTCGATGATGTTGCGGCAATCATCGAGCGAATTGGCTCCCTCATTGGTGAGAATGAGATCTTCATGGTGTTTGTTGTACACCTTTTTGATGGCTCCCAAGGCGTTGAAATGGCTCATGGGCAGCTGATCGGATTGTTCGCGGGTTTCAAATTTCGCCACGTTTTTCGCGCTGGCTTCCTTCAGCATGTTCAGCCAGGTTTCGTCAGCTTTGAACGGGTATTCTTCCAGAGATCCGTTGAGCAGCGTCATGGCGGAACGAATATCCCCCACGATTGGTACGTCGATACTGCGCGTGTTTTCGATTTCTTCCGGATTGATGTCGATTTGGATGAATTTCACATGTTCGTTCCACGTTTTGCCCTGGCCGAACGACAGCATCCAGTTGAGTCGCGCGCCGACCAGCAATACCACGTCGGCGTTGCGTAGCGCGATGGAACGGCAGCTTGCCGTGCTGTGTGGGTCGGTATCGGGCACTACGCCTTTGGCCATGGACATTGGCTGGAATGGAATATCCGTTTTCTTGACGAATTCGCGGATTTCCTCTTCGGCGCGGGCGATTGCGGCGCCTTTGCCGATCACCATGAGCGGACGTTCGGCCTGCCGCAGCAATGCGAGCGCCGCGTCGATGGATTTGCGTGCCGGCACCATGGCGGGGGCCGGGTCGGTTGCCGTCCACATCAGGCGGTCGGCTTCGCTTTGGCTCAGGGTCTGCGCCACGGTGTCATCGGGGAAATCGATGTACACCGCGCCTGGGCGTCCTGAAGAGGCGATATGCATGGCACGGGCCACCGCGAGCGGAATATCTTCGATGCGGTCGATGCGCAGCGAAGCCTTGCAGAACTGCTTGGCGTAGTTCATCTGGTCGAGGCCTTCGTATTCGCCTTCCTCAAGGTCGACCACATGGCGGGTTGAGGAGCCGCCGATCATGATGACCGGATAGCCGTTCACCGTGGCTTCCAGCAGTGCCGGTAGACCGTTGAGGAATCCTGGAGCGGATACCGTCAACGTGACAGCCGGCCGACCGGTGATGAATCCGTCGGCCGCGGCCGCGTTCACAGCGTCCTCCTCATGGCGCATGCCCACGAATCGCATACCCATGCCCTGCGCGATGCGCGCGAAATCGGTGACGGGAATGCCGACCACGCCATACATGTTTCGTATGCCGTTGGCCATCAGCACCCGCGCCAGATAATGCGGCGCATCGGTGACCTTCCGATCATCGGCTCCCTGCCGTTCGGCATCCGCACGCATGCTCGCGACCATCGTTTCATCTGCATGTTCTTCTGTCATCGCAACCTCCATTCGTATCGACGACGCCATGATTGTAGATACGTGAAAATGGGAGTTCGTCAGCAGAAAAATATGTTCGTCTGCGGCTTAATTTCAACGTTTTCAGCATGATATAGCCGTATTCTCACGCACATGCGGAATATATTGCAGCTGAAATATCGCAACTCTCATCGAGAAGCATCACCTCCGCGAGACGACATCATCGCCGCATATCATCGTCGCCGTACCGCATACAGCATGAACGCCCCGCAGCACATCACGGCAGCCGCCAAACCCAACACCAGCCCCATCGGACTTCCTGTCTGCGGCATTTCCTGCTCGGGGGCATAAAGGTTGTCGACATTGAACGTCAGCAGGCTATCCTCACGTTCCACCACATCGTTCAGCACCATCATTTTCTGCGCGGTGACGGCCTCATCCAATCCCACGGACTGGTATCCGACCTTGATATTGACCTCGCCGGCACCCGTTGCATGCCAATACACGGTGGTTCCCTCCAGTTCGGCCCAGCCGACTGCCGTGGGCTCGTCGTCCTCGTCGAACACGGCCGGACCTTCGATCGTCGCCGTGAATACGCCCTCGATCGGCTGTCCACTCGAATCCAGCAACTGCACGAACAGGCTTCCGGACCGCAATCCCTGCCGATCATCACGCGTCACCCTCGAAGAAACCGGCAGCTTGTTCGCGGCCTCCTCCCAAAGCTCGTTGACCTTGCTTTCCAGCCCGTCCATCACCGAGAAGAGGTATTGCTCATGCCTGACCCACACCTTTTGGTCGTCATAGTTGCGGTGCACCAGCACGCCGATCGCCGCATACGTGAGCACCGGTTCCCCGTCATGTTGATATTCGGACAGCAGCCATGCGAGGCGCCGCGCCGCTTCCGTATTTTCCACGGTGGTGGTTTCGGTGACCTTATAGTCGGTCATGCTTTCGATTTGCCGGCAATAATAGAATTTGCCCGATCTCGATTCCGCGTTCACCCCGATCACATACGGTTTTCCATCGAGAAAATAGTTGTAATGCTTGCCGTTCGCGCGCAGCAGCTGTTCGGCGGCCAGCGCGGCCGGGCAGGTCATTCCCACGATTATGATGCAGGCCGCCAATACCGCGGCCAGAATCGCAAGCGTATGTCGTTTCATCGCATTCATCGCATCGTCCTTTCGATATGCACATCGTTGTTGTCGTAATTCAACAGGCTTGCATACTTGCGATTGCCACATGGCCTTTTTCAAGGGTTGTGGTCGGAGGACGTTCTTTTTGCCGTTTTTGTGGACAACTTCGCTTGTCAGCAAACGTAACTTATCCACAAAAAACGTTTTACCAATCGTAGGTAAACAAGTTATCCACAAAGGGTGGAAATCGCTGGTCGGAAGATAGTTCACCCAAATCCACCTTTTCTCCTCTATAATCGGCGGTATGGCAGAAGAAGATAAGAGCGCGGAACCGCGCACCACCGCAACCAAGCAACCAGCCGTCAAGAAGACGACCGCCAAAAGCGCGGCCGCCAAAACGGCATCGGCAACGTCTCAGACGCCTAGCAAGCGCACCGCCGCAGCCAAAAAGTCCACGGCATCCACCGCTCGCAAGCGCACCACCAAAGCGAAGGCCGCCGCACCGCAAACGGTCGGCGAAGCCCCAGCCCCCGTCATCGAACGCACCAGCCCCGAACAGTTCGGCCGCGTGAACGTGCTCGACATCACCCCGAACGTTGAGAACGGCCTGTTCCCGGCACGCGTGGAGCTCGGCGAAGCATTCAACGTCACCGCCCAAGTGTTCATCGAAGGCCGCACCAAGGCAGGAGCGACCGTGTCCGTGCGTAACGCACGCGGCCGCGAGGTTGAACGTTTCGCCATGACCTGCACCAATCCGGGCCTCGACCGCTGGGAAGCCATGGTCAAGATCGGCGAACACAGCGATCTGAAGCCGTGGGATGCCGATTATGCCGCCGTCAAGCGTCAGCTGGGCAAATGGCAGATCGTGATCGAAGGCTGGGAAGACACCTACCAGTCTTGGCTGCACGACGCCGCCATCAAGGTTAAAGTGAATGACGACGTGGAGAATGCGCTGGAATCCGGCGCACAGCTGCTCGCACGTTGGGCTGACGCGAAGGATTCCAAGCTTTCCGCAGCCGACAAGAAGGTGCTGCGCGACGCCGCCAAGACCATGGAAAACAAGTCGCTGAGCGCCGAAGAGCGTCTCGCCGCAGTCCAGAGCAGCGACATCGAGCAGCTGCACGAAACCAACCCGTTGCGCGACGGCCTGTCCGAGTCGAATCCGCAGCGTTTCCGTGTGGAACGCCCGAAGTCCAGCTTCGCCTCCTGGTATCAGTTCTTCCCACGTTCCGAAGGAGCCTACTACGGTGAAGACGGCAAGATCGTTCCCGGCAACCTCAAGACGTCGATCGCCGGCTTGGAACGCGCCGCAGCCGAAGGCTTCAACATTGTGTATTTGCCGCCGATCTTCCCGATTGGCGTGACCAACCGCAAGGGACGCAACAATTCCCTGGTAGCCGGCCCGAACGATCCGGGCTCCCCGTTCGGCATCGGCTCCGAACTGGGTGGCCACGACACCGTTGACCCGCAGCTTGGCACCATGGACGATTTCAAGGCATTCTGCGAGCGCGCCCACGAGCTGGGCTTGGAAATCGCGCTTGATTTCGCTTTGCAGTGCTCGCCTGACCATCCGTGGGTCAAGGCGCATCCGAACTGGTTCCGCACCAAGCCGGACGGCACCATCGCATTCGCAGAGAATCCACCGAAGAAGTATCAGGACATTTACCCGATCGACTTCAATGCCGACATGGAAGGCATCGAAAAGGAAGTCGAACGCATTATGGATCTGTGGGTCAAGGCGGGTGTGACGATCTTCCGCGTTGACAATCCTCACACCAAGCCGGTGCGTTTCTGGCAGGATGTGATTGCCGCCGTTACGAAGAAGCATCCGGAAGTGCTGTTCCTTGCCGAGGCGTTCACCCGCCCGGGCATGATGCGCGCGCTGAGCTATGTGGGCTTCACGCAGTCGCACTGCTACTTCCCGTGGCGTAACACCAAGGAAGAGCTCGAAGAGTACCTCGAAGAGACCAACGGCAATGGCGGCTTCTACCAGCACAACACGTTCTGGCCCACCACTCCGGATATTCTCACCGCCTACGTGCGCGACAACGGCATTGCCGGCCATGCGGTGCGTGCGGTGCTCGCCGCTATGGGCAGCCCGAGCTGGGGTATTTACAACGGCTACGAGCTGATCGAAAACAAGCAGCGTCCGGGCTTCGAAGAGCAGATCGACAACGAGAAGTACGAAGTCAAGGTGCGCGATTGGGACAGCACCGAAAAGTACGGCATCGCCGAACTGCTGACCTCGCTCAACAAGATCCGTGACACTCACCCGGCTTGCCGCAGCTACCACAACCTGCACATTCTGCCGAGCGACGACGCGGGCGTGATCGCATTCCTGCGTCAGACTCCGGCCGAACTGACCGGTACCGGCAAGGCAGATACGATGATCGTGATCGTGAACCTCGACGGACACAACGCGCACCAGTCCATTGTGCACATCGAGCTTGGCGACTTCGGTTTCGCCACCGACAAGCCGCTCAAGGTGCATGATGAGCTGACCGGCCGCGACTTCGAATGGGGTTACGACAACTACGTTTCGCTCGCCCCTTGGGCCGACGTGGCACACGTGCTCACCGTAGTCGAAGACTGATTGAGTCTCAATCGATCTGATTAATCTCGGTCAGCTCGACTAGAAATTCGTTTCGATTCATACCACAATACCGGTTCCACTTCGGTGGAAAGCGGTATTGTGGTTACTGATAATGCAAACTGCCCAATCTCAAGGAGAAATGACATGGCAGAAACCTTCAACGTCGTGGTGGAAATTCCGCGCGGCTCCAAGAACAAGTACGAAGTGGACCACGAGACCGGCCGCGTGTTCCTGGACCGCACCCTGTTCACTTCCATGGGTTACCCGGATGACTATGGCTACATCGACGGCACTCTGGGCGAGGATGGCGATCCGCTCGACGCGCTCGTCATGATCCCGAACTCCGTGTTCCCGGGCTGCGTGGTGGAATGCCGCGCCGTTGGCCTGTACCACATGGTCGACGAGGCTGGCGGAGATGACAAGGTGCTGTGCGTGCCGGCTGACGTACGTTTCGACGACATCAAGGATGTCGAAGACGTTTCCGAGTACCACAAGGCTGAAATCAAGCACTTCTTCGAGCAGTACAAGGCTCTGGAGCCGGGCAAGGAAGTGCTGCCGGGCGATTACTGGACCGGTGCCGCCAAGGCCGAGGAAGAAATCGTGGCCGCCCGCAAGCGCCTCGAAGAATCCGAGAAGTGATTTCCACGCCTTTCTAGATAGCTTTAGGTAGCAATCCGAGGAAAGCCCGTTGACGTACGCACTCGCACACGTCAACGGGCTTTTGCATACCTTCCAACGTCCAGATTCCGCCAGTCACTGGAAGAAAATGCCCGCAAATCAACTTCTCAGCGGGCAGATTCCTCCACCGATTGGAGGAAAACGGACAAAACCATACCCTCCAAGTGCCCAGATTCCTCCAGCGAGTGGAAGAAACAGCCCGCAGACGGGATACACTCATACTGCACGCGCATATTCGCCGGGGCCGCTATAGTGGAACACGTAATTCACGGCATGCGAACAGTATTCGCAGAATTCAAAGCCCGCTGGCTGGCGCGGCAGTTCTATGTCGGTACCCCTAGGCGTAGGCGGACGTGAGACTCCGTCGAGGCCCATCCCGTGGGAAACCGGCGGGATGAACCTATATACCAGCTATGTTGATTCAAACATTACTTATTGCCGTTTCCGTATCGATGGACACATTCGCCGTTTCCATCGGCAAAGGTCTCACCGTCAAAAAACTACGCGGCCTCGACGCGTTCAAAACCGCCCTCTGGTTCGGCGGATTTCAGGCGCTTTTCCCACTGCTCGGCTATTTCGCCGCCTCCACGTTCAGCAAATACGTGACCGCCGTCGACCATTGGATCATTTTCGGCCTGCTCGCCCTCATCGGCGGCAACATGGTGCGTGAAGCATTCGAAGAGGATGAAGAGAACGCCAAGGAAACCGCTGATTTCGATTGGAAGCACATGCTTCCGCTCGCCGTGGCCTGCAGCATCGACGCATTCGCCGTCGGCGTCAGTTTCGCATTCATGTCGTTGAACATTTGGATTTCAGTGATCATCATCGGCATCACCACCGGCCTGTTCTCCGCAGCCGGTCTGTATATCGGTCGCGCGTTCGGCTCGCGCTGGCAGAAGCCCGCACAGATCGCAGGTGGCGTCGTGCTTATTCTGATCGGCGTGAAAGTATTGCTGGAACATCTCGGATTCCTCGCATAATAATCGCAAATCAGATATACAAATAAATATACAAACTTACAGTAAAAGCCCGTAATCGCACATGATTATGGGCTTTTACATTACCGCTTGCCGCAAATACTTGCGATTATTTTCCTGCGCTTTCGCGTTTTCTCGCGATTGCAGGAATCACACTATTAGAACATGACGGTCGCGTACGATGCGATACCGACCACAATTCCGGAAATCATAACCGGCAGCAGCGCAATGCCGATCCACGGATTCTTGGATTGCGGATCGGGATCGGCATCACGATTCCACCAATACGAACACGCGTCAAGCGCGATAATCAGCAACAACGCCACAATCACCGCAACAGCCCACGCCGTCGTCGAGCCATAATCGGTGGAAGCCGCGTTTTCGCCGGAACGAATCGGCAGCAGCGTCGATAGGAAGCACCAGCCCGCGCTGCCAATCATGGCAACGCCTTCCACAACATTGTGCGACAGCGAACGAATCAGATGCGTACGGTTCTCACGCGCCATCTGACGCCCGAACGAAACCACAATCAGCAGGATCAGCAGACCGCCGACGCCGGCGATCCAGCCTTCCTGCATCCAAAACGTGTCTTCGTCACCCAAACCGGCAGGGAAAATCGCACGTCCGAGCATCATCGTCGTGGCACACACCACGGAAAGCAAGCCCGCAATCACGGAAATCGCATGCCCCGCAACACCATCGCGGAACGGGTTGAACACGGCAAGCAGCGCAATCATCGCCACGGAAGCCACAACCGTGAACGACACGATTGCGGGCTCTTCCGCATTCCCATAGGAAATGCCGGGAATCAGAGCAAGCACAACCAGCACCACATATGCGGCGATTTGGACGGCAAACACCTTGCCGAACGAGGCTTTCTGAGCCGACTTGACGGCAACTTTTTCAGAGGCGGTCATTTCGTCCCCTTTTCATGATTTTCCATAATGTGGTCATTACGTATGCGATACCATTAAATGTAGCCGCAAGTGTCCACATAGTTCAGATAAAATTAATGAAACGCCGACAACACACAACAAGAGTACAATCGCGGCAACGATACAAAACCAGTACAAGAGACAAAGGGAGCTAACGTGACGGATCTGACGCTTATGACGTTCGCTAGCGACCCAGCTACCGTGCTTCCTTCTCTGGCGCTGCTTTCCCACCGCGTACGCGTGCTACCAATGGACGCGGCAAGTCTGGTGAAAATGCCGGAAAACACCATTCTTTTTCTGGATGCGCGAGATGATCTGGCCACGGCGAAAACATTGTGCCGCCTGATTCATGCATCCGGACTGTCCACGCCGATCGTGCTCGTCCTCACCGAGGGTGGCTTCACCGTGGTCAATTCGCAGTGGGGCATCGCCGACGTGGTGGTGGCGTCCGCTTCCCCGGCCGAAGTTGAGGGGCGTCTTCGCTTGGTATCCGAGCGCGGCAACTCGCCGGTCAATGCGGTTTCCGGTTCCGGAGAATCGGGCGTGCAGAACGAAGACGGCATGATCCACTCCGGCGACCTGGTGGTGGACACCAACGGCTATACGGCAAGTCTGCATGGGCATCCGATCGACTTGGCATACAAGGAGTTCGAGCTTCTCAAGTACCTCGTGCAGCATCCGGGACGCGTGTTCACCCGCGCGCAGCTGCTGCAGGAAGTGTGGGGCTATGACTATTACGGCGGCACCCGCACCGTCGACGTGCATATCCGTCGTCTTCGCGCCAAGCTGGGCGGCGAATACGAGCATGTGATCGGTACCGTGCGCAATGTCGGCTATCGTTTTGATCCTCCGGAAGAAGAGGAAGGCGAGGCGGCAGCCAAGGACGCCGCAGCCCACAACGCTTCGAGCGAAAACTGATTGTCGCACTATTCGCATTGCAAGCATTGCCTGCGATTTGCGATGCTTGCGATTGCCACGATACTTGCGATCTGACTGTCGGCTATCTCACTTTCGTACGCGCGATTGCATATTCATGCGACGGTAGACTGGTGCCATGCCCCGGGAATCGAAACAAGCGCGACTGTCACGCATGCATCAGGAATACGCCGTATTGTGCGAGGAGATTCCGCATCCGAAATGCGCGCTGAATTTTTCAAACCCGTTTGAGCTGCTGGTGGCGACCGTGCTAAGCGCGCAAACCACCGACAAACGCGTGAATATGGTCACACCGGAATTATTCGGCGAATATCCGGGACCGGCCGCACTTGCGAGCGCCAATCCCGAACACGTGGAAAGCATCATTCATTCCATCGGATTTCATCATACGAAGGCAAAGAACATCATCGGACTTTCTTACGCATTGTGCGAACGGTTCGACGGCGAGGTGCCGCAAACCATGGATGCTTTGACAAGTCTGCCCGGGGTCGGGCGCAAAACCGCGAACGTGGTGCTTGGCAATGCTTTTGGCGTGCCGGGATTCCCTGTCGACACGCATGTGATCCGTGTGACCGGGCGGCTGCGCTGGCGTTCGGACTGGGCGAGCGGCTCCCCCGACCCCAAAGCCATCGAACGAGAGATCACCGCCTGCTTCCCGCCCGAAGAGTGGACGGACCTGTCTCACAGGCTGATATTGCATGGTCGTGCCATATGCCATGCGCGCAAGCCCGACTGCCTCAACTGCCCCCTTAACGACACCTGTCCGAGCGCATTCGCAGCGTAACGCGCATGCCCGCTGTAGCCTGTGCCAACTAGACTCAGCACCATGGAAGACACCATGGAAGAAGAAAACGGGCGGGAAGCCAAGCTGAAAGCCGAAATCACGCGATGGCTGATCTTTTTCGGCGTCGCCATCATGCTCAGCGTCATGACCTGGCTGGGCTGGTCGCTGACGAACCGCAAAAATCCGATTACCTCCTTCACCACGCTCGTTTCCGACTCCTCCGTGGCCATCGGCATTCAGGGCAGCGCGCCGGAATCGCTCGACATCCGCACCGAACAGGGCACCGCGCTGGAGCAGGCGCTGCTCGAAAACGTGTACGAAACCCTGGTGTCACGCAGCGAAACCAACAAACTGCAGCCGTCAATCGCGAAATCATGGCAGATTTCCGACGACGGACTGACCTACACGTTCACGCTCAACAGCAACATGACCTTCGCCAACGGACACAAGCTCGACTCGTCCGACGTGGTCTGGTCGCTGCAAAACGTCATCAACAACAATTACGTGGGATCCGACCAACTTGGTAGTCTCAAGGAAATCACCAATCCCGACGAAAAAACGGTGGTCATCACCCTCAATCAGCCGAATCCGTGCCTTCTGCGCGCGTTGAGCGGGCGTGCCGGCATTGTTTACGATGAGGAAAGCACGGCGAATTACGGCAAGAAAGCCGTGGGATCGGGACCGTTCACCGTGGAAGCCTCGTCGAAAACACAGATCGTGCTGCAGCGCAACGACTCGTATTGGGGCACCAAAGCCGCCGCATCGCAAATAACGCTGTATTACTACGCTTCCGAAGATTCGCTGGTCAGCGCCATGGAAGCCAAGAAAATCAGCATGGCATTGCCGTTGAGCGCGTCTGCCGCCGATGAGCTCAACCAGCAAAGCGGCATCAACTCCGACAGCGGCATCAGCTTCGACAAAGTGATGCTCGCCTTCAATAACGGCACCGAAAGCCCGTTCTCCGACGAGCAGATCCGCAAAATGACGAGATACGCCATCGACGCGCAGACCATCGCCAAAGACGCTCCGGACGCCTATTCGCCGCTCGGAGGCCCGATAAGCCCGCTGGAAGACGGGTATGAGGATCTGAGCGAACTGTTCCCCTACAATCTTGAGCAGGGCCAGCAGATGCGCAGCTATTTCGGCGCATACTATATCGCCGATATCGATCTGCTGGTGCCCAAGGAATATGAGCAGATCGGCAACACCGTGAAATCGGCGATCGAACAGCTCAATATCGGCGTCAATCTGGAAGTGCTCGATTCCGCGGCGCAAGTCACGGAACGCATGAACGCGGGCACCTACAATATCGCGCTCACCACCATGAGCGGCGAAAACGATGCGAGCGTATTCACCGACGGCCAGAGCGTGTTCCATTATGAGAACGGCGATGTGCAGCAGGCATATGCGGACGCGATGGCGGCCACCAATGATGACGATTATCAGGCACGCATGCGCACGTATGCACGCGCCGTCAGCGAAAACGCGGCAAGCGACTGGCTGTACACGCGCAAGAATTTCATGGCGGTAAGCGACCAATTGCAGGGATATCCGAAAAATCTGACCGACCGTCTGCTGCCGTTGAGCAGAGTGAAGTTGCAGTGATTTTCCCGCGATTGTCAATCAATCGCCGAACACTGCGGACAATCCGTGTGTTGCGCTGATTTTCTTGCGATTTCGGCATTCGGCTGCAGTTCCGTAAGTTGTCACATTCGCTTTCTAGACTAGCGTTTATGACTGAAAGCCAAGATAATACCATCAACGCGAACCTCACGCCGCTGCCCGACAAGGTCGGCGTGGACGGTCTCGAAGACAAGTGGCGCGAAGTCTGGGACGAAAGCGAAGTCTACAAGTTCCAGGGCACCCGCGACCGCAAGGCCGTGTATTCCATCGATACCCCGCCGCCCACCGTTTCCGGCCACCTGCACGTGGGCCACGTGTTCTCGTACACGCATACCGATGTGATCGCGCGATTCAAGCGCATGAACGGCTACGACGTGTTCTACCCGATGGGCTGGGATGACAACGGCCTGCCAACCGAACGCCGTGTGCAGAACTATTACGGCGTGCGTGTGGACACCTCCCTCAAGTACGATCCTGATTTCGTGCCGCCGTTCGAAGGCACCGATGGCAAGAAGATCGACGCCAAGGATCAGGTTCCGATCTCCCGTAAGAACTTCATCGAACTGTGCGAGAAGCTCACCGCCCAGGATGAGAAGCAGTTCGAGGCGCTGTGGCGTTCCCTCGGCCTGTCCATCGACTGGACGCAGACCTACCACACCATCGGCGAGCACCCGCAGCGCGTGGCCCAGAAGGCGTTCCTGCGCAATCTGGCCCGCGGCGAAGCGTATCAGAAAGACGCTCCGGGCCTGTGGGATGTGACCTTCCAGACCGCAGTGGCCCAGGCCGAGCTGGAATCCCGCGAATATCCGGGCTTCTACCACAAGGTGGCGTTCCGCTTCGAAGACGGCACTCCGATCTACATCGAAACCACCCGTCCGGAACTGCTGGCAGCCTGCGGCGCACTGATCGCGCACCCGGATGACGAGCGTTACAAGCCGTATTTCGGCCAGTACGTCTACTCCCCGCTGTTCCACGTGAAGGTGCCGATTCTGGCGCACAAGGCCGCGGAAATGGACAAGGGCGCAGGTATCGCCATGTGCTGTACGTTCGGTGACGTGACCGACGTTGAGTGGTGGCGTGATCTGAACCTGCCGCTGCGTTCCATCATCCAGCGCAACGGACGCATCGTGATGGACACCCCGGACTGGATCGAAGACGAGGAAGGCAAGCGCATCTTCCAGGAAACCGCCGGCAAGACGACATTCTCCGCACGCAAGATCATCGTCGACGCACTGCGCGAATCCGGCGATCTTGACGGCGAACCGACTCCGACCAAGCGTATGACGAACTTCTACGAGAAGGGTGACAAGCCGCTCGAAATCGTCACTTCCCGCCAGTGGTACCTCAAGAACGGCGGCACCGATCAGAAGCTGAACGCCGAACTGATCGAACGCGGTCGCGAACTGAACTTCCATCCTGATTTCATGCGCGTGCGTTACGAAAACTGGGTGAACGGCCTGAATGGCGATTGGCTGATCTCCCGTCAGCGCTTCTTCGGCGTGCCGTTCCCGCTGTGGTATCCGGTGAAGGAAGATGGCACCGCCGATTACGATCATCCGATCGTGCCGAGCGAGGACCGCCTGCCGATCGATCCGACCGACGATGTGCCGGAAGGCTACAGCGAGGACCAGCGCGACGTGCCCGGTGGCTTCACCGCCGAACCTGACATCATGGATACGTGGGCGACCTCGTCGCTCACCCCGCAGATCGTGACCCGCTGGGAAGAGCCAGGCGAAGAGAACCAGGCGATTTTCAACGCCACCTTCCCGATGGATCTGCGTCCGCAGGGTCAGGACATCATCCGCACCTGGCTGTTCTCCACCGTGGATCGCGCGCATCTCGAGAACAAGTGTCTGCCGTGGGCCAATGCCACCCTGTCTGGATGGATTCTTGATCCGGATCACAAGAAGATGTCGAAGTCCAAGGGCAACGTAGTTGTGCCAGACAAGCCGATCAAGCAGTTCGGCGCCGACGCGGTGCGTTATTGGGCCGCTGCGGCACGTTTGGGCCTGGATGCCACCTACGACGAAGGCCAGATGAAGATCGGCCGCCGTTTGGCCATCAAGCTGCTCAACGCCACCAAGTTCGCACTGGCCATCGGCCGTGAGGATGAGAACCACCATGTGGGCGCTCCGGCAACCGCAAGCTGGAACCCTGCCGACGTGACCGAGCCGCTGGACCGCGCAGCCATGGCCAAGATGGCCCTCGTAGTGCGCGAAGCCACCGAAAGCCTCAACAACTACGAGCATTCCAAGGCTTTGGAAGTCATCGAAAACTACTTCTGGCAGTTCTGCGACGATTACATCGAGCTGGTCAAGAACCGTGCATACGGCACCGCAGACTCCACCGGCCATGTGCCGAGCGAGAAGGCCGTGAAGTCCGCTCGCACCGCGCTGGGACTGGGCTTGGATGCCTTCGCACGCCTGCTGGCACCGTACCTGCCGTACGCCACCGAAGAAGTGTGGAGCTGGATGCATGAGGGCGAAGGCTCCGTGCACCACGCCGCATGGCCGAAGGCTGAAACGTACGATGCGGCCGCAGCAGCCGTCTCCCCGGAGCTGCTCACCCATGCCGGTGAAGCTCTGGCCGCGCTGCGTGGCATCAAGTCGAAGGCCAAGGTTTCAATGAAGACCCCGATCCTTTCCGTGCAGCTGGGCGTTTCCGATGAAGCGCGCGAATCCATCGAAAGCGCATTGGGCGATATCGCCGAGGCCGGTCGCGTGGTCGGACGCATCTCCTTCATGGGAGCGGCCGCCGCACTGAAGGCCGTCAAGGAAACCGCCGAAGCAGCCAAGGAAGCCGTCAAGGAGGCCAAGGCTGATGCCGAAGCCGCCATCGACGTGATTGTGGCCGACAGCGAACTTGGAGAGCCGCCGGCTAAAAAGCCGAAGAACTAATGGCAACTGTAGGTGAAACCGGCAGCCTTCGTGGCAAAGCCGTTCACTTCACCTACAGACAGTCCACAGGACTGTCTGCTTAACGGCTCAGCCGGCTAAAAAGCCTAAGAGGGGATCTTCCGCGATTGGAAGGCCCCCTCTTTGTGTATCTGGATCCTATGTTCATACTTTTTTATAAAACGGGAACTGCAAGCAGATATTGAGATTGCGCGGCCTTAGCAGGCTGCGATTGCACAGGCATATCCGGATACAGCTTCTGCAAAGCCTGCTGCAATATTTCGGCAGCGGCCGCAATTTCAACGGTCTCGTCAATCAAATCGCTATTATCAGGCACAATCAACGTGCGATTTCCGGAACCAGCAATGCCGTATGCTGCAATCGGCAACGCACTTGTCATCAACATTTCGGAAGATGCGGTTTTTCCTGTTGTTCCAGTATTTTCAGATGCGGAATCTACCGAATCGCCATCGCTGGATTTCTTTGATTCCACTCCCCCGACTTTCGCAACGTTCTTCGACGTGGTATCGGCAGCCGCGCCAAATGACGATCGCAGGCCGCCCGCGTAGCTCATCACATCATCCATGCTGATGGCGTTCTTGTCGTCCACCAAGCTGGCCGCAGTACCGTCGGAAGCGTTCTGCTGATTGGCCGCATCCGCCTGCGCGCGTTCCTCTTTGCGTTGGGCCTTGATACGCGCCCGCTCGGCACGGCCCGCAAGCGACGTCTCCGAAGCCGAGGCAAGTCCCATAGACCCCTTCAACGTAACTTCCGAACCATCGACAGTATCGTCGGAACTGGTCGAATCATCACCTGCATCAAGCTGATCCGCAAAACGAAGCACGATCTGGTGGAACGCACTGGCCTGACCCGTGTGCTCGCTCGCATCCGCCAACGCCTGCATCGCATCGTCAACCCTGCTTGAAGCCGACTTCAACTTCTCATTGCCGTCAATGCTGTTGCGCACATCCGCAATCGCCTGAGATTCCAAGTTTTGCGCCGAACCTGCGGAAGCCCCCAATTCCTTAAGCCGAGCGGTGTACGCGTCGGTGAAATCCATGGAATACGGAATCATCGCCGAAGAAAGCTGCGACTGGCCGGCACTGTAATCCTTGGCGCCACGCTGCTGCTCCTCGCCCGCACGCTTGTTGAGTTCCGCCACCAAACCGGATGTGCCACGCTGTTCGATGGTGCGAATCACCTCGTTCACCGCGTCGGCGGCACCCGTATGTCGGTATGCGGCGCTCACATCGTTGACCGCGTTGGCCAGATCGACCACGGACTGCGCCACCGCAGTATCGCCGTTCAATTCGGCCGCGGTGCCGAGAATGGCGGTAAGTTGCGTGGTATCGCCAATCGATCCGGAAAGATGCGTCGTATACGAGCCGACGTACGCGTCGATATACCCGTTGAACGCCTGCTCATGTTCCTGCTCACGCTGGGCGATGGTCGTTTCGGCAAGCTCCTTTTCATGATCGCGCAGTTGTTCGAGCTGCGCGATGAGCTCATGGTTGCGTTGCGATCCGACATTCGTCAAACCATCCACCAATGTGGATGCGCGATCGGTCAAACTGGTGAGATTGCCATAGCAGCCAGTTCTTTCGGAATCGCAGGCAACAGCGGCGACAGACAGCGAACTCATGGTGAAGTTTTTCGCAGTCACATACGTATGAATCGTAAGATCCTCACCCGGCTTGCCTACCGCAGCGACCAATGTCGACGAATTGCCGGCAGACACAAGCACGCCTTCGTCTGAGGTCGCGTCATTGCCGACGCGGTTGGGAATGGTGAACGCGACGATCGGCGTCAGATCAGCCGTTTCCTCCGGTCGTTCCGATTTCAGATCGATGCGGATGCCGACCACGCCCGATGCACCGGAAATCTTGGATGCGCTGACGGTCGGACCGTCCAAAGTAAAGGTCGCCGTTATATCCCACGGCAGTTCCACACGCTCTTGCGGCACGCGCTGCGAAGACGTCGCGCCCTCATCTGCATTCATGTCCGTATCAGTTGCAGAAGCGGCGTCACTCGTCAAATACAAGCGGCCCGGCTCATCAACGGACTCATATGCGCTCATCACATCGTGCGAGGCCACCGCCGAGACGTACTCGCCGTTCCGACGCACCGCATCAACCACATTCGAAACCCCGACCGCGCATACGGGAGCCGCCGAAACCAGCGTTACCGCAATGGACGCAGCCAGCATGTGCCGCAGATGGACACTCGCCACACGCATATCACGCTCACCACGCGTGCTATCGGCATGATGGGCACAAGATGCACGAAACGCAACAGAACGACGCATGCCGAGCCTCTCAATCGCAATCAAAACAACGTTCCAAAGCAATCAATGTAGCGCGCGGCATGCCCCGGCAAGAAACGATTTCGCGGAAAACAGACAGGTCAGGCGAATACGTCGAGCACACCCGGATCGACGCCGTTCTCGGCGATGCGCTTATGCCTGCGCTTGGCTTCGGTCACCACGAATTCGCGATACATTTCGGCGATGTCGGGATCCAACCCGGCATCGACAGCAATGCGGTGCAACCGTTCGATCTGGTAATCCTCACGCTTGTAATCGGCCGGCGCGAAACCCGCGCGGGCTTTCAGCACACCCACTTGGGACGTGTATTTGAAGCGTTCCGCCAGTAGGGAAACGATGGCCGTGTCGACATTGTCGATCGACTGGCGCAATGCAGCGATTTTCGCCACGGCATCGGCAACCTCGGGATTGCTTTGCGCGGTGCCCGCATCGATGACGGTTTCGGTTTCATGCTCTTCTTCTGGCCGAAGCCAGTCATGTTCGCTATCGCTCATGCGTACAAGACTACCGCGCGCATGTCACTTGGAGAAGTACCGTTGCAGCACAATCGTGGTTTCCGTGCTCACCGGCACCGTTTGGTGGATGACGTTCAGCAGATCCTCAAGCTTGCTTGGCGAGGCTGCGCGCACGGTCAGCATGTAGCTGGGTGACCCAGCCACGGAATCGCACGACATGATGCCTTCGATATCCTGCAATTTGGCGGGAATCTCGGCTTCCTTGGAATAATCGATCGGCGTGACCGCAATGTAGGCACGTACGGCGAGGCCACGCTTTTCATCGTCGATAACGGCCTTGTAGCCGAGAATCACATTACGACGTTCCAGTTTCTGCACGCGCGATTGCACCGCGGAAATCGACAGTCCCGTAGCATCCGAAAGCTGAGACAGCGTAGCGCGGCCGTCTTTCTCCAGCATGCTGAGAATGGTCTCGTCGATATCGTCGAATTGGCCCACGCTCGCATGCGTGGTGTCGGGTTCGTTGCCATTGCCTGTCATAGATGCCCCTTTCCAACAAGCATTCTGCATCAGTCCGGTAGGACCGACTCCCCTATGCAGCTCACGTTTCCGTCCATTACCATACCCACCCCAACACACAATCCGTCAACTGCATTTTCGTAACATTTCCAACGAATTTCGATTTTCAATCATTTTTCTCCTATTTTTTTCATATACCCCCTATATAGCAATACTATTTTCGTCTTTTTACTTTCGATTTCGTATTTTTTCGTGCGTCGATTTTTACATACCGTATGTCCACAACGTGATCATCCACATTGCCGAATCGTGCGGAACTTTCGAAAAACAATCGAAACGCATTCGAAAGTAGTTGAAAACTGCAAAACGGAAAAACAGCCGAACAGAAAGACAGCCGAACAGAAAGACAGCCGAACGAAACAAAAGGGCCGCATGGCGATTGTCATACGACCCTTGGATGCGTAACCGCAGATTGCGATTACCTGCGATTAGCTGTTGCCGTTATTCGCGGTATTGCCGCTCTGCTGGATCAGCGACGCCATGAAATCACGGTTGGTCGCGGTCTTCTTCAGACGCGGCACAAGCGTCTGGTAAGCCTGCTCAGGCTCCAGACCGCCAAGCAGACGACGCAGACGGTAGATGATCGGCAGCTCCTGCGGATCGGTGATGAGTTCCTCGCGACGGGTGCCGGAAGCGTTCACGTCGATGGCCGGGAACAGGCGCTTGTCTGCCAGTTCGCGGCTCAGGCGCAGCTCCATGTTGCCGGTGCCCTTGAACTCCTCGAAAATCACCTCGTCCATCTTGGAGCCGGTTTCCACCAGTGCGGAGGAGATGATGGTCAGAGAGCCGCCGTTTTCGATGTTACGAGCGGCACCGAAGAACTTCTTCGGTGGGTACAGCGCCTGGGCATCCACACCACCGGAAAGAATACGGCCGGAAGCCGGAGCGGCGATGTTGTAGGCACGGGCCAGACGGGTCATGGAATCAAGCAGCACCACCACGTCCTGGCCAAGCTCCACGAGACGCTTCGCGCGTTCGATGGCGAGTTCGGCGACGGTGGTGTGGTCGGAGGCCGGACGGTCGAAGGTGGAGGAAATGACCTCGCCCTGCACCGTACGTTCCATATCGGTGACCTCTTCCGGACGTTCGTCCACGAGCACGACCATCAGGTGGACTTCCGGATTGTTGGTGGCGATCGCGTTGGCGATGTTCTGCAGGGTGATGGTCTTGCCGGCCTTCGGCGGAGACACGATCAGGCCACGCTGGCCCTTGCCGATCGGCGCCACGATGTCGATGAGGCGGCCGGTGAGCTTGTTCGGCGCGGTTTCCTGCTTCAGACGCTCCTGCGGATACAGCGGAGTGAGCTTGTTGAACTGCGGACGGTTCTGTGCGGCCTCCACGGTCATGCCGTTGATGGAGTCGATGGACTGCAGCGGCACGAACTTCTGACGCTGGTTGCGGCGGTCGCCCTCACGCGGGGTACGGATGGAACCGTGCACGGCATCACCCTTGCGCAGCCCATACTTCTTGACCTGGCCCATGGAAACGTACACGTCGTTCGGACCCGGCAAATAGCCGGAGGTACGCACGAAAGCGTAGGAATCGAGCACGTCGACGATGCCCGCGACAGGCACGAGATCCTCTTTCGGCTCCTCGTGACGCTGTTCGCGTTCAACATTGCGATCCGTGCGCTCGTTGCGCTCGACGCGATCGTTACGCTCGTTGCGATCATTGTTACGGTCGCCGGTACGGCCACGACGCTCGTCACGCTCGTCATAATCGCGGTCACGGCCACGCAGGCGACGGCCACGACGATCCACGCGGTCACCCCTATCGCTGACGCGACCGCGACCACGACG
Organism: Bifidobacterium pseudocatenulatum DSM 20438 = JCM 1200 = LMG 10505; assembly: GCF_001025215.1. NCBI lineage: Bacteria > Bacillati > Actinomycetota > Actinomycetes > Bifidobacteriales > Bifidobacteriaceae > Bifidobacterium > Bifidobacterium pseudocatenulatum. The sequence continues at coordinate 1,963,525 of NZ_AP012330.1, forward strand.
CGCGAAATCACCGTCTTCAGCCTCGTCACGACGTTCGTCATCATCACTGCCCTGCGAAGGCAACGTGGCGAGAATGTCATCAAGATCGCGCACAACGTCCTCATCCTTCGGCCCTTCCACCGCACGACGGCGACGGCGCGGCTCAACGTCGGACGCATCATCCTTACGATGGCGACGACGATCATCCTGCTTCGGCGAAGCATCGTCCAATCCCAGTTCGGCCAGCAGATCGGTGGCAGCGTCCGCATCACGGCGGCGACGGCGCTTCGGAGCCTCATCGATGCTGTCCAGGGCGTTCACCGCGGCCATGACATCGGCCGCCTCCTCGCTCGTCGGAGCCTCAGCCTGCTTGCGACGGTCAGCACGCTCGGTGCGCTCGGCACGTTCCGTCTGTTCGGAGCGCTCCGCACGCTCAGCGCTATCAGCACGTCCGGCAAGGGTCTTCCTAACGGTTTTGGCCGTCTGCTTTTCGGACTGCTCAGCCTCGTTGGCTTTGCTTTCGGCAGCCTCGTTGGACTTGCCGGATTCCTCAGCCGTGTTCGCCGCGACCTCAGCGTCTGCGGTTTGGGCTTCAGCAGGAGCCACCGGAGCGGCCGGTGCAGCGGACTTCGGAGCTCGCACGGTCACACCGGCAGGCGCTTCACCGCCGGAACGAGCGGCCTGAAGCGTCGCGATAAGTTCCGGCTTACGCATGGTGGAGGTGCCACGAAGGCCCATCTGCTTGGCGAGCTCCTTGAGCTCAGGCAGTTTCATGTCTTCAAGATTCGGGCTGGTTGCCACTGGTTTTTGCCTTTCCCCTAGCTTCCGCAAGCACACGCCTGCAACAGCTGTAAAAAGAGATACGGAAATTTCCGCCACTGAAAGTCCGCCGCGAAATATCACGGTTTTCGAACTTTCCTAACCATACAACGTCATCCAGACCAACGCAACGTAGGCGTGCCAACGTATTCATGCCAATCAAGCATTCAAGTCAATGACAAATCGCAAATCACAATGCGAAAGACCCGCCATGCGATCACATGACGGGTCTTTCGCTTTACCACATGCTTTACAGCAACAGGTGCAGGTCTTGCCGGAACCTACTTTTCCTCGTGATAGCTCTTGTCGGTATTGACGGACCATACGTTCTTCTTGGACGTCTTGCCGTTCTTGATATTGCCGACGGCCTCGATTGCGGTGGCCATGGAATGATCCATGTTGTTGTAACGATGCTGGCCGTTGCGGCCGACGCAATACAGATTGCCGAAGGAATCGAGGTATTCCACGAGCTCAGGCATGCGATCGTAGGTGTCGAAATATGCTGGATACGCCTTCTTCACGCGCTCACGATGGGAGTCGATCACGTCTTGCGGACCGTTGATGATCTGCATGCGCGTAAGCTCCTGGATGGCGAACTTCTTCGCTTCCTCGTCAGACATGTTCCAGAAGGAATCGCCTTCTTCGCAGAAGTATTCAAGACCGATCCACACGGTGTTGTCAACGTCCTTGACCAGGTACGGGCTCCAGTTGTTGAAGATCTGCAAACGGCCGACCTTGTAGCCCGGATCCTGCACGTAAATCCAGCAATCAGGCACGATCGGCGGGTTGCCGAGGGTGGGAATGTCGGTGGTGTTCGACAGGCGTAGGTGCTTGACGAGCAGACCAACGGTCACGAAGTCGCGGTACGGCAGGCCGTTGGCGATTTCGGTCATGTCCTTCGGCGCGGGCTGGCTGGAAGCGTCCACGGCGTTGATGAGATCCTTGACGGGCATGGAGGAGATGAAGTCGTCCGCGGCCATTTCGGTGCGGTTGCCTTCGGAATCCTCATATACCACGGATGCGATCTTGCCGTCGGCCTGGCGAATCTCCACCACGTTCGCGTCGGTGATGACCTTCACGCCCGCGGCCTCGCAGTTGGCCTCGACGGTTTCCCACAGCTGGCCCGGACCATACTTCGGATACCAGAATTCCTCAATCAGCGAGGTTTCAACCTCAGCATTGCTGCGCTTCTTCGGCAGGAGCTTCTGGAACGCGTTCTTCAGCACGCCCATAATGCTCAGGCCCTTGACGCGCTGCGCACCCCAATCGGCGGAAATCTGGGACGGATGGCGACCCCACAGCTTCTCGGTGTACCCCTCGAAGAACATGGAATACAGCTTGCGGCCGAAACGATTGATGTAGAAGTTCTCCAGATTGTCTTCCGGCAGCTTGTGCACCATGGACTTCAGGTAGCTGAAGCCGGCAACAAGCGTAAGCTTCGGACCCATGGCCTTCAACGTGTTGGCGCTCAGGGAAATCGGGTAGTCAAAGAAGTGGCGGTTCCAGTAAATACGAGACACGCGATGACGCTTAAGCATCACCTTGTCTTCGACTTCCGGATCCGGTCCGCCCGGTTCCATATCGTGCTCGCGACCGAGCTTCTTGTCATCATAGCTTGGCGCGCCCTGCAGCGGCAGGACCCCCTTCCACCAATCCATGATGCGTTCGTCCTTCGAGAAGAAACGATGGCCGCCAATATCCATACGGTTGCCATCATGCTTGACGGTGCGGGAGATGCCGCCGAATTCGCGGGTCGCTTCCAACACAGTCACGTCGTAGTTCTCGGAGCCACCGTCCTTGACGAGCTCCCAAGCGGCAGTCAGGCCTGCAGGGCCACCGCCGATAATCACCACGGATTGCTTTTGCGTCACTTTGAGGTCTCCTTATGAAAACAAAAATCCCTGATAGTCTACCCGAGGGTAGGGAAACGAACACCGCAACTTGTGCGAATGCTTACAAAATCAAGCCAAGTCAGCCGGATATACGGCTATCGCATCATGCAAAACGCAATCATCAAACCGGCCGATGCACGACCCGACTGCGCGGCCAAAGCGCGCAACCACATTACGCGATCCAACTACGCGACCAGCAACCGCACAACTGGCAACCGCGTGACCGGCAACTGCGCAACTAGATGGAATCAGGAATGTCAATATCGGTTTTCTGCACTTCCTCAACATTGACATCCTTGAACGTGACGATACGCACGTTCTTGACGAAACGACTGGAACGATAGACGTCCCACACCCAAGCATCAGTCAGGCGCACGTCGAAATACACGTCCTGGCCTGCGGAACGCACATTGAAATCGACTTTATTCGCCAAATAAAAGCGACGTTCCGTTTCAACAACATACGTAAACAGCTTGATTACGTCGCGATACTCCTTATACAGAGCCAGTTCCGCGTCGGTTTCGTAATTATCGAGATCCTCGGCGCTCATCACTTACCTTCCGTATCGCGCTTGCGACCACGACCAAGCGTGCGCCACCAAGCTTCCTTCGACGTCTTACGCTCGCCCGCCGTGTACGGCCAGCTGTTTTCGGCATCGGCATCGCCAGTAACGGACTTGCGATCATCATGCTCGCTTTGTCGCGCAGGTTCCGCGCCTTCCGCGTCCTTCCGCACAGCCTCGGCCACGTCACCAGCACCATCGGAAGAAGCTTTCTGCACGGATTGCGCAGCTGCCGCGGCATCGTTGACATCCGTACCTTCCGCATCATGCTTCGAAGCATTCTTCTCATTCAGTCGGATGGCAATGGAATGCTCGCGCGCGCTCAACGCTTCCTTGACGCCCGGATTATCTTCGATCACATGCATGCCGAACGCGTCAAGCGAACGGATCGGGTCGAACTCGTCAACCAGCGTGTCCATAACGATCAGATCCTGGTAACGGTTCTGCGAAGCGTTCCACAAGGCGTCGCGCGAACGACCGGACGGCACGAATCCCAACGACTGGTACACGGACACGGAACGCGTGTTCTGCTCGGGCACGGCAACCCAAATGCGATGCATGCCAAGGCCTGCCGGTTCCGGCGCAAGTCCGTACGTCATCACGCGCGGCATGATGTCACGCGAATAGCCACGGCCGCGGTAATCCTTGCCAAGCACCACCTGAATGCGCGCGGAACGAGCCCAACCGTCAATATCGATCAGGAAAATCATGCCAATCACATTGTCGGAATTCGCGGCATCGATCTCGCCATCGCCATCATGGTCGGCTTCGGTGATGATGGACCATGCGATCGTGCGACGCGACTCCGGATCCCCCACACCGGATTCGGTCGGCGTTTCGCCTTGGGACCATGCCACGGAACGACGCACCCACGCATGCACCGCGCCACGCTCGGCAACCCGATCCTTGCCGGTGATTCCGGAAGCGCCGATGTACGCCCCAATGGCGTCCATACGTTCAAGATCTTCGATCACGGACGGACGCAGATGCACCATCTCGCCCTTGATAGACGGAATGACGATGAGATCCGGCAATTCACGCGACTGCTGGTCCAACTGCTCCTGTGTCGCAGCCTCAACTTGTTCTGGCATTATTCCTGTCCCCTACATCATTGCAGGCACGACCGTCGCCGCACCCATACCGAGGGTATTGTACCCGACTGTATGTCAGCTGTGAATCCGCGCGGCGGCAATCGCTGTACATATTCCTCTACCAGCATAACCTGATGTTGAAGGACATGTCGGCAATCGTAAGAAAATGCGCTTCGCGATTATGCATTCTCTTTCTTTGAAATCCCTTTTCCGGAATAACGAAAAGAAAACGCACGTCCCAAGCTTTTTGGAACGTGCGTTTTCCTGCGATTCAACAATCGGCTGTAATCGTCAGCAATCGTTGTAAACGTTACTTGATCTTGCTCATCACGATCTTGGTGACGGCCTTTGCGTCAGCCTGACCGCGAGTGGCACGCATGACGGCACCAATGATGGCGCCCATCGGCTTCATATTGCCGCTCTTGAGCTTTTCAACGATGTCAGGATTGGCTGCGAGAGCCTCATTCACGGCCTTTTCGAGAGCGCCGTCATCAGACACGACCTGGAAGCCATGCTTCTTGACGACCTCATCCGGAGTGCCTTCGCCAGCAAGCACACCGGCGACGGTCTGCTTGGCCAGCTTGTCGTTGAGCTTGCCATCGGCGATCAGCTTCTCAACCTCAGCCACATCGGCCGGAGCGATCGGTAGCTCTTCGAGGCTCACGCCCTTGTTGTTGGCTTCACGGCTCAGCTCGCCCAGCCACCACTTCTTGGCACCTGCGGCGGTGGCACCAGCCTTGACGGTCTCCTCAAGCAGATCCAGAGCGTCGGCGTTGAGCACGTCACGCATCTCCAAATCGTTGAAGCCCCACTCGCCCTTCAGGCGGTTGCGGCGCTCGCGCGGCATTTCCGGCATCTGAGCCTTCATCTCTTCGATGTGCTCCTTGGTGATGTGCAGCATCACCAGATCCGGATCCGGGAAGTAGCGGTAATCGTCGGCATCGGACTTCACGCGGCCGCCTGCGGTGGTCTGCGAAGCCTCATCCCAGTGGCGGGTTTCCTGCAGAATCTCGCCGCCTTCGCTCAGAATGGCCGCCTGACGGCGAATCTCATACTGAATGGTCTTTTCAATACCGCGGAACGAGTTCACGTTCTTGGTTTCGGAACGGGTGCCGAACGGATCGGACGGGCTGTTGCGCAGCGACACGTTCACGTCGGCACGCATGTTGCCCTGCTCCATGCGAGCGTGGGAAATATTAAGCGCACGCACGATGTCGCGGATGGCGCGCATGTAGGCACCGGCGATTTCCGGAGCACGATCGCCTGCGCCAACGATCGGCTTGGTCACGATTTCGATCAGAGGAACGCCTGCACGGTTGTAGTCGACCAGGGAGTGGTCAGCGCCTTCGATACGGCCGTCAGCGCCACCGACGTGGGTGTTCTTGCCTGCGTCGTCTTCGATGTGGGCGCGTTCGATCGGCACACGGAACACGGTGCCGTCTTCAAGTTCCACATCAAGATAGCCGTTGCCGTTGGTCGGCTTGTCATACTGCGAGATCTGGTAATCGCGCGGCATGTCCGGGTAGAAGTAGTTCTTACGCGCGAACTGGCTCCACTCGGCAATTTCGCAATGCAGGGCAAGACCCAGCTTGATGGCGTAATCGACGGCGGTCTTGTTGACCACCGGCAGAGAACCCGGCAGACCAAGGCTCACCGGGGTGAGCTGGCTGTTCGGATCGCCACCGAACGAGACTTCGGCCGGGCAGAACAGCTTCGTGGTGGTGCTCAGCTCAACATGGGTTTCCAGACCGATGACCGGATCGAACTTCTTGACGGCATCGGCGTACTTCATCAACTTTTCAGCCATTTTGTTTTCTTTCCTCCGATGCTTCCTACTTGTTCAAGCCGTCGAGCCACGGGGTCTTCAGGGACTGCCAGATCGGACCGTTCCAGTCTTCCTCGAGAGCCGCCTCAAGTGCCGCGGCAGGCTTGTACATGGCCTCGTCACGCTGCTGCGGAGCGAGGAACTGGAAGCCAACCGGCAAGCCGTCGTCGCTCAGACCAGCAGGAATGCTCATGGCCGGAACGCCTGCAAGGTTGGCCGGAATGGTGGTGATATCGATGGCATACATGGCCATCGGATCCTCGGTCTTCTCACCGAACTTGAATGCGGTGACCGGGCTGGTCGGGCCAACAAGCACGTCGACCTTCTCGAAAGCCTTCTTGAAATCGTCGATGATCAGGGTGCGCACCTTCTGTGCGGAACCGTACCATGCATCGTAATAACCGGCGGACAGGGCATACGTGCCAAGGATGATACGACGCTTGACCTCGTCGCCGAAACCGGCTTCACGAGTGTAGGCCATCATGTTGGCGGCGGTCTGCGGAACGCCTGCCGGCGGCATGACGCGCAGACCGTAACGCATGCCATCGTAACGAGCCAGGTTGGAGCTGACCTCGGACGGCATGATGATGTAGTACGCGCCAAGGGAGTACGGCAGGTGCGGCAGAGACACTTCAGTGACTTCAGCGCCCATCTCCTCAAGCTTCTTGACACCTTCGTTGAAGCGTGCCATAACGCCCGGCTGGAAGCCTTCGCCGCCGAGCTCCTTGATCAGACCGACCTTGAGGCCCTTCAGATCACGCTTCATGCCTTCGCGGGCGGCCGCCACCATCGGGCGAGGACTTTCCGGAATGGACGTGGAATCGCGCTTGTCGTGGCCTCCGATCACTTCCTGCAGCAGGGCCGCGTCGAGCACAGTACGGGAGCATGGGCCGATCTGGTCGAGCGAGGAAGCCATGGCGATTGCGCCGAAACGAGAGACACCGCCGTAGGTCGGCTTGACGCCGACGGTACCGGTCAGCGAGCCCGGCTGACGGATGGAGCCACCGGTGTCGGTACCCAGGGCGAGCGGGGCTTCGAACGCTGCCACTGCAGCTGCGGAACCACCGCCGGAACCGCCCGGAACACGTTCGGTATCCCACGGATTGTGTGTGGTCTGGTAGGCGGAATGCTCGGTGGACGAACCCTGAGCGAACTCATCGAGGTTGGTCTTGCCCAGCAGCGGCATGCCTGCAGCCTTGAGCTTCTCGATGACGGTAGCGTCGTACGGAGGCACCCAGCCTTCGAGGATCTTGGAGGCTGCGGTGGTTTCGATGCCCTTGGTGACGATCATGTCTTTGATGGCGATCGGCACGCCGGCAAGTTCCGGCAGCTGTGCCTTTTCCTCATCGGACTTGGCATCGAAGGCGTCGGCCTGTTCGAGAGCCTGATCGCCGGACACCTTCAGGAAAGCCTTGATGCTCGGCTCGGCGGCCTCGATGACTTCGAGATGCGCTTCAACCAGTTCACGGCTGGAAACTTCCTTGGCCTTGATCTTAGCCGCCATCTCGGCGGCGGAAAGCTTGACGAGTTCGCTCATGTCACTCCTCCCCCAGAATGCGCGGTGCAACGAACATGCCGGCCTCGGAAACCGGAGCGCCTGCGGTCGCCTCTTCCTGAGTCAGCGGGGTTTCCGGCACATCCGGGCGCAGGTAGGCTTCCAGCGGAATCGGGTTCGCGGTTGGTTCCACATCGTCGGTAGCGACTTCCTGGACCTTGTTGATGGATTCTGCGATGACGTTCAGATCGCCCTGCAGACGGGTGATCTCCTCGTCAGTAAGTGCAATTCGGGCCAAATCGCCCAGATGCACGATTTCTTCTTTGGTGAAAGTAGGCATGTCCCTAACATTAACGCGTCTGTGTGACGAGCGCCCGCCCATTTCGTCTCGCCCCGCAACCACGTCACACCGGCATTGCCGGCACGCCCCGCACAGTCCAAAATCACCCACCCACTGGAGGAATCCTCCCGCTGACACGCCCGCACAGTCCAAAAACCTCCAGTCACTGGAGAAAACTGGACTCTAGGATGAACAATCCTCCCGCAAACTGGACTGCCTCCCATTTTGAGCAACAAAAAGGGAGGCAGTCCAAAAGGAAGGTATCGTCACGCGAAGTCAAGGTTGAAAGCCAAGGTTGAAAGCCAAGGTTGAAAATCAAGACTGAAAGCCAGAACTAGAAATCAAAACTGAAGCCAGAACTGGAAGTCAAAACTGAAAGTCGGAACTGGAAATCAAGGCTGAAAATCAGGAACGGAAATTAGGGTTGGATGGTGGCGTGTTGGGCGATCCAGGCGTGCATGGAGACTGCTGCGGCAGCTCCGGCGTTAATGGAACGGACTGAGCCGAACTGAGAAATGTAGACCACGTCATCGGCCAGCTCGAGCGCCTTTTCAGACAACCCCGGACCTTCCGCGCCAAACAGCATGAGGCATCGCTTCGGGAAATGGTAGGTTTCCATCGGCACCGCGCCGGGAATGATATCGAGCGCAATCACCCGCGCGGCCTTCAACTCGGCGATACGCTGATTAATCGCCGCCAACTGCGCCATACAAGTGGACTCGTTTCCATGTTCAATACCACTCGTAGCTGAAACGTCCATTGAAATACCAGATGGAGCGCACCCAGCAACACGGATCTCAGCTAACGAAGCCGCCTCGCTCATGCAGGCACAGTTCGCTTTTTTTGCATTTTCGCGCATGCGGAATGCGATTGCGGCCGCTTGCGATTGGACTGCGGCGATTTCTCCGGCAATGCGCAGCTTCCAGCATTCGACAAGCTCGGCTATGGACGGGTGGTTTTCGACGTGCTGGTACAGTTCCGTCATCAGCGCGCCCTTGCGATTCCACTTGTGCGGTCCGACGATATGTACACGTTTCGCTTGGAATGCGTTGGCAGTGCGCACCATGGATCCGATATTGAAATCGTGCGTCCAGTTTTCCACGGCAACTTCGAAATCATGCCGACCATGATCGTCAAGATCATCTTTAATGGCCGAAACCGTCCAGTAGCGGTACCGGTCAAGCACGTTACGACGGTCGCCCTCATCAAGCAGCACAGTATCGAATCGACGATCATAATTCGGTGATTGCGGATCATCCGGACGAGGTTCGCCAGGATGCGTTTGGCCCCACGGACCTACGCCCACCTCACGAAAAGCCGGCTCTCCGGACGCTTTCGCCGCAATATCAATAGGATTAGGCTGATGCACGATTTTCCTCACATTCGTCGTCCGATATTTCGTCGACAGGTAACTTCTGTTATATCTTCCACCATTCGCCCACGATCAACATCGGCAATCGCAGCATTGCCCACCGCGATTTTGGAGATCGCCTGCCGTCAACCGCATCCGTACTGCCGACTTTATTTTTCCTTTACTCATGTCAGCATGAACGTCAGCATGATTCCAACAGAACAATACCCGTGAAACATTCCATGAAACACGGCGGATGACATCATTAAAAAAACCGCCGGTACAACCGGAAAGTCGCGCTGGTCAGTGAAGCTCCGACTCCTTGAAGACCTCCACAAACGGCAGTTCAGCTTCGGACCCATCCACCGGATTGACGACTTTGATCGACGGGTCGGCCATATCGACGCCACCAATCAACGAAGCGACAGCAAGCACTTCGGCGCCTTCGTTCTTCACCACGGAGAAGTCAAGGCTCAACTCATTGCCGTTACGCAAGGTGACCAAAGAGGACGTCTGCACATATGACTTTTCAGACAGCCAGGAATCCAGCAACACCACACGTTTACCGGCAATCGAAGGCCCCTTGATGGACGGATACACAAAATCCATCACAAAACCGTTAAGGTTTTCACCTCGAGAAGCGGCCGCCTGGATCATAGCGGAAACCAGCGGAACCGCAGCCGCAGTCAGCGCACCAACCGCATCGAAATCATCAACGGAATAGCCGGCCTCTTCCAACGTATCCAACAAAATATGCCCAACAATCGACGCTCCACGATGGTCGAACAACACTGAGGAAAGTTCCGAGAACGGCTTATCGGCCATCTCGGCCTGCAGCAGCGACTTGAGCTGATCACGCGGTTCAAGCATGGCGAAATCAACGGCTGCGTTCACAGTATCGCCAGCGGTTGCGGCAGTGGATTCAGCAACCGGCTTGGTCTTACGGAAAGTCTTCTCTTCGGTCATAGTCCCAGCCTACCGTTTCTACTCGTCAAAAGAGTGACAGTGTTGGTGTCAACAAGCAACGTCCAATATCTCCCATCAACAGATGGTCAACAGAAAATCAACATTTCAAAAGTCAGGCCGGTCTCACCATAAAGATGAAACCGGCCTGAACCGAACCCAAGAAACCGGCGAGAGCAGCAGATTACTCACTTAAGCGCGAGAATCCACTTCAGATCTGTTTCAAACTCCGCTTCCAGGTTCGCTTCCGGACTCTCATCTGGTCTCGCTTCCAGCCCCGCTGACGCACCGGCGCAATACCACACCCGCTCCCACCAGCAACACCATCACGGCGATTACGCCACTGACAGCCGAACCGGTATTGGCAACCTTGTTGCCGGTCTTGGAAGCAGTATTGTTCTTACCATTGCCAGCAGAATTACCGGAATTACCACCAGAATTATCCGAATCCCCAGGTTTGTCCGAATCTCCGGGCTTGTCCGAATCGCTCTTCAGCGAAGCCTGCGCCGCTGTCAACGCTTCAGACGCCTCATCGACGTCCGCCTGCGACAGCCCCTCATCCAAAGCCTTAGACAGCGCCAGTTTCGCAGCGTCACGAGCCTCAACGAACGCATCCCACTTCCCACTGTCATATCCGTTGTTGACCACCGCCGCAGCATCCGCAACAGCGGAAGACAACGCATCGGTCTTCGCCATCGTGATCGACACGCCTTCATCGGTAGGATTGATGGTTTGCATCAGCCCGTTTTCGTCGAAGGTGATCTCGTCGATCGCGGTTTCGCGGTGAAAGCCAAGCCCGGAAGTAAACACGCCAAGCGGAGTGTAGTGACGGTGATACGCCATGAACCAGCGCTCTTCGCCATTCGCGTCCACCACGTGCACTTCGGACTGATGGGCCGTACCCTGCAAATTCTTCGACGCGTCCTTTTGCAGGAGCACGCCATGGTTGTCGATATCAGTCACGGAGCCATCTTCCTTGAACAGCGACGGCGAAGTGCCGTATTCGACGTGGTAATTCGCCGATCCGGCATCGTCGCATGACCACGTCCAGTGATAGACGCCATCGCGCTTGGACACCACAACGGATTCCCGGAAGTTGTTCAGACCGTTGATCCGTTTGACCGTTCCCGGCACCACGCTCATCATGTCATCGCTCAATTGGGCGATGGCCGCCGAACCGTTGCCGTACAGGATATACGACGTGCCGTCATCATCGGTAAAAATCGACGGATCGATGGCCTGCCCCACAGTCACACCCTCCATCGAACGCGTAACGATGGGGTCTTTGGCCGCCTTGTATGGGCCGGCAGGCGAATCCGCTACCGCCACGCCAATCGCCGATTCACCGCTCTCAAGCTTGGCGCAGTAGTAGAAGTAATACTTGCCATTCTTTTTCTCGATGGTCGGCGCCCATGCGGATCCGACAGACCAAGGCGAAATTGCCGTATTCTCGTCGCCATTCGTGGTCGGCTCGTGATTCTTATCCACGTCGAGGATCACTCCTTCGTCGGTCCAGTTGACCAGGTCGGTCGAGCTGAAAGCATGGAAGTAATTCCCACTCCATCCCGAGAAGCCATCAGTCGTCGGGAAAATCCAGAATTTTCCGTCGAAATAATCGATATCCGGATCGGCATATTGCCCCGGCAAAACCGGATTATTTGACTGAACCGCCTTTTCGAGCGTCCATTTTTCGCTAACGATACCACCGTTGCCGTCCGAACATTCGATTACAAGCGTATGCTTCTTGGACATGTCAAGCTTGTCACCGCTGGCAAACGACTTGCCATCGACCGTGACACTCGCATCGTCGTAAGTCAGCGCGAACGTTACCGGAACGGCGTTGATCTCGGCACGATTGTTCACTACGGAGGTGATGGTTTTCGCGTCGCAATCCATGCTGGTACGCACGTTGCTGTGCTTATCGGTGCCACGCAATGCATCTGCTTGCGACGAGGTCGGCACAGTGCCCACAGTGATGGATGCGAGCGCGGGCGCGTTGTTCCGTTGTGCGATTTCGTTGGCGTTCAGCGTTCGATTCCAGATGGTCAGATTGTCCATCAGACCGGAATAGTATTCGCCGGATCCCCAGTTGGCTTTGCCGATTTGCAGGATTCCTCCGGTTTCGCCAAGGATTTCCTTGACGCCCAGCCCGGAAACGTCCGTGCTTTCGCCGGCAAGCACGCCATCGATGTAGACACGTGTCGTCTTCGCGTTTACCGTGACGGTCACGTTGTGCCATCCGTCGCCGCTTGTGGTGGCCGATGCGTTGCCTCGACCATCTCGACTGCCGTCGGTGTTGTATCGTTCGACAACAACGCTGCCGACCTTATCAAGCACTCCGATGTAGTGTTCGGATTGGTTGTACGTCGGGGCAGCCGTGGACGGAGCCGCGTAGAAGGTCCAGCCGGTATTGCCGTTGGAGTCGGGCTTAGCATCGTAGGAGACGGTGAACTCGGTGGCGTCCAACAGCAGTGCGGCGCCATTGGTTTGCGTGACGCTCAGCCAGGAACCGCTGCCCAGTCGAGCGGCTTTGGTGCCGTTGTTGCCATCTTCAAGCTTGGCCGTTCCGTGGATTCCGGCAACTGCCAGATCGCTGGTGTAACCGGTTTCCTCATCGTCAAAGGTGAATTGCGCGATCGGATTCTTCTGCTGTGCCAGAGGAGTGTTGGGCGCGATATGTTCGCCGTAAGCTGCGAGCACGGCGGTTTCCTCGTCGACGTTTAGACGGACGACGGTGCCATGGCGGAATCGCTGTCCGAAATTGGCTGAGGCCTTTGAGAATGTGCCCGACTTCTTCAGGGACGACAGTTTTGCGATGGTCCAGCCGGCGTAGCCTCCGTTGTCGCCCATCACAATCCACGCCCCATCAGTGCCTTGGTACACGGTCAAACCTTCGATGCGGGTGCTCAATCCTGATTCCGAGGTCTTGACGACTTTGTCTCCAGTAATTTTCGACGTGCCGTCGGCATTGACTTCGGAGTCGCGTTCAACTAGTCGGGTCCACTTCTGCGCTTCCAGAGAATCCGCGGTGTCGATCACCGTGTACCAATCCGATGTGGAGAAACGATAGTAGGATCCGTCATCGCCTTGCACGATTGTGGTGTCGATGATGTTATGCAGGTCGGCCGAGCTTTGATCGATCCAGATTTGAGGATTCTCAAACGTGGTGAAGTCCGAAGTGTATGCTTTGTACACTTTCAGCGCGGTATTGCCAGTAGTGGGATTGTCTCCGCCTGTTGACAGGTCGCGGCTTGACCAATACACCAGATATTTGCCCGCTTCGGCGTCCCAGATCGCTTCGGGAGCCCAAGCGTTGCCGACTTTGCCTTCCAAACCGGTTGATACCAGTTCAGGATCGGTCCAGATGACGAGATCCTTGGATTTGGCGACCACAAGATAGGTGCTGGCGTTGATCTGATTCCAAGAACCGCCCGAAGCGCTTCCTTCGGCGTGCAGATCGGTGCCGAGCATCACATACTTGTTGCCGTCCGCATCCGGCTCTTCCAAGCGAATCAGATGCGGATCGCGGATGCCTTTGGTGCCTTGCGTGGAAGACATGATTGCCTCACCATCGTTCAGCGCCTGCCATTTCAGGCCGTTTTTGCTGTATCCGTAATTGATTTTTTCATAGTCGGATGCGTTGAAGTACAGCCACAGATATCCGGCTTTCTTGGCAGCATCGTCATCTTTGGGATCATCCTTGCCGTCATCCGGCTTGGATACCGTCACGGTTGCCTCCACGGGCATGCGGGAGTCATCTTGGGCGGTTCCCTTGACGGTGAAGGTGCCAGCCTTGGCGTACTGGTCCGCGTCGATGTCATCCCATTGCACGTCAGCATCCTGTTCGGAGCCGTCAGCCATTGTCAGATGCACGGTTTCCGGCATCGTCGGAGCGGTCCCGGCGTTAGTGGACACGTCAACCGATGCCACCGACTTGACCGCGATGCTCGGCGCATAGGCTTCAAGCACGGTCTGATACTGGGCGCGGGTGACCGGAACCACGGTGCCGTGACGGGGCTTGCCACCATCGGAATTGACGGGGAAGTTCTCCTCGGGCATCTTGTCGCCGATTACCGTCCACTTCGAAGCGTCGGAAATGTCGGTGGTCGCCATGGGCACGTAATGGTTCGGACCTCCGTGATAGCTGGGCTGGTCGGCGAACAGATAGTATTGGTATCCGTTCACATCGCCTTCGTTGGCTTTGAACAGCGAGGGGCCTTCGCCTGCGGAGAAGGTGCCACCGTATCCGTTGGATTTGTCGTTGCCGATCGCGGTGCCGACTTCGCTCCACGAGCTGCCGGACAATGCCGTGCTGTAGTCTTTGATGCCGGCTTTTCCAATGGAATCGGTCAGGGTGTTGGACTTCTCCTGGCGCAAGGTCATCGACTTTTCATCCTTGTAGATGCGGTAGTAGGTGTCGCCTTCCTTCTGCACCGTCACATCAATGGAACCCGCTCCAGCTTGGCCTCTCCGATCCACGTCAATCCACGTCTTCGGTTTGGAGAACGTGATGAAATCAGGCGTCGTCACATACATCATGCGGTTGTAACTTGGCGAGGTACGAGTGCTCGAATCGTCATTGTCGTACAGATTCGAGGCCCAGTAGACCACATATTCGCCCAACTCATCATCCCAGTAGGCTTCCGGAGCCCACGTGTTGCCCGCGCTGTCGTCGCTGACCTTGATATGACGCTGGTTCGTCCAGTTCACCAGATCATTGGATTCCCAAACCTCGATATACAGCGAACCGTTGTACTGTGCCGCCGAGAAGCTGCCCTTCCTGCCGGAGATCTTCAGATCGGTGGCAAGCATGTAGAAGGTGTCGCCGTCATGCGAGCGCATGATGAATGGATCGCGCAATCCCTGTTCGCCTTCGGTGGAGGTGAACAGCGGAGTGCCTTCATTGAGCGTATTCCAGTCGAGCGCGTTGTTGCCCTTGGAAGCGGCGAGGCTTATCTTCTCGCCTCCCACGCCTTCGCCGGTGAAGAACGCCCAAATGTATGCCTCATCTTTGCTTTGGTCGGAAGGCATCGGCGAAACGGTGATCGGGAATTCCCGGTTTGCGGTGGCACCGTTGTTCGTCGCCGTCGCTTCCAATGTCACGTTGACGGAATCTTTGCCGGCAGCCGGCCGATTCACCGATACTTTGGCATTGTTCTCGTTATATCCTTCGGCGATAGAAGCGTTCGCACCGCCATCGTTCTTGACGGACCATGTAATGGCGGAGCCATTGTCACCGACCGTCGGCACCACGAAATTGCTACGAATATCGTCGGCGTCCAAGATATTCACGGCATCAAGATCGCTTTGGATCTTCTCATCGTCCGATATGATGTGCGGAACCGTAACCTTAAACGTCCGCAACTGATCGTCCGAGCCGTTGAGCTTGGCAGTCAAAGTTGCCACAGCATCGGCTTCACCGACTGCGGGGCGAGTAACTTGCGCGGTTCCATCTTCCGTGAACCGGATCGCGTTGTTATCGCTCGACCAAACGATCGGCACACCGTTGCTTTCCGTAATGACGGAGAAGTTTTCGGTTGCCTCTTGCGCAACGCTGATGGCGTTGAACGCATCGGTCGCCGCAGCTAGGGAACTGTCGTAAATCTTGAAATTGTCGATCAGACCGGTAAAGTATTCCGCGCCCCAATTCGCTTTGCCGAGTTGCAGAATACCACCGTCTTTGCCGAGGATTTCTGTCAGATCATGGCTTTCTTTGGCCTCCACGCTGTTCACAAGTGTGCCGTTGACGTACATTGTGGTGGATTCGTCGGATACGACTACATCCACGTGCTTCCAGCCGACACTGGAAGCACCGCTGACATTGGCTCCCGTGCGACCGCCCGTGGTGTTGTTGTAGCGTTCGAATGTGATCTTGTCGGTTTTGTCAAGAAAGCCGATGTAATGCTCATAACCATAGGTTGGTTTCGCCGCATCGCGGGCCGCGTACAGTGTCCAGCCGCTGTTGCCGCTTGATGCGGGCTTCGAATCGTAGCTGATGGTAATGGCATGCTTGCCTTGAAGCACCGCACTACCATCCGCGGATGTCAGGCTCATCCAGAATCCGCTGGACAGGTTGGCTGCAGTGGTGCCGTCTTCGCCGGTTCCCGTGGCCGTCTGGCCATTAATCGAAGCGACGATATTTCCCGATTGGTAGGTTCCGGTTTGTCCTGCCGTAAGATCGTTGAAATTCAGATCTACAAGCAGGCTGCTTTCGTTCTTGTATTTGTCAAGCGCCGATGGCTCCGATGCCATCGTACTTGGCGCAACGAGCAGAACGGCAGTCATGGTTGCGGCGGCGACGATAGCGCCGGTCAACCGTTTGACGGTGAGATGTTTTCTCGTATTCATAAATATTCCTTGAAGAATTCAGCATTAGTGCATGCGATTCATGCATAACAAGGAGGATGAGAAACCGTCCGGAAAGGAGGTAAATAGAACCGGACGGTTTCTCTTACGGGGCTTCGTCTTGTTTTCACGCGGGATGGATGGAATACGTGGAAACGGAATAGGCGAAGCGTTCATGTGAAGTCAGCGAGCTGCCTTCCAGCGACGCAGAACAGCCAACGCACCACCGATGGCCAGGATTGCGGCGACCAGCGCTATGCCCTTGACATTGGCACCGGTATTCACCACAACCGCAGCCTTCTTCGCAGTCTTCTTGGTGGTGGTAGTACCGGGCTTAGTGGTCGGAGCCGGAGTCGGATCAGGATCAGGAGTCGGGTCCGGAGTCGGATCAGGATCCGGAGTCTGCTCGATTGCATCGTCAGACACGTTGACCAAGTTATCGGTGTACCCACCGTAGGCCGCCGTGATCTTGGAAACTTTGCCCAGCGCGCCTTCTGGAGCGGTGACTGTGGCGACGCCATCAGCATTGAGCTTGACGGTTTCGGTCCAGTCGCCAGCGGTGAAGACAACCGATCCGGCCACATTGCCGCCGTCCTTGGCGGTGACAGTGGCAGTCAGCGTGTCTCTACCGCGCTCCAGCTTGGTCGTGGAGTCAGTCGCATCCGGAGTGGTGGGGTTGGCGGTCGTCCAACGATGCATGTTCTCGGCGATGGCAGCAGGCACATTGACGAACGCACCGTGGCGGGTCGGGGTCGGCATGCCATTGGCATACACGTAGCCGCTCACACCCGCGTTCTGATCCTTCTGAGTATGCCATCCATCGGTCTGCGACAGTCGGTTGTTCCAATCGCAGCTCAGCAGAGCGGATTCGCTGGTCATGTACGGCTGGTATCCACCGGAATCAGCCATGATGACCATGGCATCCCCTGCTTCATTCTGATACTTGTCTCCGGCGTTGAGCTTGATAGCCTCCGGACCTTCGAACGGCAAGATGCGCTGGTCAAGCAGCTGCCAGCCGGTTTCCGGATCGGTATCGGGAGATGCCTCCTCGGTGGTGGCCGTCAGCACCTTCGAACGCTCAAGGAACGTGGACTTGCCGTTGGTGATGTAGCTTCCGGCAGCGCCGCTTTCCTCGTTCTTGGTGAAGCGGTAGTAGTAGTCGCCAACCTTGATGACCGTGGAGTCGATACGGGAATAGTTGGTATCCTGCCACATCACCGGTTCGGTGAAGGTCTTGAAGTCGCGGGTGATGCAGTACAGCAGCACGTTGTACGCGTAGCCGGTATTGGTGCTGGTCACCGCGGTGGAACGGGTGTCGTCGGTGTACATACGTGACGAGAAGAACACCACGTAAGCGCCGAGCGAATCATCCCAGTAGGCTTCCGGAGCCCACGTCATGCCCGCATTGTCGACATTGATTTTAATGCCGGTATCGCCGTCGGCCGCGTTGGTGCGAGTCCAGTTGACCATGTCCTTGGACTCCCACACTTCAACCTTGAGCGAACCATACTGCTGGTTCTGGCCCCATCCTTGTGCGGAAACCTTCAGATCGGTGGCGATCATGTAGTACTTGTCCCCGTCATGCGACTTGAGCACGTAAGGATCGCGCAGGCCCTTGGTATCGGCGTAAGATTCGATGACCGGATTGGAATTGTTGATTTCCTTGAAGGAGAAGAAGTTGTTGCCTTCCGTGGCAGACATGTACAGCGCTTCGCCCGTCTTACCATTCGTCTTGTCGGAATCCGACAGGAAGGTGACTGCGGCATAAGCTTCGTCAGGCACTTCGCGAGTCTTTTCCTTGACTATCACCGACACTTTGGCGGTTTTGGTGACACTGCCGTCAGCGTTGGCCGCGGTGGCGGTCAGCTCTACCGGCGCGGCATCGCCGTCACCGTATGCAGGGCGGGTCACAACGCCTGCACCCTTATACGGGTCAGCGGATCCGACCGACGGCGCCTGGTAATTTGTATCGGTTCCGGTGATCACATTTTCATTGGAAGACGTCCAAGTGATGGTGGATCCGTACTTCGAGCCGGTGGAAATCAGCGGCAGATTCTCGGTGGTCGCCTCGTTGACGGCAGAAATCGCGGAATCCAGATCGAATTGGACCACGGTCGCCGGATCCAACGGCTTGACGGTGACGTCAACGCTTGCGGAAACGCCGCCGGCCTTCGTAGTCGCCGTGATTGTGGTGGTTCCTTCTCCGACAGCCGTGACGGTGCCGTCGCTGCCGACGGTGGCGACGGAAGTCTTCGACGACTCCCATGTCACATCGGTGCTGATGGCGTTTTCAGGAGAAACCGTGGCCGTTAGCTTCGTAGCGCTGTTTTCAACCATGGTCAGTGCACCGTCAAGCACGCCATCGCCAACGATCGTCACGCTGCTTGGCAACGTGACGTCCGCACCTTGATAGATCTTGATGTCATCGATCGCGCCACTCCAATAAGCGTCGCCGCTATACAGGGATTTGCCGATGGTTGCGGCGGTGCTGCCCAGATCGGCCATGGTGATGCCGGTGTTTGCCTTGTATCCGACAAGTTCGCCGTCACGAAGCATGGTGAGGGTTTCGCCGTCGACGATCAGCTTGTAGTTGTGCCAGATATTGTCATTGTTAGACAGCGAAGTCTTAAATCCTTGCTCATTGTTCCACTTGTTATCGGAAATGACGAACTTCGTGGACTTGGTGCTCAGGTACCAGAACAGGTATTTCTGCTGGCTTCCACCCACAGAGAAGCTGAAATAGTTGCCGTCATCAGCATGACGTGATTTGGCAGCGAATTCCATGGTGAACGAGTTGCCCGCCTTGGCGAACAGCTCATCCGGGAACGAAGCATACTGGCCATTGCCTCGCAGAGACAACGCCTGGTTATTGTTCCTGTCGCCGAACGCTTCGACCTTCGCACCGCCGTTCATGGTCAGGTTGTACCCGTTGCCGGATGTGTCAGTCGCAGTTCCGTCGGAAAAATCATAGCTGGCAAGCAGGTTCAGACCGCTTGAAGCAGAGGGGGTTGCCGAACCGTTACCGGTTCCGGCGCCGTCTTCAGCGAATGCGACCGGCGCGAACGAAACCATCATCGGTACCGTGACCGCGATGGCAAGCCCACGTCTGAGAATATCGCGCAATCGTTGGCTATGTCGTTTCATGCACTCTCCTTGATTTACCACCGCCGCACACGGTTACGACATAGAGTGATAGCTAGCGCTCTGCTTATGCTTCATTACTGCATCACCGTCGTTCGTTCTGAGTCGGCGGCGCTGGTCCGTATTTATTGTTTTTCTTTTGCTTGTGGCCGCATGGCCGGACCGTCCATGTCCAACCACGAACCGCGACGCGCCCTACAACACTGTGAACGTTAACGGTCTATGTTCTATTCAAAGCTATGGTGACTTTCACCACAATCCCAGCCAGTAACAATTCAATAACAATTCCAGCCAGCAGCCCCTTTGCAACAAAGACGGCGGAAGCCGGACAATCCCCTTAAAAGAGCCTCATCAAGGATTTATAGACCCCCATACAAAGCCAAATAGCATTACAACACCCGCTGCAGCACTTGCTCCAAAGCACCCATAATACACCCTTTTCACAGCACCTACTGCTCGTTGGTTTCAGGGGCGGTGAGTTCGCGGATGTCGGCCTTTTCTGGCGCGATCATGTTTACGGGTTCGATGATTCTGCTCTGGTCGACGCGCTGCAGCTTGCGTGCGGTGACCAGCACGCGCGATTCCAGCGACGAGGCGAACGCATTGTAGGCACCGACCGTTTTGGTGATGGCGGACCCCAGCTTGGTGGCGCGATCGCCCAACACCGCGAACCGTTCATACAATTCGCGGGACAGGTCGAACAGCATTTTCGCGTCATCGGTCAGGCTTTGCTGCTGCCACGCGTATGCCACGGATTTCAGCACCGCCCATAGGGTAATCGGCGAGGTCAAAGCCACCTTGCGTGCAAACGCGTCATCCATCAGCGTCGGGTCAGTTTCCAAAGCCGCCTGCAGCAGGGATTCGTTGGGGATGAAGGCGATCACAAAATCGGGGGCATCGGCGAACGCGTTCCAATAGGCCTTGTCGCCCAAGGTCTTCACATGTTCACGCACTGCCTTGGCATGCGCATGCAGCAGCTCCGACTTTCGCGTCAGCTCCTCGGGCGTGGCGGTATCGGGAATCTCGCACGCCTTCTGGTAGTCGGCATACGGAGCCTTGGCATCGATTGGAATGGTTTTGCCGCCCGGCATATGGATGACCATATCCGGACGCTGCGTACGCCCATCCACGTCGGTGACGACCACCTGGGTGTCAAAATCCACATGTTCCAGCAGTCCCGCGGATTCCACGATGTTCCTCAGCTGCGCCTCACCCCACGCGCCGCGCACCTTGTTGTTGCGCAACGCGGACGACAGGGCGTTGGTTTCGCGGTCAAGACGAGCCTGCTGCTCGCCAAGGCCTTTGAGCTGCTCGCCAAGCGCACCCATTTCCCGCTTGCGACCCTCTTCGATCTGCGAAACCTTCTGCTGCAGGGCGTCAAGATTCTTCTGCACGGGCGCGAGCGCGGACAATACCTTGCTCTGCTCCTGCAGTTTTCGCTCGTTTTCGGCCTGCTTGCGTTCCGCTTCGGCCGCGGCCCGCTCACGCTCCCGCTCCACTCGTTCCTGTTCGGCCCGTTGGGCCTGCGCGAGCTGCGATTTGAGATAGGTCAACTGTTGGGCCAACCCTTCCGCCTGCGTGCGGTATTGGGTCACCGCCGTGGACAATTCGCTGATTTCCTGCCGATCAGCTTCGATCTGCGCTTTCGCCTCGTTAAGATCAGCGGTTTTCGCATCACGGGCCATTTCCTGCCCTTTGGAACGGCCCGCAAAAAAGCCGGCCGCGGCTCCAAGCACGGCCACAACCACCAGAAGAATCACCACAAACACAGGATTGTCGAACATATGTTCTATATAACAGCATGACCAAGACATCTTGGAAGATCAAAGTTCGCAAGACATCCATGCCCAGCTGCATTATGCTTGGAGCCGAAAGCATGCTCACGAACATGCGGCAACGCGAGCACGCTGAATATTCGAGAGGCATTCAAGAGGCAATCCGGGGGTTCGGAAACACATGGGATTCGATTTGTTTATGACGGTGGCGGCGATTGTTGCGGCGGCCGTGGCCACTTGGGCCATCCTCAGGCTATTCCTAAGCGAAAACGATGACATAGCCCCCTCCCACCAACGCATCACCGATGACAAGCCCGCCAAGAATCACACCGAAAATCACACCGAAAATCCAGACGAGGCAGCCGGCGCAACACACCGAAGCGACATCGCCAAGAGTCTCGCCATCGCAACCATACTGACCGCTCCCACATTCACCGTAACCATGCTGACATTCGGCGGCATCACACTTCCCCACTGGCTGACCAATCCATGGCTGCACGCCATCATCGCCACGCCGGTCATGTTCTACTGCGCCGCGCCGATGCACAATCGCGGTATCGCCGCCCTGAAAAGCCACACGCCCAACGCGGATTCGCTGCTGTCGCTCGCCATGACCATTGTGTACGTCTACAGTCTGCTGGCGTGCGTGGTGTCGTGGATTTTCCCCGCGGGGTCACGCAATCAGTATTTCGCTTTCGCAAGCATGGTCGCCGTGCTATCGCTTGCGATTTCGCTGATCGCGCAACGCCCCATGGCAAAGAAAGCATCGGAAGGCGATATTCCGACCGCACAATCGCAAGAAAAGCAAGAAATACAATCGCAAGAAACGCAAGAAACACAGCAAAGCATGGATACGCTTATCCAGGCCAGCATCACATATGAGATTCGCACGCGGGTAACGCAGATTACCGCGACCGTGACGATGGTCATCGCGGTGTGGACGTTCGCTTTGTGGCTGATTTTCGGGCTTCAGCCGAAGCTTGCGATCGCCGTGTTGATCGGTGCGACGGTTTTGACGGTCGCAGGCTTGGTTTTGCAGGCATATGACCGCCAACCGTCACGGTAAAACGGTTTTCGCAAAAGAAAATCGCGCAATCGCACGAAAAATGGGCGGACCCGCATGTGCGCAGTCCGCCCACCGTCAACGGTTAGACCGTTTTGTGACTCGGCCAATCAACAGTCAGTCAGGCCAAACCGATCAGCCGAATGACTCCGACCGTCACTTAGCCTCTGCCGAAAAATCGTCGTCAATCTGCCCCGGCGCCCACGAGGAGAGCTCCAAATGGTCGCCGCCGGTCTGATCCACAAGCACGGTGTCGCCGTCGTGCACTTCGCCGGCCAGCAGCATGCGCGCCAACTGGTCGCCGACTTCGGTTTGTACCAAACGACGCAGCGGGCGAGCGCCATACGCCGGGTCGTAACCGGTGTTGGCGAGCCAATCGCGCGCCGAATCGGTAACATCCAGCTTGATGCGGCGATCCGCCAAGCGGGCCGAAACCTGCGCCACCTGAATGTCCACGATGCCGCCGAGCTCTTCGCGCGTAAGCGGGTGGAACATAACCAGTTCATCCAAGCGGTTGATGAATTCCGGCTTGAACTGCATATGCACGGCGTCCATCACGGCCTTCTTCTTGGCTTCGTCATCCAGTTCGGTGTTCACCAGGAACTGCGAGCCAAGGTTGGAGGTCATGATCAGAATCGTGTTCTTGAAGTCCACGGTCCTGCCCTGCCCGTCGGTCAAACGGCCGTCGTCGAGCACCTGCAACAGCACGTCGAATACTTCAGGATTGGCCTTTTCAACCTCATCGAACAGCACCACCGAATATGGGCGGCGACGCACGGCTTCAGTCAGCTGGCCACCCTCCTCATAGCCGATGTAGCCTGGCGCAGCACCGATTAGACGAGACACGGAGGCCTTCTCCATGTACTCGCTCATGTCAATGCGCACCATGGCCTTTTCATCGTCGAACAGGAAGTCGGCGAGCGCCTTGGCGAGCTCGGTCTTGCCCACGCCGGTCGGGCCGAGGAACAGGAACGAGCCGGTTGGGCGGTTCGGGTCGGAAATGCCCGCACGCGAACGACGTACCGCATCGGAAACCGCTTGAATGGCTTCCTTCTGGCCGATCACACGTTTGCCGAGATAGTCTTCCATGGTCAGCAGCTTCTCGTTTTCGCCTTGCATGAGGCGTCCGACGGGAATGCCCGTCCAGTCGGACACGATTTCGGCCACGGAGTCGGCGTCAACGCGGTCCGGCACCATCGGAATATCGCCACCCAAGCCACCGTCAGCACCGCCTGCCGCACTGTTCTTGGCCGCCGCCTCGTTTTGTTCGGCTTGCGCGATCTCCTTCTGGATGGCCGGAATTTCGCCATAGTTGATGGCGGAGGATTTCGCCAGATCGCCTTCGCGTTCATACCGTTCGGCTTGGGTGCGTAGTTCGTCGAGCTTCTTGCGCAGGTCGCCGATGCGGTTGTGCCCGTTCTTTTCGGCGTCCCAGCGTGCTTTCAGACCGTTGAGTTTCTCGCTTTTGTCGGCGATTTCCTTGTTGAGGTCGTCGAGACGTTCCTTGGCGCTTTCATCAAGCTCGTTTTCCGCTTTCTGCGCGTCGGCATCGTCTTTCGGATTGCCAAGCAGGTACGATTTTTCCATCTTGAGACGGTCGACCTGACGCTGCAGTTCGTCGATTTCCTCAGGCGAGGAGTCGAGTTCCATGCGCAGGTGCGATGCGGCCTCGTCAACCAGATCGATGGCTTTGTCCGGCAGCTGACGGCCGGAAATATACCGGTTCGACAGCGTCGCCGCGGCCACGAGCGCATCGTCTCCGATGGTCACCTTGTGGTGGGCTTCGTATTTCGGTGCGATGCCACGCAGGATGGCGATGGTGTCTTCCACGCTCGGCTCTCCTACGAACACCTGCTGGAAACGGCGTTCCAATGCCGGATCCTTTTCGATGTTCTCACGGTATTCGTCGAGTGTGGTGGCACCGATCAGGCGCAGTTCGCCTCGCGCGAGCATGGGTTTGAGCATGTTGCCCGCGTCCATGGATCCTTCGGCCGCGCCCGCGCCGACGATGGTATGGATCTCATCGATGAACGTGATGATCTGCCCGTCTGCGTTCTTGATTTCCTGCAGCACGCTCTTCAGGCGTTCCTCGAACTCGCCACGGTATTTCGAACCTGCCACCATGGAGCCCAGATCAAGCGAGATGAGCTTCTTGTTTTGCAGGGTGGTCGGCACATCGCCGGCGACGATACGCTGCGCAAGGCCTTCCACCACGGCGGTTTTGCCCACGCCAGGCTCGCCGATCAGCACCGGATTGTTCTTGGTGCGGCGGCTCAGGATCTGGATGACTCGGCGGATTTCCTGATCGCGGCCGATCACGGGGTCGAGCTTGCCTTCTTTCGCGGCTGCCGTCAGGTCGGTCGAATACTTTTCGAGGGCTTTGTAGGAGCCTTCGGCGTCGGGACTGGTCACTTTCGCGCCTCCTCGGATCGTTGGCACGGCTTTGCGTAGCGCGTCGGCGGTCACGCCGTATTGTTCCATGATTTGCGCGCTCTGATTCGGCTTTGCCGCCGCGATGGCGATGAGCAGATGTTCGGTGGATACGTATTCGTCGCCCATCTGCTGCATTTCCTTGCCGGCTTGCGCAAGTACTGCGGATAGTTGCCTGCTGACTTGCGGTTGCGCGGTGGTCGATCCGCTGACGCTTGGCAGCGCGTCCTGCGCTTGGTGCACGGCGGCGCTGATGTTCTGCGCGTTGCCGCCCGCGGCTTCGATCAGACCGCGGATCACGCCGTTTTCCTGGCGCAGCAGCGCGTCAAGCAGGTGCAGGGTTTCGACTTGCGCGTTGCCTGCTGCCGACGCGTTCTGTACGGCGTCGGAAATGGCTTCCTGCGCCATTGTGGTGAACTTCTGTTCCATATCATCCTCCATGGTTCGCGCCGATCGTCCGTTTTTCGCACGGTCGCGTCGACGCATATGTCGTTGTCTGATATGCTCAACCGACTTCACCACCATTCTATTCCCAAAAGTTGAGCCTGCAACACTCAACTTTTGTTCACTAAACGGGAAATCGCGAACAACGCAGCACAAAGGCCGTCACCCACGAAAGGTGACGGCCTTCATATCTTCAATATGTCAATCAGCAATCGGCAATCAGCCGCGCACCACCACGTTGCGCAGGCTGCCGATGCCTTCGACGTGCACGATCGCCTCGTCGCCCGGATCAAGATGGCCGGAAGCGTTCGGCGTGCCCGTCAGAATCACGTCGCCCGGCAGCAGCGTCGTGAAGCTGGAAATCGCCGCGATCTGCTCCGGAATGCCGTGAATCAGATTCGCCGTGGTGCCGGAAGCCAGCTCGACATCCTCACCGTTCAGCGTGAAGGAGATCTTCGCGTCCTTCCAATCCAAATCGTCGCGGGTCACGATCCACGGGCCGAGCGGGCAGGAGGTGTCGAAGCCTTTCGCACGCGTCCACATCGGGTCAAGTCCCTGCAGGTCACGCAATGTCACATCGTTCACGCAAGTGAAGCCGAGCACGTAATCCATGGCCTGTTCGACCGTCACGTTCTTGGCGATGCGCCCCATCACCACGGCCACTTCCGGCTCGAAATTCATATCGTTCGAGTACGACGGGATCACGATCGGATCGTCCGGGCCGATCACCGACGTGCTCGGCTTGGAGAAGATCACCATGTCTTCCGGAGCGTGCTTGATGTCGGAATGGCCTGCTTCATGCATGAACTGCGCGTGCGCCTCGTAATTCTTGGCCAGCCCGTATACCTTCGACGGGATCACCGGAGAGAGCAGACGAACGCCATCGCCATCCACCGGAAAACGCTCGCCGGTCGGCTTCACACCGGCACCGGCCAGAGGATGCCCCTCAAGCGCCACGAGATAGTCCTTGCCGTCGCTTTCGTCGGTCTGCACGAAAGCGTATTGCGGTACATCATTATGCGAAAAACGTGCGATTCTCATGTCTGCCAGTCTACCCGCAACAATCGTCGAATCGTCCATATCATCGACATGCAACGCCCGACAATCAAAAACATCGAAAAAAAAAACGGGCCATCACATCATGCGAAGGCCCGTCACAGGAAGAAAACGTCAGATAAAAGCACGCTCGCCGAAAATCGCGGTGCCGACGCGCACGATGGTGGATCCTTCCGCAACCGCAAGTTCCATGTCGCCGGTCATGCCCATCGACAGTTCGCGGCAGGATTGCGTGCCCGGCTCGCCGGATTCGAGAATATGGTCGCGGGTTTTGCGCAGGTGCTCGAATCCCTTGCGGATGGCGGTTTCGTCGTCGACATGCGCGCCGATGGTCATCAGCCCCTGCAATTCAAGTCCGTCCAATGTACCGATTTTTTGCGCGATGCGGATGGCATGCGAGGGATCGCAGCCGGATTTCGACGCCTCACCCGATTCGTTGACTTCCAGCAGCACGCCCACGGTGATGCCGCGCGCCACGGCCCTGCGTGAGATTTTCTCCGCCAAGTCAAGGGAATCAACCGATTCGATGGTGTTGACGACCGGCAGCACTTTGCCGATCTTATTGCTTTGCAGCTGGCCGATCAGATGGAACGGAATATGCTCACCCGCAATAGTGGAAGCGCCGGCATCGTCGGCAACGCCCAACGCGAATCCGCGCTCCCCGCAACGTGCCATCAATCCTTCGGCCTTCGCCATCACTTCCTGCGGACGATTCTCGCCGATCATACGCACGCCAGCGTCGATCGCAGCCATGATCTCACCTACGTCGCGCGTTTTCGTGGCGGCAAGCAGGCGTACGGAACCTGCGTCACGCCCGGCATGCTGCTCCGCCGATGCGATGCGGTCCAGCACACGGTGCACGCCATCGGCGATCTGCACGGCACGCACACCGTCGATCACCTCATTGGCAAGATTCTTATGGTCCATATATGCAGTCATGTTCAGCCTCTTGCGTTCAATCCCAACTACCTCTACCAGAGTAAGAAGAAGCCCGTACGACGGTCTGAAGTGAAGCGATAAAGCGACCGATATCCGTACGGGCTAATAAAACAGACGGCAGTAGAAGGGGGAACTTCAAAGACTCCGTCCGACAGCAACTATATGCAAGATTTACTAAACACGCGCCGAAAAAACTTTTTTCTTCAAAAAAAAATTTTCTCAGCGAACTCAAATTCAGCCTTGCGATTCGTCTAATTTGCGTTCCAAAGCATCAACGCGTTCCTTCAACGCAAGCACCTGACACGTCAGCGATCGAATCTGCCCCAACTGCACAGTCACCAATCGTTCCCTGGTGTCGGAAGACAAGGCGCCCGTCGTGGAATTGCTTCTTGCGGCCGCCATAATATCCAGATCCACTTTCCAACGTGCGATATTACGTTCCACACGCTTGCGCCCGATGATCGCAGGGCTCAACCCAGCCGACGTGAAAATCGTGCTCGGCCGCTCGCCATCCAAATATCGGCGCATGCAACTGATCTGAAAATCACGCGAATACGTGATCCGATTTTCCGTAACCGACTCAACCGCCGGCAACGCACGAAGATACTCGACCTCCGTGTTACTAAACTGCCTTTTCGTCATATCGACCCCATTCATCCGACAAAACGGAATACCATTCTCGTGCTCGTAGATTACCATCACAAACGAACGCGCCCGAACGGCATATACTACCACTTTAACGTAAGGCTATGGGGGCTCACGCCACCTGAATCGCCCTACGCTAAACCTAGCTAAACCCCAACGGGTACAGTTGCGTACTGCCACAGTCAACCCACCAAAGGAGCAGCCATGACCGGCCGATTCGCACCAACCCCATCAGGACGCATGCACATCGGCAACGTTTACGCCATGCTCGGAGCATGGCTTTCCGCCCGCAAATCGGGTGATTCCATACGGCTGCGCATCGAAGACATCGACGAGCCACGAGTGGTTCCCGGCGCCGCCGAAACCATGATGCGCGATCTCGAATGGCTTGGTCTCGGTTGGGATGACGAACCGGTATTCCAGTCGTCGCGACACGCCCTATACCAGGAAGCGCTTGAGCTTCTCAGCAAGCTGAGCTTTGACGAAATCAGCGATATTATCAGTACTGGTTCCAACGATTCCAAGCCCTGCAGCACTACAGCAGGCAACGAAGCAGCCACCTCTGAGGCAACACCGCTCATCTACCCCTGCTTCTGCTCGCGCGCCGACATCCGCGCCGCCTCTGCGCCACAGGAAGGCGATCGTTTCACCGTGTACCCAGGAACATGCCGACGCCTCATCGCCAGCGAACCGCAGCGTGCGAAACAACGCCTCGCCAACAACGACCGCCACTCGATGCGCATCGCCACCGCCGACACCACCATCACCTTCCACGACGAAGTATTCGGCACCCAGCAATACAACCTCGCCCACGACATCGGCGACATCATCGTGCGCCGCTCGGACGGCATCTACTCCTACCAGCTGGCCGTCACCGTGGACGACCTCGACATGGGCATCACCGACATTGTGCGCGGCCGTGATCTGCTTCGCTCCAACGCTTTGCAAATCTACATTCGCAAAGCCCTTATCAACGCGGGATTCAAGCCTTCCGAACCGACACAGCCCTTCCATCCTGCCGACGGTTCCAATAAACCTGACGATGTGACCATCTCATACGCGCATCTGCCCCTCATCGACAACGCAGCCGGCCAACGCCTTGCCAAACGCGAGCGCTCGCTCGATCTCGGCATACTCACGGCACACGGCGCCACCGCGCAACAGATCATCGGCTATTGCGCATGGCTGCTCGGATTGCAGGGAGACCTGAAACACACCAAACCGCAGCCTATGAGCGCCGACGAAGCGCTTGGCGTATTCAGTTGGGATGCCGTTCGCACCAACACGTCAGACCGCACGCTCGATCAAGGCGAGTTCAACGCATATTTCGGACTGTAGGCCCTATTCTGCAGTTTTATTCTGCAGCTCTATTCCGCAATCGCGTTCAGCCAATCCATAATTCCGAATCAAGCGGATATTCGTTGATCGCACAGCCATCCAAAAATATGGACTGCTCCTGCATAAGCGGTGCCGCTTGGCCAGCCCCGCGCACGTCATCTCATTGTCGATATGCCCCAACCGGTGCCCGACCTCATGATTGATCACCATCGTGCGATATCGCGCCAAGTCGCCGCCTCCCGACATCCACACGTCCGTGCCGGAATTCCAACGATCATCGTTGATAATCACATTGTTGCCCACACGGCAGCTGTATTGCTCCGAACATACCGACGAGAACGTCGGCAAGGTCGACGCTTGGGCGAGCACGATATTGAAATCGCAATTGCCGTCCGTAGAAGGTTCGAAAATCGCGCCTGCGCGCCCATCCATGTTCGCTGTTCAGAATACGAAACACGGCATTCGAAAAATCTTCGACTGATCCGACTTCACCATTGGTGACCACACAGTAATGATATTGCACCATGCCATATCCGCTGTTTTGCGCCGTTTGCTGCGCTTTCGCAAGTATTTCGCTTTTCTGATCGTCCATCAGCGCGGCCGACTGCTCGCGAAGCGCTTTGGTGACGGCGTCTTCCTGCGGTTCCGCCGTTTCCTCCGCTGAGGCCTTTGCGTCTTTCGTTTCCGACGATTCCTAGGTTTTCTTCTCTGATTGTTGCGATTTCTTTTCGGATTTCGCGGATTGATCCGTTTTTTCTGAATGTGTTCCGGAATTGCCGATCTGCGCCGTTTTCGCATGTCCGTTCAGTACCGCGTTGACCAGCACGGCATGCACGCTGCACGACGTACATGACACGATGACGCATAATGCAAGAATCCAAGCCACGACGCTTCTGCGGATGCGGAACGCTT
Source organism: Bifidobacterium pseudocatenulatum DSM 20438 = JCM 1200 = LMG 10505 (assembly GCF_001025215.1). Lineage (NCBI taxonomy): Bacteria > Bacillati > Actinomycetota > Actinomycetes > Bifidobacteriales > Bifidobacteriaceae > Bifidobacterium > Bifidobacterium pseudocatenulatum. The sequence goes on from NZ_AP012330.1 coordinate 1,993,930, forward strand.
CCGTCCGTTCCCGGCGGCTCATGGTGGCGGCCGCTTTCGGATCGAGCGCACGCAGAATGGTACGAATTCGCTTCAATCCGGCCTCCTTATAACCCTGCCGTCACGCAGGTGGCAGCATATCTCTTCCGCGGCAACACTACCAGCCAACAGTAGGCATGCAAAAAGCCCGCTTCCCCCGTACCGGAAATTTTCCGAGGAAAACAGGCTTTATGCAACAGTTCTCATATATCAAACGCAACTTATGCGACGGTCAGGCAAACAAGTCACGAATGATTGAATGCGATCAGGCGAACAACTTGAACACGAACGCACCCACGATAGCGCCCAGAATCGGGGCGACAACCGGAATCCAAGCCTCGCCCCAGCGGGAGGAGCCCTTGGACGGGATCGGCAGGATGGCGTGCAGCAGTCGCGGCATGAGATCACGGGCCGGGTTCAGGCCAGGACCGGTCGGGCCGCCCATGGAAGTCACGAGACCCCACACAATGAAGCCGACCACGATGGAAGCGGCAGCGTGGTCCGCTTCGCCCCACGGCATGGACAGGCAGCACAGGGCGCCGAACACGAGCACGAGGGTGCCGAAGAACTCGTTGACGAAGTAGTTGATGCGGTCGTTGTGGGCGTCGGTGGTGCAGAAGGTGCCGAGGATGGCGTTGGCGTTTTCGGTGTCCTTATAGTGCGGGTAGTAGGTGATGTACACCACGAGCTGACCTGCGGCGGCACCAAGCAGCTGGGCGATGATGTACGGCAGCACGAGGCTCCAGTCGAACAGGCCGTTCACAGCCTGGGCGATGGTCATGGCCGGGTTGATGTGCGCGCCGGAGACGGCACCGAACATGAGCACCGGGATCATCACGCCGAAGCCGTAGCCCATGGCGATGTTCAGCCAGCCCGCATGGTGGCCCTTGGTGTTCTTCAGTTCAACGTTCGCGACAGCGCCGTTGCCGAAGATCATCAGAATGGCGGTACCGAAGAATTCGGCCGCAAGTTTGACAAAAGTCGAGTATTCCACTGCTGTTTCCTCTATTGCTTCTTCTCAATAAGAATCAGATTGATGTCGATTCCGCTCTCGGCGGACAACAGCGTCCAACATTACTCCCCGCACTGGAAGTCAGTATGCCACTAGGTATGACGTCATAGCGCTGGTTTCATATGTTGGATATTGCACTCGTAGTTTGATTCGGCAAACCGCGGTTTCGCCAGTTCCACCATTATCGTCAGTACTGCCGACCGCTGGGCAGCGTCACATCGAATTCGGAATTATACGATTGCGTTTCGTTGATATGGTATGTGGATCCGCCTTGGCTGACCCAAGTACCGCCGAATTGTTCGGCTTTGTCGTCACCTGCGGATTTCATGCTGCCGGTCCACGTACCGCCAGTCTGCATAGTCATCTGCATTTCGGTAATGGTCAGACCTGCCGCCTTGGCAGAGAATCCCCATGTGCCAATGAGATTGCCTTTCGCAGCCTTCTTCGGTGTGGTCAGCGTGGCCACAACCATGGTGCTGGCTTTATCTATAGATGATGAATCCACTCCGAAGAACTCTGCAATACCGATGTCTTCGCCATCCCTGTAGAAATGAAGATTAGAGATGTCGTACTGCGCGTTGGAGCCTGTCGACCTGCCCTTGCCAAGAGTGCCCACGATCTTGTCTTCTGCAATCAGAGTAATACGTCATTATTCTCAGACAAAGAAGCAAATCGATGATCGGACCGCACGTGGGCCTTTGAGCATATCGGAACCAAAGTTATTGTCTATACCCTCGGAAGTTATTACCAGGGTGGACGCGCCGGGGGATTGAACCTGGAACGCGTGTCTTCATGGAGTGATGAGGCGTCGGCCGGCATGCGGGAGCCATAGTGAGTCCGTCGCGGGAAGCCAGTAGGGCCGGTGCGTAAGTCCATCCACGGGAATTCATCGCAAAGCCATTTCCTTAGCATCCCATTTCCTCCACCCGCTGGACGTTTTGCCCGCTGGAAGGCTTGCTTTCCGGGTAAATTCCCCCAGTCACTGGAGGAATCAGGACTCCGAAGCGTGCGCCAGCGGGTAGATTTCCCCACCGGCTGGAAGAATCAGGACGCTGAGACGCCAGTCGATGGGTGGATTCCTCCACCGACTGGACGTTTTGCCCGCTGGAAGGCTTGCTTTCCGGGTAGATTCCCCCAGTCACTGGAGGAATCAAGATGCTGAAGCGTGCGCCAGCGGGAAGCTTCCCCCACCGACTGGATGTTTCGCCCGCTGAAAGGCCCACTTCCGGGAAGATCCCTCCACCGATTGGATGTTTTCGGACTCTGGGATGCTTACAAACGGGAAGATTCCTCCACTGACTGGAGGAATCAGGACGCTGGAGAACCTTGCCGATAGTACGGATGCGGAGTACGAGGAGGATAGGCCCGAGAAACAGTTTCTACGCAAACTGCAGTGGATGTGGGAGTAGACATGCGAGCATCAGAAAACAAAAAAACCTTGGAACCGGAGTTCCAAGGTTTTGTCTGTGCCCCCTCAGGGATTCGAACCCTGGACACGCTGATTAAGAGTCAGCTGCTCTAACCAACTGAGCTAAAGGGGCGTTGGTCTTGCGAGGTTTTGTTCTCGCTGAGCACAAGAAGTAAATATACTCAGAATCAAGAAGAACGCAACTCTCGGCGTGTCGCGATTGTAGAACCGCTATTTTTCAACGATTTCAGCATATTGCATAAATTACAGAAAAATGCGATCCAGCCGTCATGTTCCCTATCTAAACAGCACAGCCAAGGCAGGAAATCACAATTTCTTCACAACTGTCGTTCCGCGTAATCCAATCGCCCCAAACACTTCCGCCAATTCACTTCGCTAATTTATTTGCACGGCCATGCAATCATTCTCCCCGAATCCATTGTCCGAACACCATGCACGCGCATCAGCCACCGAACCGAACTCCTCCCCGGAAAGAAGCACGTAATAATCGGCCTCATGCCCATACCGCGTGTAGTAGCTGTAGTCCGCGGCCCACGCCAACACCGCCTTCGGCCATGAAGCGCGCGATGTAAGATACTGCGCGTAAATATCGCGGTATTGCTGGGTTTTGCCGTCGACTTCCATACCGTATTTACGACTGAACAGCTGCGTTGTCGGAATGTCGTACAGTCCGGAAACCGCCGACCGGTCATGAGACAGCTGCCAGCTCAACGCCAGCTGCGCATAGCGTTCCGCATCGGAGTCGGCAATGTTCGCGCCACCCCTTGCGTCTCCCACACTCGCAACCGCATTACCGTTCGGCGTCGCACCCTTCTGCACCACCATGCTGGTCGACTTGGTTTCGATCTGGTCGGACGCACGCCAGTACTGCCCTATCGCGTACGCCAGCTCGAGCGTCGCTGTGCCGCTTGTGAACTGCATCGGATCGGATGCGAAGTCGTACACCGCGGACGCGATCACCTCATTGCTGGAATCCTTGATGGAGATTGTGACGTCCTCGCCTTTCCACGCGGTGTCACCGCAGGCGTGTGCAGAGAACGCGACGGTCGCAATCATCGTGGTTCCATTTTTCTCGACACTCTCCAAGCCCGCGTCGGGCGTTGTCGCGCAATCCTTGGTTTGCTTGGCCGCATCGTTCTGCTTGGTTTTGTTGGATTGCTCATCCGCGTTTTGCGCCGTCGAAGAACCGTTTTGCGCCGAATCGTCACCGCTATTACGATTGGTTGATTTCCATACAACAAATCCCGCGATTAACGCTATCACCGCAATAATTACAATAATTGCGATGATGATTGGCTTCTTGCGGTTCTTGCAATCATTGGCTTGCGGATCAGATTGCGTTCCGGACTGCATGTCTAGCTGCAGGCTTGATGGCGCGGGCATGGGAACCGGAGGATATGCGGCCGTTGCCGGCGGAACATCGATTTGAGTGGTCTCAGCCGGCTGAGCACCTTGTGTCCCCAACGGAAAACCGCAGGAACCACAGAATCGCATATCTGCGGTGACGGCGACGCCGCACTGCGGACACACGGAAGGAATTCCCGCAGCCGCATGGCCATCCTGCAATTGCGCGGCGCCGCGTTTGGCGCTTATATGCTGGCGCGTAAGTCCGCACTGCGTTTCAAGTGGACCGGTGCGATCAGTTCCGCTATCGTCGGTGTGCTTTCCGGTTTGGTGGTTGTTATTCTCGCCGCCATTTTCCCTGCGAAAATCGGAGGATCGTACGCATATTACTCCGCGTCCGCATCGCTTTCCGGAGCATCGTTCCGCACGTTCTTCATGGCGTTCCTGCTGGCTGGACTCGGCGCATTGGCCGGCTACGCTCTGGCGCAATTTGCTCCCGATTCCAATAACATGTTCTCCGCCACTTGGCGTTGGGCTCATCGCACGCGCGGTTTCGTACGCACGCTTGTTGAATCTGCTGCGATTTACGGCGTATTGTTCCTGGCGCTCGGTCTCGTTGCACTGATTGTGGCGACGGCCGCTTCCGGAAGCGCACTGGCCGGCATACTGCTGATTCCGCTGCTATTGCCTGCCGTACCGTTCGTACTGTTTTCCGTATCTTCGTTCGGTGGTGTCACGGCTTCGGTTTCCGGTCAATCCTCCTACACGCTTTCCCTGTTCAATGTCGCCAGCGTCACCCAATACGCTTGGGCACTGTGGATTTGCTTTGTGCTTTTCATCATTGCAACGATTTACATTGCGCTTCGTGAGACGGCCCGCAACATGTATGACCCGTATTATGCGAAGTGGGAGAACACATGGAAGGCTCCTGTCGCCGTGATGGTGTTCTGGCTTGTCGCGGAATTCCTGTGCACGAATTTCCTTGCCGGATACAGCTCGAATACGGTTTCGACGATGGTGCCAATGTGGTATTTCATCGTCGCCGGCGTCTGGGCTTTCCTCGTTGAAGTGATTGCGATGACGTTTGGTCCGACGTTGGTTGCGTCGACGCCGGGATTGTGGAAGATTCTTGTTGGCGGTACCGTACAGCAGACTCCGCAGAACGTCGTCGATTACGTCAAGGCTTGCGATCCGCATTTCGGCCAACCGAAGGCAGCCAGGACCGCAGCTTCCGCGCAGACCACGCAGACCGCGCAATACAACGCGCAATACAACGCGCAGTACGCCAATCCGTCCGCGCCAGCAACGTCACCAGCCGCGCAGACCGCTCCTACGCAAGCGATGCCCGCTGTTCCAATGCCAACCACGCCAATCCCAGCGCCAGCCGCTTCGGTTCCACCAGTACCGCAGTCAACGGCTTCGGTTCCTCCCATGCCACAATCTCCGGCCGACATTCCGATGCCGGCCGTTCCACAGGGTGAAGGAAAGCCACTCGACCCAAAAACTAAGAAGACGATCCTGATCGGCTGCATCGTCGCCGGTGCACTGATCGTATTGGGCATTGTCTATGGTGTGCTCAATTCGACCGTCTTCAGCGCGAAATCCATGGCGGAAAGCTATGTGTCGGCAATCGCCAGCGGCGATTACGACAAGGCTAACGACATTGCCGATCCTCAAGTGGGTAAAAACCAACGCAAGCTGCTTTCCAACAGCGTCGCCAAGACCGATAACGCGACCATTTCGAATGCGCATGTCAATGGCGTGAAATCCGGCAATGGCACAACCACCGCATCAATCAGCTACTCGTTGAACGGCGAAACCGTCGATGAGGAACTCACGATGCGCAAATCCGGCAACAAATTCCTGATTTTCCCGAACTGGCAAATCACCACGCCACTGATCAAGTCCATCAATGTTTCCGTGCCAAGCAGTGTGGAATCGTTGACGGTCAACAAGGTTGCGGTCACAGCCAAAAACGCGGAGAAGACGGATTCCGGCGAATGGCAGTTGCGCGTATACCCAGGCACGTACAACATTTCCGTTACGAGCACGGATTATATCGTCAGCGAAACGGTGGTATTCCGCACGAACGAAGACAGTGATTCGCCGACCACGCTGAAGGTGACGACCACCAGCAAGTTCAAGGATGCATTAAGCACCGCCGTGAACAACGCGCTCGACAAGTGCGCGGAATCCACCGACTATGCGCCGGAAAACTGCCCGTTCGGCTTCCGCGTATGGGATGAGGATAATTACCGTAATTTCGCGTGGTCGATCAGCATCTATCCGAAAATCGACGAAGTCGACCTTGATTATGGCGCTTTTGATACTAAAACCGGTAAGGCAAAGTGCACATACGAGGTGAAAGACGGCGATTCTTGGGATTCGGATGATGATAGTACGACGTTCAATGCGAGCGGATCGTTCGCTATCAAGGATGGTAAGGTCACGGTCACGCTTGATGACGGTGGCTACAGCTATTAAATGAAGTATGAAAATCCCCCTGCATAGCTGTTTTCAGCTGGTGCAGGGGGATTTTCCATGCTTAAGCTCAGACGTATCTCAGTCTGAAGTCATTCGCCGTAACCGCAATGAATGCAGCCATAGCGAATGGGGCCGAATCACTCAGCGACAACCTTCACGGTGAAGGAAGCGGAGATTTCCGGGTGCAGAGCGACGGTTGCAGCGAACTCGCCGGTGGTCTTGATCGGATCCACGGTGATGTTCTTCGGGTTGACGGCAGCCTTGGAAGACAGCGCGATGGCGATCTTGTCGGCGGAGATGCCACCGAACAGCTTGCCGGACTCGGAGACCTTGGCGGCGATTTCGACGACGGAACCCTCGATGAGTTCCTTGGCGGCAACAGCCTCTTCGCGGGTGGCAACGGCCTTGGCCAGACGAGCGCGCTTCATGGCCTCGATCTGGGCGGCAGCGTTCTTGGACCATGCGAAGCCCAGACCCTGCGGAATCAGGTAGTTGCGAGCGTAGCCGGCCTTGACGGACACGACGTCGCCCGGGTGACCCAGGTGATTGACGGACTTGGTGAGAATAACCTTAGTTTCAGCCATTTTTCAAACCTCTCTAAGATCAGCGACCGGAAGTGGCGTACGGCAGCAGAGCCATCTCGCGGGCGTTCTTGATAGCCTTGGCGAGCTCGCGCTGTTCCTGCACGGAAACACCGGTGATACGACGGGAACGAATCTTGCCGCGATCGGAGATGAACTTGCGCAGCAGGGCAACGTCCTTGTAATCGATCTCGGTGACCTTAGCGGCCTTCAGTGGATTCGGCTTCTTCTTAAACGGCTTGACCGGCGGCTGCGGCCTCTTGCGTGACATCTTGATGTTCTCCTTACAATCTGGAAATTGCTTTTCTTTTAAGCTGCGATCCGGGTCGGATCAGAATTCCGGTTCGTCGCTGCTTCCACCAAATTCGGAGGAGCCAAAGGAACCGAACGATGAGGAACCGGAATTATCCGAATTGCCCCACGGATCCGATGCCGGAGCAGGCTGCACGGCGGGCGCGGCATTGGCTGGAGCGGTAGCCCCACCCTGATAGCCAGCGCCACCGGAATACCCGGCACCGCCCTGATATCCACCGGCATTGCCGGCGAAGCCACCGTTGTTGAACCCGCCGTTGCCGCCAGCGAAAGCATTGCCGCCACGATTGCCGGCAAAATTACCACCGTTGGCACTGGAGGTTCGGGTGACCTGGGCGGTCGCATAGCGCAGGGACGGACCGATCTCATCGACCTGAAGCTCAATAACCGTGCGCTGGGAACCATCGTTCGCCTGATAGGAACGCTGCTGCAAACGACCCTGCGCGATCACACGCATGCCCTTGCTCAGGCTCTGCGCGCAATGCTCGGCCATGTCGCGCCACGCGGAGCAGCGCATGAACAAAGCCTGACCATCTTCAAACTGGCCCGTATTACGGTTCCAGGTGCGCGGAGTGGAGGCAATGGTGAAGCTGGCCACGGACGAGCCGTTGCCAACCGTACGGATTTCGGGATCAGCCGTGAGGTTACCCACCACAGTGATAATCGTTTCGCCTGCCATCGTTACCTACTTACTTTGCAGCTTATTGTTTTGCAGCTTGAAAAGCTTGGAATTACTTACTTGCGAAGAATCTTCGTACGGATGACGGATTCGTTCAGGTTCAGCAGACGATCGAGTTCGTCGCTGGTGGCCGGCTCAGCGGAGTAGTTGACCACAACGTAATTGCCTTCGGTCTTGCCAGCGATCTCGTAGGCAAGCTTGCGACGGCCCCAGATGTCGATGTTCTCGACAGCACCGCCTTCCTTGGTGACAGTTTCCAGATACTGCTCGGTCAGCTTCTTCAGACCGCGCTCATCCAGCTCAGGATCGGCAATGAACATCAGTTCGTACTTATGCGCAGACATCACCCACCTCCTTCGGACTATCGGCCATGGACCTTCCATGGCAGGAGTGTGTATGCGTACTGCCTTCACGCATCTATATATGAAAGGTATAAAGATACAGTTCAGACAACCTGTTCAGCATAGCCCTTCTGCTGGACGAGCGGCAATTGCGCACGTTCTGTGGTGCAGGCGCGTCATGGGCACCCGCATTGTTATATTGAATACGGCTATTTTTGTACGGTTGGTACCGTATTTACGCGACTCTAGATTTGTGGAAGGCGAAGCATGTCGGCGATTCTCGAAGGCACCCCGGATAAGAAATTGGCTTTGGTGACGGGTCGTGCGTACCCTGAGCAGGCCCATGAAACCGCGAAATACCTGGGAATCGACGTACTTGAGACCACGGCTTACGATTTCGCCAACGGCGAGATGTATGTGCGTTACACCGAGCCGGTGCGTGGCGCCGATGCGTTCGTGATGCAGGCGCACACCGAGCCGATCAACAAGTGGATTATGGAGCAGCTCATTATGGTTGACGCCATGAAGCGCGCTTCCGCCCGTTCCATTACCGTGGTCGCGCCGTTCCTTGGCTATTCGCGCCAGGATAAGAAGCATCAGGGCCGCGAGCCCATCACCGCCCGACTGATTTTCGACCTGTTCCGCGCAGCCGGCGCCGACCGTATTATGACGGTCGATCTGCATGCCGCCCAGGAGCAGGGTTTCTTCGATGGGCCGGTCGACCATCTCACCGCCACTCCGGTGCTGCTTGACTACGTGCGCAACAACATGCCGCTTGAGAACACCACCATCGTGTCTCCGGATGCCGGCCGCATCAAGGTTTCCGAACAGTGGGCCGCGAAGCTGGGCAATCTGCCGCTCGCGTTCATTCACAAGACCCGTGACACCACCCGCCCGAACCATGCCGAAGCGCATGGCATTATCGGCGAGGTCGAAGGTCACGACTGCGTGGTGGTCGACGACATGATCGACACCGCGGGCACCATCTGCGAGGCCGTGCGCACACTGAACAACGCTGGTGCGAAGTCCGTGACGCTGGTTGCCACGCATGGCCTGCTGTCCGGCCCGGCCGTGGAACGCCTGAGAAATTGCGGTGCCAAGGAAATCGTGCTCACCGACACCGTGCCCGTTCCGGAAGAGAAGCGCTTGCCGAACATGACCGTGCTGTCCGTGGCTCCGCTGTTGGCCGCCGGCATCCGTTCCGTGTTCGAATCCGGATCCGTTTCCACGCTGCTCAACGGTCTGCCCGAAGACATGCGTCCCCGCAATATCTACGCCTGATTCGCGCAATCTTTTCAACGTAACAAAAACTCGCCCCCATCCGGTCGGCGAGTTTTTTAATGTCAGATCTTCCCAAAAACGGGGTGCCGCATCCTACGTCGGTAGGATGCGGCACCCCGCGTATCAAGAGAGAAAAGAGAAATCTGGCTAGCGTCCGATAGGCATCCTCGCTCCCGTTATTTGGCGAATGCTTCGCGGATTTGCGCGGCATTGCCGTAGGAGGCCTGCGCACCATACCCTGTGGCGGCGTATGCCGAAACATACGAGGCAAGCTCGGCCGCTTCGGAAAGCGCCATGCCCGAGGCAAGACCGGCTAGCACCGTGCCCATGAAGGAGTCGCCGCAGCCGGTGGTGTCCACCGCGTTCACACGCACGGGGGCAATGCGCTGGATCGGCGTTGCCGAAGTGGAATCCAATACCACGGAACCATCGCCGCCGAGCGTCACGATCGCCTGTTCGAAACCGAATCCACGCATTGCTTCCAGCGCATGATTCCAATCGAAACCGTCCCAATCGTCGTTTTCCGGCTCGTCAATGCCGAGCAGCTGCACCATCTCATGCTCGTTGACGAGCAGAATATCGGATGCTTCCACCAGTTCGGCCGGCAGCGACGGGGTGAACGGCGAATCGTTGAGCAGCACTTTCACGCCCGCTTCATGGCACATGCGCGCGGCGGCCGTCACCGTTTCGATCGGGCTTTCCAAGCACAGGCCAAGTACGGAAGACCGTGCCAGCGCATCGCGCACGGATTCCACATAATCCACGGTGACCTGCGCGTTCGATCCCGGCGAGTACACGATGGTGTTTTCGCCGGTTGCGTCCACGGTAATCACGGTTGTGCCGGATGGTCCGAGCACGCGGCGAACATGCGTGGTGTTCACGCCCGCCTCGCCCAGAGCGCCGAGTAGGAAGTCGGCGTTGGAATCGGAGCCGACCGCGCCGAACATCTGCACGGTTGCGCCGATGCGCGCTGCGGCGGCCGCCTGGTTGCCGGATTTTCCGCCCGGCAGCAGCTGCAGCGGACCGCCGGTGATGGTCTCCCCCGGCCCTGGCAGACGCTGTGCGGTGACGGTGTAGTCCGCGTTCATCGAGCCGATTACGGACACTGTGCCGTGGATGCGGTCCAATGCGGAGAGAACTTCAGTCGCGCTCATCTTTACCTTCCTTACATCAAAAGAAGATTTATGAAAATGGAGATTTGCGAAATAGTGTTGTTCAGTAATCGCAATTATCGCAAATCCCCATTTTTACTATATTGAGGATGTAATGTGCGATTACTTTGCCGATTCCTCGGTTTCCAGCGCATGGTTGCCTTCGTAGATCTTCTTCTTGAAGACGAAGAACACGATCAGGCCAAGCAGTGCGGTACCGGCGGCGACCAGCAGCAGGTTGGCATAGTTGGCGGCAGTGCCGGTTGCGCCGGTGATGGAGCCGCCTGCGAGGGCGTTGGAGCCGAGCAGGCTGCCGATGATGGCGATGCCGATGGACGGGGAAACGTTCATGGCCAGATCGTTCATGCCGACGCCACGGCCGGATTCGTCCTTTTCAATGGTGCCCAGCACGGTGGAGACCACCGGGGAGTACATGAGGCCGCAGCCTGCGTAGAACACACATGCGCACAGGGTCAGCACCACGAAACCGGAGTTCACGCAGAATGCCGCACCGGTCCAGCCGAGGAACATGAAGGTGCCTGCGGTCACGATGCCGGCCTTGATTCCGATCTTGCGGATGATCATGCCGGAGCAGGTGCCCACCACGGCGGCGACCACGAAGGCCCACACAATGTGCAGGGAGACCTGGGTGGTGGTCATGCCGTAGATGTTGGTGCCGATGGCGTTGAAGATCGGGCTCAGTGCGTAGTTCACGAAGTAGAACACGAGAATCAGGCAGATGGCGCGCAGCCAGCGGGTGTTCTTGAAGAACGCCGGGGTGATGAACGGGTTGGAGGCCTTGTTGATGTAGAAGGCGAATGCCACGAACAGCAGCAGGGAGACCACGAGCATCCACCATGCCATGTACGAGAAGAACAGGGTGAGGAATGCGGTGGCGAAGCCGAAGATCACGAAGCCGAATGCGTCAACCTTCTGGCCGTTGCCGCTCTTGGACGGCAGGGTCTTGAGCAGGATCGGCAGGAACAGGATGGTGACGGACGGGATCAGGAACAGGAACTGCCATGCGATGGAGCTGAGCATGCCGGCTGCGAACACGCCGATGGATGCGGAAAGCTGGTATGCGGCGGTGAACAGACCGAAGAAGATGACCTTCAAATCGTTACGCAGGTACTTGGTGGCCACCACCAGGAAGGCGGAACCTGCCACCTGTTCGCCTGCGGTCTGCAGCACGCGTGCGATGATCACGGTCCACAGGTTTGCGGCAAAGAAGTAGTTTGCCACGAAACCGAAGATGGAGCCGACGAACAGCGTCACGAGACCGACGGTCACAAGCTTACGCAGGGAGACGAAATCGCCCAGGGAACCGTAGATGAAGCACACGATGCCGAGCACGATGCTCGGAAATGCGGTGATCAGGGACGCCTGGTTCGGTGCGCCGACGTCGGCGCCGACCTGCTGGAACACCAGGTTGAAGCCCTGCAGGCACAGGGTGCCGAGCACGAAGGTGATCAGCAGCGGGATCAGGGCGCGGATGGCCATCTTGTTGCTGGTCACCGGATCATCGAACGGATCGGCGGATGCGGTACCGGTCACGGCGGTTGTGTTGTTAGACATAATAAAAATCCTTGATTCTCTCGAATTGCGCGATATGCGATACGCGATTGCTTGGCCGGTTACGCTTATTCAGCCTTGGCTGCGAGGCCGGAGATGCGGGTCATGAATTCGTTCAGGAAGCGCGGCACGTCGACGCCGACGGCAACCTTCATGGTCTTGGCCGGGTCATTCAGGCGGGTTTCGTCGCCGATGGTGCGTCCGCGGGTCGGGCCTTCCACGTCGACCTTCATATTGATGTCGAGGGTGGTGACGAGGGTCGGGTCCACTGCCACGCCAACGGCGAGCGGATCGTGCAGGCCGCAGCCGCCCAGATGCGGGGACGTGGTTTCGTAAGCCTTGATGTAGAAGTCGGTCATGTCGGCCAGGAACTTGCCGGCCTTGGTGCCGAGGTCGCGCCACTGCTGGGTTTCCTTGTAGGTGAGCAGGGTCTGCAGGGTTACGTCGAGACCGATCATGGTGGTCGGCGCCCCGGAACGGAACAGGTAGTCGGCGGCTTCCGGATCCTGCGAAATGTTGGCTTCCATGCAGGCGTTGCAGTTGCCGGGTACGGTCAGTGCGCCGCCCATAAGCACGATTTGGCCGATTTCATCCTTGATTTCCGGTGCTTTCTTCAGTGCGGCTTCGATGTTGGTCATCGGGCCGGTCGGCACGTAGACGAGATCCTTGCCATAAGTCTTCACTGCGTCGATGATGAAGTCGACCGCAGATTCGGTTTCGACGGAACGGCTGGAATCGGGGATTTCCACATCGCCGATGCCGTTGTCGCCGTGGATGAACGCGGAGATTGGCAGTACTTCGAAGTGATCGGTGGTGCTGGAGTGCGGCAAACCCTGATACACCTTGACTTCCGGGTGGCCGAGCAGGTCGGTCACGGCCAGTGCGTTGCGCACACCCTGCTCGACGAGCACGTTGCCGTAGGTGCCGGTGATGCCGATCAGTTCAATCTCCGGGCTTCCCAGAGCATACGAAATGGCAAGCGCGTCATCAACGCCGGTATCAAGATCAAGAATCATCTTTTTCATGTGTGTGCCTTTCCTCTTTGACGGCCTGACGACGGTCCGCCACCATACGGGTGCATCGTCAGTTATACATCGAGCGCATTCTCGATTGTGTTGTGTTGACAAGATTTATGATAAAGCGTTTTATCAAGAACGCAAATTCTTCACCTATACACGGCGTGTTGCCTGTATTCCCAACGATTACAGCATATTGGAGATGCTTACGTCACCACATACCGAGATTGATCTGCACCACCCGTTTTGCACCAGTCTGCAGCATCTAAAAATGGCGGTTTACGCGCAGGCCGCCTGCACCAGTTTCGGCGTAAGCACTTCAACCTGCGGATCGGAAAGCCACGGACGGGCATCCCCTGATTCCGTACCGGACTTGGCACGAACCGCAACATCAATCCGCTTACGCAACATACCCCAACAAGCGGCGGCCAAATCAGTCACGCTCTGCTCAACGGTGGTCATACGCCAACCAAGACCGAATCGTTTGAGAATATTGTCGTAACCAATCACCTGCATATCCTCAGTAACATGCAACCCACGCTCCGCCATACGCTGACGGAAGCCAAGCGCCATCACATCGTTGCAGCAGAACACGGCCGTCGCCCCGCCATCGATGATCTGATTCGCGGCACGATAGCCGCTATCGAAACGGTAATCACCCTCAACACACAGCGAAGAATCAAAATGCTTCCCCGACTGCTCGATGGCATCCACAAAACCACGACGACGCTCCGCGGCACTCGACTCCGCAATATCGCCGGTGACAATGCCAATACGAGTATGACCACCTTCCAACAGATACTGGGCAGCCAAACGACCACCAAGATAGTTGTCAAAACCGACGGCATCGCACCAGCCGCACTGCGTCAAACGGTCGATCAGCACCACCGGGCACGACACAAGCGCCACATCCTCACACAGCTGCTCAACAGCACTCCCAACACACGACTCACGCGCCGGGATCAACATCACCCCATCCACCCCACGGGCAGGAAGACGCTGCAACAACTCATGCTCCGCAGCACGCGAATCATCGGAATTGGCCACAATCAGCGAATACCCCTGCGCGGCGCACTCATCCTCCACACACTTGGCAAGCGCCGCGAAAAACAAGTTCTCAATATCAGGCACGATCAGCGCAACCAGCTGGGACTGCTTGGTCACCAAGCTACGCGCGCTCTGATTCGGCACATAATTCAGCTTCTTCGCCGCGTCGGCAATGGCCTTACGCTTCTCCTCAGACACGCGAGCCGGCCGATTATTCAACACCAGCGAAACCGTCGTCACAGACACCCCCGCAGCAGCGGCCACATCCTTCAACGTCGCACGATACGCCATTCAAACCCCTTAAAACGTTGCTCCTTCCAGCATAAATGCCACGCACTCCTGACGCGCCCAGCACCCCCATCCACAAACAAATTCCTTTCATAGCAAAATAATCCACACTATTTCCACCGGTAAATCGTTTTTCGGAAGTGTTTTTTGTATACTCGCAACGTTTTGCCCGAAATGAGAACCGCACAAGAAGAAAGGAACCAGCAATGCAGCCAACAGCACAGAAAAACAATGCGAAACAGCGCAAAACCATCGCCATCGTCGCCGTGATAGCAGTGGTTGCCATTGCGCTCGCAGCCGTTGCCATCATCGCAGTCGCCAATAAGCGCGAAATGACGCAAGCCGCCAGCGACACCTGCACGTTGAACGCGAAGGCGCTCGCCACGCATCAGCAAAACTTCGAAGTGGCTCAGAAAGAAGCCGAAGATGCGGCAAAACTCACCGTGGACGACGTGGCCGACGGCACCACGCTGGAAACCCTGAAGGATGCGATCACGCTGGCCGAAGCCGTGGAAAACGCGCCAACATGCCCCGCGAACGGCAATGCCAGCGACTTCACCAAGGCGACAGACGATATTCGCACGTACGCCGACAACCTGCGCAACATCACCAACGAACTCGACGCGGCCGCCAAGTCGGTGATCGCCAGCCAGGAACTCAAACTCGAGTCCGCCAAGTAAGCCGTCCGAGCCAGACGAGCCGACAGGGCGCCGCCCCTAGCTCCGCCGCCCCTGCGTTCAACGGGGCCAAGTTGCGTTTTCAAACAACTTTGACCTCGTTAAAGATGACTTTCGCAACGTTTTCACAACCCGATAACCGCCCATACCGCAAATCGATACCCCCTTCCGCAAAAACCCGAAAGAGCTTATTAACGGGGTCAAAGTTACGTTTTGGACGACTTCACCCCCGCACAAGCGCTTTCGCACCGTATCTGGCTTATATATGGCAGATTCGACAGTCCGACCGGAGGCATTTCCTGACGAAGTCAGCTACTTGCAACACGTTATTTCCCAATCGCCACTTGCCGAACCCAATTACCAAGCTGCGTCGCATCCACCATGACGCACCGTCACAAACGTTCCCGTCCGACGCGCTTTACTGGCCTTGGGCGCGGTAGCGGGCTTCGGTGGCGGCTTTGGCGGGCTCCCACCAGGCGCGGTTGGCAGCATACCAAGCGATGGTCGCTTGCAAACCGGCTTCGAAATCGGTGCGCACAGGCTTCCATCCAAGTTCGGTACGCAGCTTGCTGGAGTCAATCGCGTAACGCCGATCATGCCCGGGGCGGTCACGCACCCAGTCGAACGCATCTTCGGCACATCCCATAAGCCGCAGGATCATACGCATCACGGCAATGTTGCTCATTTCACCATCCGCGCCGATCAGGTATGTTTCGCCGATCCGCCCGCGTGTAAGAATCTTCCACACCGCAGAAGAGTGGTCTTCCGTATGGATCCAGTCGCGCACGTTCTCGCCTGTGCCATATAGTTTCGGACGCACGCCCTCCATGATGGAAGTGATCTGGCGTGGAATGAATTTTTCCACATGCTGGTACGGCCCGTAATTGTTGGAACAGTTGGAAATCGTGGCGCGAAGCCCGTACGTGCGAACCCAGGCACGCACCAGCTGGTCGGACGCCGCTTTTGACGCGCTGTACGGGCTTGACGGCTTATATGGCGTGCTTTCGGTGAATTTGCATGGATCGTCGAGCGCAAGGTCGCCGTACACTTCGTCGGTGCTGATGTGATGGAATCGCACGTCATGCTTGCGCGCCGCCTCAAGCAGGTGGAACGTACCCTCCACATTCGTTGTGATGAAGGGTTCAGGATTGGCGATGGAGTTGTCGTTATGCGATTCGGCCGCGAAATGCACGATCGCGTCATGACCAGGCACGATACGTTCCAGTAGTGCAGCATCGCAAATGTCACCTTGCACGAGTTCGACTTGCGATTGCGGAAGACCGGCGATATTCTGCGGATTTCCGGCATACGTCAGCTTGTCGAGCACGGTTATGCGCACGTCAGGATGGTTGTGTGCCACGTAGCGCACGAAATTAGCTCCGATAAACCCACATCCGCCGGTCACGATGATGTTGCGCGGCTTGAAAATCTCACTACTCACCATTTCAGGGTACCGGCAGGGTTGCATAGTTCATGGAGCAATTTCACACCTACCTCATATATGGCAGATTTGGAAGGCTGACCGGAAATATCTACGAGATACCCGTTCGTCCACAGCTGAACACTAAAATGTATCCGGTTTAATTGTACAGAGCCCCTAATTATAAGGGGCTATCTTGTTGAAGGATGCGACGATGCCTATTTTTTCGCCTGACCGTCATGCTTGTGCACCTTCATACGTAAAACTTACTAAGCAGCCGATTGCGGGTGGAACATATCGCCCTCTTGCGAATGACGAAGACAGCAACGCTTGCGCCCCATCCGCCCTTTCAGGCCACCACGGTTCAAAACTGTATACGCAGAAATCAGCAATTCACGCCATCTCCGATAACACAAGCATTTTCATTCCCAAAGTCGATGCGCCCCATCTGCCAAAAACGACTGACGACAAGTCCATTAACGAAGCTGCGAACAACAGTACCCATCCAGCCCCCCTATCTGCTGAAATTCAGCTCACGCAAACTGACGAACATCCTCTGATGCAGGCCTTTGAAGTCTGCAAGCAAGCAGCCCGCACCACAACAAACGCGCTTTCCACCGCAGGGCACGCAGTCGTAAAAGCCGCCAAAACTACCGGCCACGCCATCCATATCGCCGCCACAGCAGTAAAGACCGCATGGCACACCTTCACCAACTTCAAAGCCGTTCAACTCATCATCAAATTCTTTAGAAAAGCATATGGCCCGTGGAAGAAGCGCATGAGGTTCTCCTATGCGTTCTACGCCATCGTATTCACCCTATTGACTTCTGCCGAGGTCATCTTCCTTCAGTGGGGAATGTATAGCGAACCAACATACGATAAAAGCAACGAGGTGGATCAGACAACCAAAATCCTGAACAGTGTCGCAGGGCAAGTCACCAAATTCGTCAGTCAAATGTATCTTGAGCAAAAATACCAATTCCTGCTCAGTCTGTTTACACTCGCAGTGATTTATCTTGTTTTCATCTTTGTCACCAATCGTTTTTGGATTGCGACATTATTGTTCGGTATTCTTTTCACTGTCTACGGAACGGCCAACAGCGTTAAGATGGGACTACGCAATGAATCAATCATTCCTGCCGATCTATCTTTTGTGACAGGAGGAGATTCAGGAAAACTTCTGTCTTTCATTCCTAAAGAAAGTCAGTCATTCGTCAACGGAGCCGCCACTGTTTTAGTCTGGTTCATTTGCTGCTGTATCGTTTTCTTCATTATAGATGGTAGACGGAGTTTCATCTATTGCTCATGGAAAAGACCTTTTGCAAGCATTAAA
This sequence comes from Bifidobacterium pseudocatenulatum DSM 20438 = JCM 1200 = LMG 10505, assembly GCF_001025215.1. Classification (NCBI taxonomy): domain Bacteria; kingdom Bacillati; phylum Actinomycetota; class Actinomycetes; order Bifidobacteriales; family Bifidobacteriaceae; genus Bifidobacterium; species Bifidobacterium pseudocatenulatum. Next base: position 2,011,915 of record NZ_AP012330.1, read on the forward strand.
AACTTTACTGGCACTCTTACCCGCATTGTTGCCGCAATATCCAGTATTGCTTTGCTCTGTTCCTACTCTTGGAACCTCAGCGTTCCCGGCTCCTGGGCATACTCTTTCGCGGGATCGCTTGGGTATACTCCTTCCTTATTCGATACTAAAATTGACGCCCAGACCAATGGTCCGGTCACTACATTCCTCAGCTTGGCAAAAACGAAAGTGATAGAAAAACCAAAAGATTATAATCGCGATACAATGACGCAAATTGCGGAAAAATACTCTCAGCAGGCCATATCAATCAACAACAACAGGCAGAATGACCTTACTGACAGTACTGTAGTAATGATTCTTTCGGAGACTTTTTCCGATCCAACAAGAATTCCTGGTATTTCTTTTTCGACTGATCCGATTCCGAATATTCATGCTATAAAAGACACCACGACCTCGGGCTTGATGTTGTCTTCGGGGTATGGCGGAGGTACCGCCAATATGGAATATCAAGCTTTGACGGGTTTAAGTCTGTCTATTTTTGATGATTCCCTCATTATCCCGTTCCAACAGCTTGTGCCTAATCAGAAGAACCCTTATGCCTTCAACCAAATCTGGAACAATCGATATGGCGCTGACGGCTCTGACGCAGTTCATCCGTATTACCAAAGCATGTATCTGAGAAACGTTGACTACAAGAAATTTGGCTTTTCTCACCTACGCACTCTTGATAGCACTCCCTCAATCAAGCACAAAGACACAATCGACTACTCTCCATACGTCAGTGATGAAGAGGCATACAAAAATATTATTGATTTAATCGAAAAGCAAAAGCACCCACAGTTTTTGCAATTATCCACCATGCAAAATCATATGCCTTACACCAATTGGTACATCGATAATGAATTTGTAGGCGCAGATACTTCCACAGGATTGTCTGCGGACGAATATCAAAATCTCGAAACCTATACTAAAGGACTAAACCTCACCGATCAGGCAACCGCTTCGTTCTTAGACGAACTCAACCAAATTGACAAGCCAATTACTGTGATTTTCTATGGCGATCACCTGCCTAGTATCTATTCGACAGCTGATCAGGATACTGAAAATCACGTCGCTCTACATGAAACCGACTACTTTATATGGTCAAACAGTGCATCAGCATCAAGTGGAACGAAACTCGATGCCTCTAATACAGCCTTCACGTCGCCAAATTACTTCATGTCATTAGCAGCCAACCATATGAATGCGAAAGTATCTCCTTATCTTGCATTACTTACACAATTGTTGGAACAAATTCCCGCAGCAAGTCGCATCGCAACAGAAACAGGCGGAATCAGTTCAGGGGACACAACGTATCTGGACATGTCAGGCAATCAGATCTCGAAGAAATCACTGAGTAAGGACGCAAAACAACTACTTCGTGACTATGAATTGGTTCAATATGATATGACCGCAGGCAAAGGGTATCTAAACAACACCGATTTCACCAAAGTCCAATAACCTTGTACGATAGAAACGTACGACTAACCCATGCGTCAAGGATGCACTTCATGACCGGTATAAGACCGTTGGTCTCAATTATTGTTCCCGTGTATAACGCAGAAAAATATCTGCCATACTGTATCGATTCAATTCTGGCTCAGTCATACCAAACCTTGGAAATCATCCTCGTCGATGATGGCGCTACGGATAAGTCGCCACAAATTTGCGACAGTTATGCAGCTCTGGACTCTCGTGTTCATGTCATTCATCAAGAAAATGGTGGCATCGCTAAAGCTCAGAACGCTGGCCTCGATGCCGCACACGGTGAATATGTCGCTTTTGCGGACAACGATGACATTTTGGATTGTCATAACATTGAATTCCTTCTGCATGCTCTCCTAAGCAGCGGCTCTGACATGTCTAAGGCTCGGTGGCAACAGTTTGGCATCTCACAGCTCGATAAGGTCAAATCAGTTGCAGCAGTAGGCGCAACGGCACCTAACAAAGTAACTGCATTCAAAAACCCACTTCGGTCGTATCAAACTGTTTTCTGCAAGAGTCTTCGTCTCATCGGTGACATACTCAAAAAAAATACCGAAGCTCGTTACTTCAACGAGGCGAACTGGTGCCGCTTATACAAACGAGAATTGTGGGACGGCATTCGTTTCCCCGAAGGCATGTATGCCCAAGATGTCATGGTAGCCGGCAAGTTATACTCCCGCATGCATAAAGTTGTGGACATCGATTGTACTTTGTACTACTGGCTCCAGTCCCCTGGATCCGTCACTCACAGCAAGCGCAATTACAGTTTTTACCAGGACAATCTCAACGCGGGGCTGTCAAATTTCGAGCATGCTCTCAGCCAAGGCGTGCTTCCAGCCCGCAGCTACTACACCATGATCGGATCACTAAACGAGGCAGCCTCCGCCCCCGATTTAAGCTCAAATAGAAGCACTTATGAGCGTAGCAAGAACGAGGCTCAATCTCTTATTAGGAAGCTGTCTCTTTCGCAAAAAACAATTTGTGTAATTCTGCGTCATATGCGGTTAGTTGAAAAGGCTGTGTACGACCGCAAAATTAAAAACATGCAGTAGCTTGCTTCCCAAAGCAATCCAACGTTATATGTGGCATGTGCATAGGGTGTAGATTTTAAACAGCCTAAAGTTTCAGCTATCCCTTTTGATAGAGTGGAGAGACTATGAGTGACTTAATTCGGCGTTTCAAGGCTAAGTACCGATATTCAATAGTGGTATTTAAAGAATTAGTGAAGACTGACTTCCAGCTAAGATATCAAGGATCTTTTCTAGGCGTACTTTGGTCTGTCTTAAAACCGTTGATGCTTTTTGCCGTCATGTACATGGTTTTCGTCCGATTCCTACGTTTTTCGGACGGTACTCCTACATTTGCGATTTCACTTCTGTGCGGTACATGCTTGTGGTCATTCTTTTCTGAAGCGACCACTATGGGAATGCAGTCAATAGTTAATCGTGGCGATTTACTTCGCAAGGTTCATTTCCCGAGCTATATCATCGTTGCCGCAACAACCATGGGATCTATGATTTCCCTTGGAATAAACTTGCTTGTGGTTGTCATCTTCGGTTTCTTCTCGCACGCCCATTACACATGGTATATGCTGCTAGTTCCTCTGAACGTACTGCAGCTTTATGCGCTGGCCCTCGCCATTTCGTTGCTTCTCGGCACGTTGTATGTATATTTTCGAGATGTGTCCCATATATGGGATGTCGTTTTACAAGCAATGTTTTATGCGATTCCTGTAATTTATCCACTTTCTATGGTTTCGCAGTACTTCCCCGCTGTGTCCAAAATTATGTTACTCAATCCAATAGCGCAGACCATCATGGATGTCCGTCACAATCTGTTATCTCCAGAGGACATTCCAACTGTATGGACATGGGTGGGTGACCCCATTCTTTCCCTTATCCCGTATGCTCTGACGGCATTATTGCTCTGGCTTGGTGTACATGTTTTCCGAAAGAATAGCAGCAAATTCGCGGAGGTACTCTAGTGACTACAGTTGAAACCCCGATTGTCCTGTCGAACGATGAAGAGAATCCCCTCGCGCTATCTGTTTCTCACGTTGCAAAATCGTTCCGTCTGCCGACAGAACAGGCAAGTGGCCTAAAACAAGCCTTCCTGAACTGGACCAAAGGCATCAAAGGATACCGTGAACAGCAAGTGCTGCGCGATATTTCTTTCGAAGTACGAAAAGGTGATTTCTTTGGTATCGTCGGACGAAACGGCTCTGGAAAATCAACCCTCCTCAAGATTATTTCAGGTATCTATACACCCGAAAAAGGCAACGTTGTGATAAATGGAACTCTAGTCCCGTTTATCGAATTAGGTGTCGGTTTTAATCCAGAATTAACGGGTAGAGAAAATGTGTACCTCAATGGCGCACTCCTCGGTTTCTCTCGCGACCAAGTCGACGCAATGTATGACGATATCGTTGAATTTGCTGAGCTTGGTGAATTCATGGATCAGAAACTTAAAAACTATTCTAGCGGCATGCAGGTGCGTCTTGCTTTCTCTGTGGCTATCAAGGCGCGCGGAGACATTCTAGTTCTAGATGAAGTACTTGCGGTTGGAGACGAGGCTTTCCAGAAGAAGTGTGATAGGTTCTTTAAGCAGGTCAAAACCGATCCAAGCAAGACAGTTATACTTGTCACGCATAGCATGGATGCCGTCAAGAAGTATTGCAATAAGGCAATTCTCATTAAAGACGGTGAAATTATTGCCTCTGGTGACCCACATAATGTCGCAGATCAGTATTCGCTCGAGAATGCACATGAACTCAACTATTACAAGACAAAGAACGACTCGAGCAAGGAGCTTCACTATCCCAATGGTCTGAACCAGCGCGTTCCCGTGCTTCGAATAACTCCTGTCAGCCCTAAAATCGTCGATGGGGAATCTCCCTTTGTTTTTGACGTTGAATATGAATACGCCATTAGTGATCGACAGGGATATCTGGGGCTAATTCTGCAAGATGCACGACGCGGTGGCCAAATTTATGACGTCGATACTCAAAGCGAATATTTCGGTCTCCCAATTGAAAAAGGGCACCATAAAGTCCGGTTTTCCATTCCAATGGAGCAATTCAATAACGGGGAGTTCCGCATTTTCGCCACCATCCGTTCTGAGTCAGAGGAATCAGAACGGCCAGATTACGTCGCTTTCACCAACGATGATTTCTGCTGCTATTTTGCAGTGCGCAATGATAGAAACAGCGAAAATGGTATCCTCAGTGACCGCGCGTTGACTTTTAATCGCATCGACTAGTCAAGTTTTACGAGAAGGACGACTTTCAAAAAATTGACAGGTCTTTAGAAAGCGACAGCGAGTCATTGCTGTAAGTAATTATGATCAGATAAATAACTGCAGCAACCTGTCCAGGTCGTGATACGTATTATCAATACACACAGAGAGAGCAAACTACTATGAAAATTCAAGATGAGTCATCGGTAAAACGTCTTGGGATTTTCTTCTTCTACGATGCAGAAGGCGTGGTAGATGACTACATCCCTACATTGCTGAATGGTTTCAGACCCTATCTTTCTGAAATGACTATCGTCTGCAATGGAAAATTGAACGAGGCAGGAGAAAAAATTCTTTCCTCGTATACAAATAACCTGATTGTTCGCCCAAATGAGGGCTTCGATGTTTGGGCTTATAAAACTGCAATGGAATCTTACGGTTGGGAAAAACTCGTATCTTTCGATGAAGTTGTGCTGTTCAACGCCACCATCATGGGTCCTGTCTATCCGTTCTCTGAAATGTTCGAGACGATGGATCAGCGTGATTTGGACTTCTGGGGTATCACAAAGTTCCATAAAGTTCCACAGGACCCATTCGGGCGCAGTCCCTTTGGATATCTACCAGAGCATATTCAATCCCACTTCCACGCATACCGTCGAAGCCTGATTGAGAGCAAGTCATTCCAAGACTATTGGGACAATATGCCTCCTATTAAAAGCTACTATGACTCTGTTGGCCTCCATGAGTCATTGTTTACTAAACGTTTTGCTGACAAGGGATTTAAGTGGGACACCTACGTCAATACGGATGATTTAGAAGGCTTTACATACGGACCGATTACTTTTGCCGCGAAGACACTAGTCGCAGAAAAGCGTTGCCCTATTTTCAAACGTCGCTCATTCTTCCATGACTACATGGATACCATGAATCAGTCCGTAGGCAATGCCGCGTTGGACTTGTTTGAATTCCTACGTGATCATACTGACTTTGATGTTGATCTCATTTGGCAAAATGCACTGAGAACCATGAATCTCGCAGATCTTGTCAGAAACCTGCATCTTGATTTTGTTCTTCCCTCAAATACTATCGCTCCCATTCCGACTAATAAGCGTATTGCTCTTATCATGCATTTGTACTATATGGATTTGCTCGATAAGACTCTGGAATACGCTAAATCCATGCCGGAAGGTTGCGATTTCATTTTCACCGTTGGCTCTGAGGAGAACGCTACGATTGTGCGAGAGCGTTGCAAAGATCTGCCCTATAACGTTGATGTGCGTGTTATTCAGAATCGCGGACGTGACGTCAGCGCATTATTGGTTGGAGCAGGCAAAGACTGCCTTCAATACGATTACGTATGCTTCGCACATGACAAAAAAGTTACCCAACTTTCTCCATACAGCATAGGTGATGGCTTCTCTTATAAGTGCTTCGAGAATGTATTAGGAAGTAAGGCTCTGGTCAGCAATATAATCAATCATTTCGAGAATGATCCGCATGCTGGCGTTCTTGCGCCTGCGCCGCCGAACCATGCTGATTATTTTGGTAATTTCGCCAGTCTTTGGGGGCCGAATTACGAAGGTACCAAGAAGATGCTTGAAGAAACACTACAGGTTAAGGTTCCACTGGATAAAAGTAAAGAACCTATTGCTCCCATGGGAACGATGTTTTGGTTCCGTCCAAAAGCTTTGCAACAGTTCTTCGACATCGACTGGAAGTATGAGGACTTCCCTCCTGAGCCGAATAAAATCGACGGTTCCATGCTTCATTTTGTTGAACGAGCTTACGGTTATGTTCCTCAAGCCAACGGCTACTATACAGGCTATATCTATTCTGACCGTTTTGCGCGTATCGAGATCACTAACCTTTCTTATGATATCCAAAAGCTAGCCAATTCTGCCGCTCCATATCTTGATGCGACTTTACTTGGGACTTGTACAAATGTACCCCGTGGCTTCTCTTTAAGAGCTGCCATTCTTCTATGGTTCAAGCGTATGCTGGTAAAAATACCCTTTGCCTATCATTGCGGTGCAAAGTTCATGAACTTGTATAGACATATCCGTCACCCGCGCACATACAAAACACGATATGGCAATGCCAACAGCCATCTGAAGAAAGACCGTACATGACAGACAATAGTCTCACCGCCAAGAAAGCTGAGGACGTAGCCCAGCAAAGCAAGAAAAAACGTCCACGACTTTTCTATTTGGATTTGGTGCGTGCGCTAGCTGCAATCCTTATTATTATCACGCATTTCAACAATCCTTATATGCTTGGTCATCCAGTTTTTATATATGAACCATTTGGCATTTATGTAGGCAGTCTAGGTGTATCGTTGTTCCTCATCATTTCGGGAGCAGCGCTTATGTACACATATGGCGAATCCAACAAACTAGACTGCAGGCATTTCTATTACAAGCGCTTCATTGGAATCTATCCAATGTTTTGGATTGCATTCATTATCGCTAACGCCTATCTTTTTTTGCGTAACGGTGGACATGTATTCGCGAACGCCTCAAAATGGACGTTAATTTTCTCTATGCTCGGCATTGACGGGTTAATGGCCAATACTTCACTTCCAACGTTCTATACGCTTGGTGAATGGTTCTTGGGATTCATCCTCATTTTCTATGCAGTATTTCCGTTATTGAGGTACGGGGTAAAAGAACATCCCATCGTCACTGGATCTGTCGCTATTGCATTGTATGCCTTGACGCTTTATTTCCATCCAATGCCCCTTGGATTACCATCTGATTTATTGCTTACAATGAGGCTGCCTGAATTACTGTTCGGCATGTATTTCATTCAGTACATCAGAAAAATACCAACCTATGCAGCCGCAGTAGCTTTATTATTCCTTGTTGTACAAGAAATTCATCCACTGCTTAACGGGTCCTTTGCCGTGACCATCGTAGGAATTTGTGCATTTGCAGTTATAGTTTATATCGCAAAATGGCTTGATATACAACCTATTCGAGTGCCAGTAAATTCTGTATCAAAATATTCGTATCCTATTTTCTTAGTTCACCATGTTTTGATTTCACAGGTATTCACAATTGTTGACTGTACTGCTTTGTCACACTTCGACGGTTATCTACTATTTTTTGTAGATTTCATGATAATCATGACATTGTCAATTGCACTGTATCGACTAGAAAAAAATACTATTCAATATATACATTCAATGTTTCAGTAAAATAAGAAACGATATCCTTATAAATAATGCGCCTGATTTAACGGCGCATTATTTATATGCTACTAAAAAGCTGTTTCAATGTAATACCGAGGACGATGCTTAGTTTCCAAGTAGATTTTACCTACATATTCGCCTACGATACCCATCGAAACCATTAAGAAACCTCCAATGAGCCATATAGAGCACATCATAGATCCCCAACCGACAACAGCATGATTCATAAAAACAGACCCGATTGCATATGCCAACATGATTAAGCCTATGAGTATAGATATCACGCCCAGACCCGTGACAAACTTCAAAGGCTTTGTGGAAAAAGATGTAATACCTTCCAGCGCAAAAGCAATCATCTTCTTCAATGGGTATTTAGACTCGCCAGCTTCACGCACACCACGCACATAATAAACCTTGCCGGTTTTAAAGCCAATCGACGGAACGATGCCTCGAAGGAATAAATTGACTTCGTGATACTCAGATAGAGCCTCCAAAGCCAAACGGCTCATCAATCGATAATCAGCATGATTGGGCACAGTTTCAGCACCCATCCATTCAAAAACACGATAAAACATCAATGCTGAATTCCTCTTAAACCAAGAATCCTTCTCCCGAGAGGAGCGAACGCCATACACGATCTCACAGTGCTCTTGGCTAAATTTCTTAACCATCTCATCTACAGCATTAACATCATCCTGCAAATCGGCATCCATGGAAATAGCCGCATCACATCCATCACGCAATGCTTGCATGAGTCCCGCGTATAAAGCACTCTGATGACCACGATTATGGGCAAGCTTCACTCCGCCGAACAACGCTTCATCCTCATAATGCAATTGCTGAATCAAATCCCAGGTACCGTCTTTAGATCCATCGTCAACAAATAGAATGCGACTTTTCCCCGAAATACCATCACAAGCAATCAGCTGATTAATCTTCTTTTTTAGCACATCAGCAGTATGTCTTAAACCTTCAGATTCGTTATAGCAAGGTAAGACAAAATAGACAACAGGTAAAGTCATAATGTCATTAGCCAAAATATATTCCCCAATTATCAAGTACTACCTTAAAAGGACAAAGCAATATAAATATATGCTCCAATACGCAAAAGCTAAAAATTAACTATTATCAAATCACCCTTCTTAGCGACACTTCCCGGAGCAGGCCAATGAGGCATTGCAGCACCGACTTTCTCAGCACTTTGCAACTGAGGCTTGCTGGCCTGTTTGAATTTGTTGCCCATGATATTCATAAAATTCGTCTTAACAAACGTTCCTTGCTCCGGCGAAACAGTTACCTCAAACAAAGACCGTCCGACCAGCCCTAGTTGATCCGAGGTAAAACAATCACTATTACATGCAGAAGGATGATAGTTCAAAAACACCAAAGTTTCTTTTGATTGATCGGTGACACCAAGCTCATCAATACGGTTCCTGATATCCTGCGCTAATTCCGCATCTTGCTGATGATTAATAGCCTCGGTATAAAAAATACGATTTACGATAAGCGCTTGGCTCCAGCTAAGGATAAATGCCAATACAACAGCAACATACTTAACCGCAATTTTCCCATTAAATAAGTCAGAAGTCCACATCACCAAGAAAACGACAGCGAAAGCAAACATCAGCGGATAAGACATTTCCGTTCTCACTGATGGTGCGCTTCCCAAGATAATACTCATCATCATTGGAGATAGACACAAACACAGCGAGACAATCAGCGTCAATACATCAACTTTATGCCGAAATACAGAAATCAATATTATTACAATAAATAGTGCCAACAAACAAGTGAAAACTTTTGAATAATATATTCCCTTGCCTGAATATAATGATGCAGCATGCAAACTTATTGATTGCAAAATGTGATGAACAGAGTCCTTGCCCCACCTCGACTGCTCACTGATGTAAGGGTTTGTCGTCATATGGCATATTTTCAACGCACATACATTAGCAACCACATATAAAAGATAAGAAATACAGAAAAATCCAGCACCTACTCCGATAAAAACAAACCGGCGAGCTAAAGTAAATTTGGAATTATCCCAAAATAATAAAATAAATACCATAGCAAAACCGGCGATAAAAACCGTCACCATTGCCAAATATAGCGAGAAGGAGACCGTAGCAAACAATACCGTTAGAAAGCCCATCCACCACTTTTTGCTTACAACGAAATCCATCAAACACATCAAGGCTATCGCTGCAAAACCTATGGCAATCCCCACTTCTGCTCCCATAAGAGAGAACCCTAACATTTCTGCCAAAACTGGAGATGTAACAAATGGTCCTACAAAATAAACCGGATGATATTTCCCTATAAAATTAGTGACGCCAGAAAAAAGATAAGCCCATAAAAGAGCCGCCACAAGTAAACAGACGGCAGTCAGGAATGATGCTAACGCGTTATTATACCAGTACAATCCCAACATTTTCTTCAGGAGCAACAATCCAAATCGTTCTAGCCCAATCCAAGATCGGTATAGTGAACTTTGGACTTGTATCATTGCCTCTGTATCAATAGAATATGAATTACCGAACATTTTCAGCTCATATCCCATAAGCAACAAAAATGTGCTCAGCACCATATCCCAAGGGTTCATGCGCAGAAAACGCATGAACCCGCGAACTGTATACTGCCTCTCTAAAGGAAAAGTCGACGTTGTGGAATCAACGGATTTCTCTCCAGAATTTTTCCTTTTTCCCTTAGCTATTGAGTCAATAGTCTGTTCTGTTGTTGATGCACATGTCATAGTGGATGCCCTAATTCACTGGTTTTTTAAAATCTGTTTGATCTTAGAAGCATCGCCCCATACGCCCGGCGAATCGTATGGACGATCAGGGAACACGCCATAGTCGAGCTTAATATTGAGATCATTCTCCTTGATATAGCGCTCGACGCGTTCAGCCAATGTCATCGGTTCACCAGTGCAGCAATTAATGACGCCATCAACCGCATCCTGCGAAACAACTGCACTAATTTGACCCGCAAGCTCATCTACATCGATGAAATCGTACTTATTTTTACCTGTAGTGAATGGGAAAGTCGCTTTGCCATCATTCGCTGCCTGCAGCAGCTTTGAGAAAATAGAGCTACCGTGAGCATCGTCGCCAACAATGTAGTAAGCACGAATCCATTGCGCAGTTGCATCATATTCCTTAGCAAGCATTAAAGTCGCCTCACGCAACGCATTCTTAGCAATTCCGTACATAGAAGCAGGATGGCAAGGAGTATTTTCATCAATCGCGCCTTCCCAATAACCAACTTCATGCATAGTTCCCATAACAGCGATCTGCTTAAGCCCAGAGTCAAGCATGTGCTTCAGAAAGCGATAATGGTTGGACAAATCCCCCATATGGTTATCCGAATTATGTTTAAAACCATCACGCCAAGCCATGTGCAGACATACATCAGGGGCCCCTAGCTCCTCAAATAAATCATCATTTGGCTCAAAAATATTTGCTTGTACTTTTGTGGCGCGTTCATCGACACCATCAAGCCGTAAATCTGAAGCAATGACGTCTTGTCCAGCATCAAGCAATGCACTCACGACATGACGTCCAATATATCCGCCAGCACCAGTTACCAAAATTTTCTTAGCCATATTTACAAAGTCTACCAGCAGGCTCCCCACAGGAAACAAGCGATTGAATGTCTAGCCCAATTTTCACGTTTTTAGAAAAACTCGTACGCGCAAGCGGCTAATATTGCATATATGGCTGAAGAGACGTTTACTCCCAAGAACATCATCGTGACCGGTGGCTGTGGTTTCATCGGGTCGAATTTCGTACATTACGTGGTCGACAACCATCCGGACGTGCACGTGACCGTGCTGGACGCTTTGACCTACGCAGGCAACATCGAGAACATCGCGGGCCTTCCCGAGGACCGTGTCGAGTTCGTGCACGGCAACATCTGCGACGCGGAGCTGCTCGACAGGATCGTGCCGGGCCACGATGCGATCGTGCATTACGCGGCCGAATCCCACAACGACAACTCGATTGCGGATCCAGAACCGTTCCTGAAGACGAACGTGGAGGGCACGTTCCGTCTGCTCGAGGCCGTGCGCAGGTACGGCATCCGCTACCACCACGTGAGCACGGACGAGGTGTATGGCGACCTCGCTTTGGATGATCCGGCCAAGTTCACGGAGCGTACCCCGTACCATCCGTCCAGCCCGTATTCGTCCACGAAGGCGGCATCGGACATGCTGGTGCGCGCGTGGACGCGTACGTACGGCATCCGCGCCACGATCTCGAACTGCTCGAATAATTACGGCCCGTACCAGCATGTGGAGAAGTTCATCCCGCGCCAGATCACGAACATTCTGGACGGGCAGCGTCCGAAGCTGTATGGCAAGGGCGAGAACGTGCGCGACTGGATCCACACCGAGGACCACAGCTCGGGCGTGTGGACGATTCTCACGAAGGGCCGCATCGGCGAGACGTACCTGATCGGCGCCAACGGCGAGAAGAACAACATCACCGTGCTACGCATGATCCTGAAGATGATGGGACAGCCGGAAGACGCGTTCGACTGGGTCAAGGACCGTCCGGGCCACGACCGCCGTTACGCGATCGATTCCACGAAGCTCAGGACCGAATTGGGCTGGACGCCCACGCACACGGATTTCGAGTCCGGTCTGAAGACCACCATCGACTGGTACACGGACAACCGCCAGTGGTGGGAGCCGGCCAAGGCCGCCACTGAAGCCAAGTACAAGCAGCAGGGCCAGTAAAAAGCGTATGGAAAACAGGCCGCGCCCGGAAAAACGCGGCCCCTGAATGTGGTCCCTATTAAAGCAAAGGATTTACGGGGTATGGATTTCGAGAAGGATCTGAGGGTCGAGGAGACAAACATTCCAGGACTGCTGGTGTTCGACCTGCCGGTGCACGGCGACAACCGTGGCTGGTTCAAGGAGAACTGGCAGCGCGCGAAGATGACCGCGCTAGGCCTGCCGGATTTCGGTCCGGTGCAGAACAACATCAGCTTCAATGCGAAGAAGGGCGTGACGCGAGGCATCCACGCGGAACCGTGGGACAAGTACATCTCGATCGCCACGGGCTCCGTGTTCGGTGCATGGGTGGACCTGCGTCCGGGCGAGAGCTTCGGCCAGGTGTACACGACCGTATTGGATCCATCGAAGGCGATCTACGTGCCGCGTGGCGTGGGCAACAGCTTCCAGGCGTTGGAGGACGGCACTGCGTACACGTATCTCGTGAACGCGCATTGGAGCCTCGAGCAGAAGAAGACGTACACGTTCGTGAACCTCGCCGACCCGGACCTGGACATCCAGTGGCCGATTCCGTTGGACGAGGCCGAACGCAGCGAGGCCGACCTGAAGCACCCGATGCTGAGGGACGCGAAGCCGATGGCGCCTAAGCGCACAATGGTTTTTGGATGCAACGGCAAACTCGGCAAGGCAATCAGGCAATATGCCGAAGATCATCATCTCGAAGGTTTTGAATATCACGACACAGACACCTTCGACATCTCCGATGCGCATGCTTTTGAAAATGTGGATTGGGATTTATACGGCACCATTATTAATGCCGCAGCTTTCACTGCCGTCGATGCTGCCGAAACAGCAGAGGGACGAAAAGCGGCATGGTTGACAAATGTCCAAGGCGTAAAGAACCTTGCTAAAGTCGCTACAGATCACAAAATCACCTTGGTTCATATTTCCAGTGATTACGTATTCGATGGCGAACTTGAATTCCACAAAGAAGACGAAGGCTTCGCGCCACTGGGGGTCTACGGACAGACCAAGGCCGCGGGTGATGCACTTGTGGAAAATGTCCCTCAGCATTATCTCTTGCGTTCTAGCTGGGTTATCGGTGAAGGGCGCAACTTTGTAACCCGCATGCTAGGTCTTGCGCAATCAGGCGAACCTGCAGAAGCGCCACGAGATCAATTCGGGCGTTTGACTTTCACCTTTGATATGGCAAATGCTATTTTCCATCTCCTGACGACCCATGCTGAATACGGTACTTATAACATGACTGGATCCGGCAAAGTTGCTAGCTGGTACGATATCGCAAAGATTGTTTACGAGACCGCAGAAGCTGATATATCTGCGCTTAAGGCAAATTCCGTCGAAGAATATGTTCAGAACACTCACGGTGCACTTCGCCCACGCAATTGTTCTCTGGATCTAAGCAAATTGGAATCCACCGGATATGCACCGGTTGACTGGGAAGAGGCTCTCCACGACTACCTCCAGAAGGAGATTGCAAAATGAAAGGCATCATTCTTGCTGGAGGATCCGGCACGAGGCTTTATCCTCTAACAACCGTCACTTCAAAGCAGCTTCTACCGGTTTATGACAAGCCGATGATCTATTACCCGCTCAGCGTGTTGATGATGGCTGGAATTCGTGACATTTTGATCATCAGCACTCCGAAAGATCTACCGAACTTTGAACGACTTTTGGGAGACGGTAGCCAGTATGGAGTCAATTTCAGTTACAAGGTTCAGCCGTCTCCGGATGGTCTGGCGCAAGCTTTCATCATCGGAGAAGATTTTATCGGAGGCGAACCCTGCGCACTTGTTCTTGGAGATAATATCTTCTATGGAAATGGTCTTGGCAAAACCTTGAGAAGAGCCGCCTCCGTCAAACACGGCGCTACTGTTTTCGGGTATTACGTTGATGATCCTGAACGTTACGGTGTTGTCGAGTTCGACAGTAACCATAAAGCGATATCGATAGTAGAAAAGCCCGAACATCCTGCTAGCAATTATGCTGTTACGGGTCTTTATTTTTACGATGCACGAGTCAGCGAGTTCGCCAAGCAGGTAAAGCCTTCTCCTCGCGGAGAACTCGAAATTACTGATTTGAACAAGATGTATCTAGAAGATAATAGCTTAAACGTCCAAACCTTGGGACGAGGCTATGCTTGGCTTGATACGGGAACAATGGATTCTCTGTTTGAAGCTGGAGAATTCGTGCGAACAATTCAGCATGCTCAGGGTCTTCCGATTGCAGTCGCAGAAGAAATCGCATTTGAAAATGGCTGGATCTCAGCAGAGCAACTTATGGAAGCTGCAATAAAGTATGGAAAATCCCCATATGGAAAGCATCTTAAAGATGTCGCAGACCATAAAATTATATCCCGTCCAAACGATGATCCGCAAATAACTGAATAATAATAAAAAATAGATCGCTGTTTCACGAAGCTCATGAAACAGCGATCTTTTTTATCAGCCTAATAACTAGCCCAATGAGTCGTCAAACTCCAAAGGCATAGGTCTTAGTCTCTACTAACTTCCCATTTGACGTATACAACTCAAAGTGAGTCCAATATATCCCTTTACTAGGTTTTTCCCAAACAGCCCACTGACCGTTAAAACCGGCGACCCATTGTTGCTTGTTTACGTCGTATATCTTAATCTTGTAACGTCCTTGAGCATTATCAGAGGATACTCCCAGCAAAACATCTTTTGACTGCCATCCCGCGTAAGTAGCATTGATCCGCTTGCTGCCCGGAACATATGCAAATGCGATGGTCTTTTCACCAACACTTGTCTTGGAAGCCGCATCGCGCACTTCAAGATGCAACCAATATGTTCCAACATCATCAGACCAGCCGGCCCAATTTGCACTATTCCAATTGGCGATGGTCTTCCATTTGCCCGTATTAACATTGTACGACTGCCACTTGTATTCAAGATCAGTGTACGGAGCATTCACAGATGCTCCAACTGCGATATCTTCATCTCTTACGACCCATAGCAGATTAATTAAGGATTCATACTCCTTATTCCCAAACGCATTCATGTCCACGTTGCCGCTGATGCCGTCCACCTTGCCGGTGCTGGTGTATTGCCATCCGCGACTGTTGGTCGGGAATGAGTCGAATCCCATGCGAGCGCCGTACTGCGCCACCCACGTGGTTTTGGCGTAAATGTCGGCATGTTTCAGCGGTCCTTGCAGGTAGCTGGTGTACGAGTAGACGCCCAGGTTCTTGTATCCGGCGGACTGTAGTGCGCTGTACCAATTGTTGACGATATTGTTGTACACGTTCGGGTCGGTGGGCGGCTGATGCCCTTCCCACGTCCACTTTTCCAGGTCGTAATACACGGGGTACGCCAGATCGCTCGGATTCACGCCAAACTGCTTGAGTTTGGCGACCACGTCGGCACCTTCTTCTTTGGCGAGCGCCGGAGTGTCCGCGTAGGAATACCAGTAGATGCCGAACGGGATGCCAAGTCTCTTGCATTCGGAAATGTTACGTTGCGCTTTCTTGTCGGCATTGTTGCCTTCGCCGTAGCCGAGGCGGATGATCGCGCCTTCCACGCCGTCGGCTTTCGCTTTGGCCCAATCGATGTCGCCTTGCCATTCGGAAACGTCAATCACGCCTTTGGCTTGCTGCACGAACAGGTTGTTCTGGTAGTCGAAGAAAGCTTTCGTATTGTTGTAGGTGCCCCAGTGCGCGCCGTATTCATTGCTTTCGAATTTGGAGAGCTGTACGTTCGCGTCGGCTACAGCATTTTTGACATCTTCCGCACTTACCGGAATGAAGGATTCGCCGTTGGTTTTGGCGAGCGGATCCGGCTGCTGATCTTTCGTGCCGACCAATGTTGGATCGGTCACGATTTCGCCGGTTTCGATGTTCTTGACCTCACCTTCGGGGGTGACAGCCAGGTCTTCCGAAATCACGGTGGCATCGTCGGAAATCTCGTCACTGACGTTATCCGGAAGTTTCGCATTCGGATTGTCAGGCATGCTGTCTTGCGATTGCTGGCCGCCCGTCTGATCATCCGACTGATCGTCAGACTGCATAACAACACCATTATCTGCAGTAACGGAACCGCTTTGCGCAACAGCATCCTCAATCGCAATATCCTGCAATGCGTAAGCCGGCGCAACCGCAACGGAAGCAGTCAACGCAACCGCAGACAGCGCAGTCGCAATCTTCACAACATGATGTGGCGAAACCATTCGTCAGCCTCTCTTGAATACAGTCATCAACCCCAAATATTCGGCGCAAACGCCCTAACCGCCAACTCTAACTGCAACCCACAACCCCGTCCATCCCCAACTCCAAAATCATCCCAATCCCCACATCTCACGCATTACACACTGATAAGAATCGACTAGCTCGTTAGGGGCACCGATATGGCATCATCCATTTCCATATCTCCTTTCCAGCATTCTCGCTGACCTTCCCATCACGCTTCGTAGAGGGACCATTTCCAGGAGGGGAGTACGTGGATCGTGCCAGTGGAATCGGGAAGTTCAATGGTTTCTCCCTCGTTAAGCGTGAGAATCAGGCCGGAATCAACGTTGGTACGTTGCATAACCGCTTGCAGAGAGCCGATTTCTCGCGCCCTGGTTTTCTCATTTCCCATATTGGCACACACTTGAATAAGCCCATACGGTTCCGTAACAAGAGCATCGCCGATAAGAAAGTCAACTTTCTCCTGTTTGGACGTCGGCATAGTGTACGAAGTGATTGTTTCCGTACGCCTACCGGAAGTTCGTCTCTGCAGTTCGCAGAAAATCGCAGTTTCCAGTCGTTTTCCAATATCTTGCTGGTTGGCGCGTGACACCGCGTAAACCATACCCTGATCGACGGCATACATTTTCGGCACCGCAGTACTACCCGGCTTGAGCATGGTGGAATACTCCTCAAGCTGATACGCCAGAAATGCCTGCTTGAACAGCTCGAGTAACGTATTCGCCTTATCCCAATAGATTTTCCAGCCGACCGCTCGCAACGTTTCCACAAGACCATTGGTAGACAGCTCGCAGGCCGTATTGCGCAGCAAAAACAGCGCTATCTGCGTGGCGAGAGTAATGTTTTCACGACCAAGACGCTCGGCAACGTCACGCGCAACCACGTCCCGCACGTAACCTTGGAGCGTTTCAATACGATCAGCTTCAACCATACGTTGCACTGCAGGGAAGCCGCCAATAGTTAGGTAATCGTTGTAGGCAGCTTCAAACCGGGTGACCTCTCGCGGCGAAAACACGGCATCGGCAAGAGTGCTGCCCGCTGTAGGCGTTTCGATTCCCCGAAAGTCGCAGAATTCACGGAAAGACAGTGGCGCCATGGCATGCGGATGCGATCTTCCTCGGAAATTCGTTGCGATTTCTTCGCTGGACAGTTTCGAAGACGATCCAGTAATGACTAGCGTCACAGCTTCATGTTCGGCTATGTGCTGGCAGAATCCCTGCCAATTGGCGCATTCTTGCACTTCGTCAAGGAAGAGGTAGCAGCCATGGTCACGAGAGTCGGGATATTGCCGCCAGTATTCCGTAACAATATCGTTGAGCACGGTGTCTTGCATTGGTTGTAGACGATCGTCAGCGAAGTTGAAATAGAAAATATCATTACGCGAGACGCCGTTTTGTAACAAATCATGAATTTTCTGGAAAAGATAGAACGTTTTGCCGCAACGTCGGATGCCAGTGATGATGTGCACAGCATTGAACACTGCCGGCTGCGGCAGCTCGCGTATGATTTCGATGCGGCGTGACGGCGTAGGAATGTCAAACTGCATGGACTCACGAACCAGCATGGCATACGATTCACATGGATTATCCGGCACCATAAGTTCTTCCTTTCGCCGTCCGTTGCGAAACACCCAACAATCCCAGCATAACACTTCTCAAAAATTTTAAGAAGTTTCCACCAACACTTCTAAAAATTTTTAAGAAGTTACCACAGACGAATAAAACTCCAGAGAATACCTGAATGCATTAACGACTACAACACGAGTGTGGGAAATCGGGGAAGGACGGGTATCGTACGCTGTATATTGGCATTTCAGGTGGACTCTCGGAACGTGATTCAATTGACCTGAATCGGGAGCTGTCACCGGGGAGTGCAGAATAGTAGGCAGATTCTGGAGGGGTTATGGCACGGCACGGCAAGAAGCCAAGCGAGGAAGGTACCTCGCCACACACACCGAGAACACTTGCCGGAAGCGCAACGACCAACACTTCTGCCGACAGCACTGACGCCGCTGCCAGCGGTATCGCTGTCAACAGCTCGACCGTCAGCAGCGCATTTGCCAGCGATGCCGATGGCAATACCGGGAATACGCTTGTCGGCAACGCTTCCAACGAAGTCGAAGCAACCGAAGTCGAAACCAACGCAACCAGTACCAACGCAACCGGAGAGCGCACAATCAGCAGCAGCAACACGGCTGAAATCAGCAACCGGCAATCACACGAATCCAGCGAATCCCGCCAGCCGCAAGACCTATTCGACGCGGCCATAGCGCAAGGCATCAGCGACGGCGACGCTTGGACGGACCAGCGCGTAAAACACATCTACCGCCAGATCATCATCGTCGTAGTCGTCGTAGTCGTTGTTCTGGGCGCGGTCTTCGGATTCACAGGCGTGCGCGCATCGCAGCAAATGCGCGACCTGGCCGCACTCAACGACTGCAAGGAAGCCGTCACGGCCATGAACATCTCCTATTCCAAGGCGTTCCAGCTGAAGGCGAAGATCTCCGAAGCGTTCACCAGCTTCGACGGGTCCTACGATCTCGACAAGCTTGCCGAACTGCACCAGACGGAAGTTACCGCGCCGAAAACGCTGAGCTGCGCCGCCGACACTTCCGCTACCATCAGCAAAGCCAACGCCGCAAAAGCCGAGTACGACAAGCAGACCAAGCAGTTCAAGCAGGCTTTGCAGAAGAGCGACGAATCCGCGGCCACCGATGGCGGTGACGGAACCGACAATAGCGCTGACGGAACGGCCGGCGACGACGGAACGGACGAAGCCACAGACACGGAGGGCGATGCTGGAGTTGCCGGCGACGCGGGCGCCACGGACGGCACCGTCGACCAATCCGGCGCAGCCGACGCGACCGACGCAACGCTGGACGATCAATTCCTCCAGTAAATCAACCGATCGCAACGCTGCCAACCAACCAGCCGATCAAGCCGGCCAATCAACCAGCCGATCAAGCCGGTCAATCAAGCCAACCAGGCCTGTCAACCAAGCCGGTCATTAGCCTCACCGTCTTTACGTTTCTCCCAACTCTTCCATACCCCTTTTCCGCATACCCAACGTTTCTTTTGATTTTAGAATCAAAAGAAAAGCAAAAGAGAGTCACATGGCAGGCAAAAGAAGAAACGCTGAAATTCCGCCATTTTCAAGACTTCACGGCTATAAAATGCAGTAACAAGTCAAAAGAAAAGTGCAAGACTAGGGAAAGACCAAACGAACGGAAAGGAGGCTCTCATGAGCTGGACATCGGCAAATGGTCGAGAGATCACCGATGAGATGATCGATCGTTGGCGCAAATCCTACGAACAAGGCGAATTTCCTGAAGACGAACGAACAGTGGGTGGCGTGATTATGGGACGTCCACCGCTCTCGACCGATAAAAGTCCGGCCCATGGGACGCCATCATGAAGAGATGACAGAAATGGGCAGAGCCTGACGGATGACCATATTTGTGCGCATCGCAGCAAGATTGACTAGGCTTTAATGTGATTGCTCCGTTAAACAAACGCTGCAAGCGTTGCATTGCGGACGCAGAAGGGGAGCCATCTTGAAGAAGAAACGACTGGCACGCGTGATTATTGCCGCGGTAGTGACCGCGGCAATTCTGGTGGCGATCATTGTTGGTTGTGGGCCGAAATGGGGCGACGGTTCAGCAAACGTCAACGGCAGTAATTCCAATAGCAGCAACAGCGCATCAGATAATGTCTCCAGCAACGACAACGCCGCGCAATCCAACAACAATTATGCGACCCGCATCACCGTGAAACTCCCCTCCTACTATTTGGAGAACATGGTTTTCCAACGTGGGAAAACGCTGGTAGTCAAAGGAACGGCCACCACTTCACAACGCGGAAAAGTTGTTGACCCAACGCAACTGATTACAACGATTTCCCAAGGAAAGAAATCAGCATCAGCACAAGCTAAAATTTCCAAAAATGGCGATTTCACCTGCACCTTACCTAAACAAAAAGCAAGCCTTAAACCATATTCATTAACGATTTTATACAACGAAACCACTTTGTTGACTCTGAAAAACGTGTATGTTGGCGACGTATTTATTGCTGCCGGACAGTCGAATATGGAATTGAATTATTCGCAATATTATGAGGGTTCAGGCAACTCCTACAATTTCGGCGGAGGTCTGATAACGACCGACGATCTGCCGAAGCAGCTTTCCGACAACAACGTACACTTCGTTGCGAGCGCCAATTCCTCGAAAGGTACGGATTTTCCGTTACGCGACGTGAATGAGCAGGCTGGCACCTGGCTTGAGGCGACCGCCGATAATTCGCAGCATTTCAGTTATCTGGCGCAGCAGTTTGCCATGCAGCTTCGTGCCGCGCATCCGAACGTGCCGATCGGCATTATTCAAACCGCATGGGGTGGCACGCCGATTCGACGTCACGTGCAAGGCGGTGATATTTATGCGAACCATATTGCGCCTTTGGAAGGGTTCCACGTGGCGGGCGTGCTGTGGTATCAGGGATGCAATGATTCCACGAACGAGGCGACCGCGCTGGCGTACGAGTCGCAGATGACGCTGCTGATCAACCAATATCGTGAAGTGTTCGATCAGGATGATCTGCCGTTCCTGTATGTGCAATTGGCACGCTGGCCCGGCTACCAGTACACGCAAAACGTGCGATTCGCGCAGTTGAACACGTTGAGCAATGCCGGATTACGCAATGCTTCCAACGTTGCAATGACGGTGTCACTGGATACGGACAAGGGCACTTCAACGTTGATACATCCGCTTGGCAAAGATATTCTCGGCGCGCGCATGGCAGCGCAATATCTGGCGATGTCGGAAGGCAAGACCATTCCCAACGGGCCGCTTATCGCGCATGCGAAGCATGCTTCCGATGGCACGATCGTATTGTCGTTCCAGAACGGCACCGCAACCGGTTTGCAGGCGGAAAAGCCCAATTATTCGAAGACTGCGAGCGCGACCGTGCCCGATTATGATGCGAATCCGGACGCGACTCCTTTGAATGGTATTTCCAACGTTGCAACGCCGACTTCCACGCCATTGCAAGGTTTTGAAATTGCCGACGATTCCGGAAAGTGGGTTTCGGCAACGGCAACGATTAAGGGTGATCAGATTGTGCTGAGTGCCGCCGATGGAAGCTCGAATTGCAACGCGGTAACTCAAGTGCGTTACTGGTGGAGTGGGAATCCGGTTATTTCCAGTCTGCTGTATAACGATCTCGGATTGCCTGCAAGTCCGTTTATTGCTGTTGTTGAGTAATACGGCAGATTGATAATCGGGCATTATCCGGCTGCGACGACTAATCGATAAAGCGGACTGTAATTAGGTTAGAATCAGGCCTGTTTCATCGAACTTAAGTCGAAAGCAATGTCGACGGTCAAAATCGACGATCAATCGACGTAGTGCGGGGCGCTGGACGCTATGCGGGGCGTTATGGAGCCGCTATTGCCGTTGCCGTCGGTACTACCGTCTGCATCGAAATCTTGCGATTTACGAAGCGAGCCGGCAGCCAGCGAACGTATGGATCGAACGGAACGGCCAATCTGTGCCTGTTTTTCCTGAGCATCCGACTGTATTGCGGGAATCGTGCCCGTCACAGGGCGAATGCGGCCGGTCGCAGTGGGAATGAAGCTTGGCGGCAACACCTGCGTGGTAACGGCACCCGGCGATGACACATGGTAGTGGGCCATCGAAGCCAGGGAATCGCGGGTATCGAGTTCACGCTGCATATCTAGCTCATCGTCGAACTCAGCCATCGCTGCCCTCCCTCTCTTCAAGCAATCTCTGCCGGTAATCTCTCCACTGGCAACGGTCATCGTTCCGAGCGTAACGCAAGGTAGCATACCGTTACGAACGAAATCAGCGATATGCGCAACTCCCCCACTGTTTCGCAACTTTTCCGTTGCACGTGCCGCAGCGAGCCACGCCAGCGAGCTATTGAAAACCCGCCGTTTTGGCATAAAAAAAGGCTTTCGGAATCATCCGAAAGCCCTACTGGCGGAGAATACGAGATTCGAACTCGTGAGGCTGTTACACCAACACGCTTTCCAAGCGTGCGCCATAGACCACTAGGCGAATTCTCCAATTATGCAACGTCTCACAGTGTCTATCCGCGAAACGCAACTTGATTAGGATACAACAGTTTCTTCCAAACCCCAAATCGGCGTGTCGCAACGTCCCAGATCGCCCACTCACTGGAGGAATCAGCCCGCTGCCAAGACTCTCACAGTCCGAATTCCTCCAGTGGCTGGAACAATCAGTACGCCCATAGGCCTTCTACAGTCCGAAAACCTCCACCCACTGGAGGAAAACACCCGCGCACCGGCCTCCAAACGTCCTGAAACCTCCATCCACTGGAGGAATTGATACGTTGGTATGCTTCCCAGCATCCGGATTCTCCCACCCACTGGAGGAATCTGCCCGCATATACACCCCCGAATTGTCCAGATTCTTCCAGCGAGTGGAGGGATCCGGACACGAGCTCACGTACCGTGAGCACAGCAGCTATCGTTTGGACGCGAAGGCACGCAGGTTGGCGAGCATGGCAGTGAACATCGGACGGACCGGACCGAACTTATCAAGCAGCGATCCCGAAACCGGAGCACTAGCCGCTCCCAGCAACGCGCCAGGCAGCAACACCACGCCTGCAGCAAGCACAGACGCGCCGAATCCCAGTTGCGAAGCGTTCGGAATCATATAGCCGTAACCGATCGTCACAAACTGCAGCAGCACATACGCAAGCAAATGCCAACGGAATTTCACGCTCCGCAACACGGTCAGACGAACCAGCGAGAACGCACGATGCGACACCCAAGCGAACACTAGCAAAGCGGCCATGGCAATCAGCAGCAGAACCACTGCAATCACACATTGCGTAGTCGCGGAAGTATCCCCATTACTCACTGCGGTAACGGCGGATCCGCCACGGTCGAGCGCAAACACGAAACAGACGAATCCGACTGCTAGGCAAAGCACATGCAGCGGATTGATATACGCCTCTTCGGTAGGAGTGACCTGATGAATCGTTTTAAGGCCGCACACCAGCGAAACAAACAGGAACGGCAGCAGAATCACGAAAATCCAACACCACGGCATGAACGTGCCGACAAGACCGCCCACAGTCGGTCCGAGTGCCGGCGCCACGGCCACCACCATGCCTCCAACGCCCATCAGCATGCCGATTTTGCTTTTCGGAGACTGTTCAAGAATGATATTGAACATCAACGGAAGCGCGATTCCCGTGCCCGCTCCCTGTAGTATTCGCGCGGTCATCAGCATAGGAAAGTTCAACGTGCAAGCTGCCATCAGGCAGCCGGTGATGCAGAGCACGATTGCGGTAAGGAAGATGGTACGCAACTTCAGTTTGCGCTTGAAATAGCTTGAGAGCGGCGTGACAAGCGCTACCGTAAGCAGATAGCCGGTCTCAGCCATTGAACAGTGGACGTGTCGACGTGGAATTCCGCCATTAATCCAGGGAAAAGCACGTTGGTGAGGGTTTCCGTAAGGATGCCAATGAAGGCCATGATTCCAGTTGACAGAATGGCAAGAATAAGATTGATGGAGATGTTCTCGTCATCTTGCGTTGCCGTGTTATTGTTTCGCGCAATGGACTGTGACATGGATTTGCGGCCGTTCCCGGCCTTCCCTTTCTTGGCCCGGCTTTACTGAGCCACCATTCCGTTATGCCGGGCAGTTTGCCGGAATGGCGATTATTTGCCCAGAAATACAAAAAGATCCTTGGGAGCGGAGCGCTCTACCAAGGATCTTCATATTATTAAGTTGAATGCGGCGGCGTGCTACTCTCCCACACCCTCTCGAGTGCAGTACCATCGCCGCGACCAGGCCTTAGCTTCCGGGTTCGGAAAGGGACCGGGCGTCTCACCTGGGCCATGACCACCGCAAAACCAATACAACGGCCAACCCCGACGGGCCGGCCGGCAGAACCGGAACCACGCCACGATTCCGATCGTGGCGGTCCGGGAACCGGACAACGGACGCGAGCAACCAAACGCTTCACCGGTATCGTTTCCGTGACCACAAGAAACAATGCTCCTTGCCATCCAACGAAAGAAACCACCACAGGACGAGACCCGACCCAACAAGCGGGTCGGAAAAAGTGTGCCGCGTTCGCCCGTTAGTACCGGTCGGCTCCACCCCTCGCGGGGCTTCCACCTCCGGCCTATCGAACACGTGTTCAACATGCGGGCTTCGGACGCTCCGGGGAGCGTCAAGGAATCCTAATCTTGGAGCAGGCTTCCCGCTTAGATGCTTTCAGCGGTTATCCCTCCCGAACGTAGCCAACCGGCCATGCCGCTGGCGCGACAACCGGCATACCAGAGGTCCGTCCACCCAGGTCCTCTCGTACTATGGGCAGGCCTCCTCAGGATTCCAACGAGCGCAGAGGATAGAGACCAAACTGTCTCACGACGTTCTGAACCCAGCTCGCGTGCCGCTTTAATCGGCGAACAGCCGAACCCTTGGGACCTGCTCCAGCCCCAGGATGCGACGAGCCGACATCGAGGTGCCAAACCATCCCGTCGATATGGACTCTTGGGAATGATCAGCCTGTTATCCCCGGGGTACCTTTTATCCGTTGAGCGATGCCGCGCCCGTGCGCCGGCACCGGATCACTATCTCCGACTTTCGTCCCTGCCCGAACCGTCGTTCTCGCAGTCAAGCCCGCTTGTGCGATTACACTCGAAACCCGATTGCCAACCGGGCTGAGCGGACCTTTGAGCGCCTCCGTTACTCTTTGGGAGGCAACCGCCCCAGTTAAACTACCCGCCAGGCACTGTCCCTGAACAGGATGACTGTTCGAGGTTAGACGTCAAACGAGAACAGAGCGGTATTTCACCTTGCGGCTCCACACGGGCTGGCGCCCATGCTTCGAAGCCTCCCGCCTATGCTACACAATCCGCGCCTAACGCCAATACCAAGGTATAGTAAAGGTCCCGGGGTCTTTTCGTCCTTCTGCGCTTAACGAGCATCTTTACTCGTACTGCAATTTCGCCGAGCTCCTGGTCGAGACAGTGGGGAAGTCGTTACGCCATTCGTGCAGGTCGGAACTTACCCGACAAGGAATTTCGCTACCTTAGGATGGTTATAGTTACCACCGCCGTTTACCGGGGCTTGAATTCACCGCTTCACCCCAAAAGGGGCTGACGGATCCTCTTAACCTTCCGGCACCGGGCAGGCGTCAGTGCATATACAGCGGCTTGCGCCTTCGCATGCACCTGTGTTTTTGGTAAACAGTCGCTACCCCCTGGTCTGTGCCACCCCCCAACGCTCCGAGGGCAAGCCTCTTCACGCCCGGGGGTCTCCCTTATACCGAAGGCACGGGAGTGATTTGCCGAGTTCCTTGACCAGGATTCGCTCGATCGCCTTGGTATTCTCTACCTGACCACCAGTGTCGGTTTGGGGTACGGGCGGCGACGCCCCTCGCGCCGAGGCTTTTCTCGACGGCCTGGACCACCGGATATCGCGTCCAAAGGACGCCCATCATCACACCTCACCCTATGCGTCCCACGGATTTGCCTATGGGACGGGCTGCGTGCTTGACCACGGAAAACCACCTCCGCGGCCGGCTCCCATTCCGTGTCACCCCTGTGCGCTAGCCTACCAGGACTACGCTCCCAACGACCGCGGACCCCGAACCCCGAAGGGAACGACGCCACGCGACCGGAGGTTAGTACTCATCCGTTCGGCTCTTACGGTACGCCGCCGGTACGGGAATATCCACCCGTTCATCCATTCGACTACGCCTGTCGGCCTCGCCTTAGGACCCGACTCACCCGGGGACGACGAACGTGGCCCCGGAACCCTTGGTCATCCAGCGGACGGGATCCTCACCCGTCTCTCGCTACTCATGTCTGCATTCTCACTCCCGCGCGGTCCACGGCACGGTTCCCCGGCCGCTTCGCCCCACGCGGGACGCTCTCCTACCCAACGGCCGCAAAGGCCGCTGCCGCGTCTTCGGTGGTGTGCTTGAGCCCCGCTACATTGTCGGCGCGGAACCACTAGACCAGTGAGCTGTTACGCACTCTTTCAAGGATGGCTGCTTCTGAGCCAACCTCCTGGCTGTCTATGCGACTCCACATCCTTTCCCACTTAGCACACGCTTCGGGACCTTAGACGACGATCTGGGCTGTCTCCCTCTCGACGACGGAGCTTATCCCCCGCCGACTCACTGCCGGAATACACATCCACGGTATTCGGAGTTTGGCTGCTATTGGTACCCGACACGGGCCCGCAAGCATCCAGTAGCTCTACCCCCGCGATGCAATCAACCGACGCTGCACCTAAATGCATTTCGGAGAGAACCAGCTATCACGGAATTTGATTGGCCTTTCACCCCTAGCCCCAGGTCATCCCCCCGGTTTTCAACCCAGGTGGGTTCGGTCCTCCACGCGGTCTTACCCGCGCTTCAACCTGCCCAGGGCTAGATCATCCCGCTTCGGGTCCAGGGCGCGCGACTCAAAACGCCTTTTGAGACTCGCCTTCGCTACGGCTCCCCCACCACGGGTTAGCCTCGCCACGCACCACTGACTCGCAGACTCATTTTTCGATAGGCACGCCGTCACCCCACAAGGAGGCTCCGACGGATTGTAGGCGCACGGTTTCAGGAACTCTTTCACTCCCCTCCCGGGGTGCTTTTCACCTTTCCCTCACGGTACTGGTACGCTATCGGTCAGACAGGTATGCTTAGACTTACCCCACGGTCGGGGCCGATTCACACGGGATTCCACGAGGCCCGCGCTACTTGGGACACATGATCGGAAGACGGCAAGCTTCCAGGTACGGGGCTGGCACCCTCTGCGGCCAGGCCTTCAAGCCTGTTCCCCTGGCAAGCCGTTTTATGACTCCCGCCCGGTCCGTCGGAACCGGGACACACGCTCCCGCAACACCACGAACGCAACCCCCGACGGGTATCACGCGCCCATGGTTTGGTCTGATCCGCTTTCGCTCGCCACTACTCACGGAGTATCCCTTCCTGCAGGTACTGAGATGTTTCACTTCCCTGCGTACCCCCGGAACAACAAGGTTCCGTGCCGGCCCATGACGGCCGGCGGGTTGCCCCATTCGGAAATCCTCGGATCGAAGCCATGTTGGAGGCTCCCCGAGGCTTATCGCATCCTCAAACGTCCTTCATCGGTACTGTCTGCCAAGGCATCCACCATACGCCCTTCAGGGCGGCACACGCCCCGAAAAAACCCAATGATAGCTTCAAACGCCAGACGACAAATCATCACACTGTAAAAAATGATCACAAAACGATCGATCTCGAAACCAGACTCCAAAAAAGAAGCCTGGCGAAATCGCGATAAAGCAAACGATGACATCACATCATCGCATTGCTCGCGTCCACTATCCAGTTCTCAAACCACCACGCGCCCCGACCGGACCCGACCCGCGGCCCGCAAGGCCGACGGCGTCCCACCAGGGGCATCCGGAAAACCGCACGCACCCAAAACGGATGCGGGTGGCGGTCCGGGAACCCAAAAGCATATCCGCACCACTCCCCGCCGGCCCCAAGGGCCCGCGAAGCCAACGATCTCTTCCACACCAGCACGCCCACACGAACCCGGGAACCATCCCCGGCGCATGGGCCACACGACGGACGCCAGACCGGCGTCCTGAAAAACTCCGTAGAAAGGAGGTGATCCAGCCGCACCTTCCGGTACGGCTACCTTGTTACGACTTAGTCCCAATCACGAGTCTCACCTTAGACGGCTCCATCCACAAAGGGTTAGGCCACCGGCTTCGGGTGCTACCCACTTTCATGACTTGACGGGCGGTGTGTACAAGGCCCGGGAACGCATTCACCGCGGCGTTGCTGATCCGCGATTACTAGCGACTCCGCCTTCATGGAGTCGGGTTGCAGACTCCAATCCGAACTGAGACCGGTTTTCAGGGATCCGCTCCACGTCGCCGTGTCGCATCCCGTTGTACCGGCCATTGTAGCATGCGTGAAGCCCTGGACGTAAGGGGCATGATGATCTGACGTCATCCCCACCTTCCTCCGAGTTGACCCCGGCGGTCCCCCGTGAGTTCCCACCATGACGTGCTGGCAACACAGGGCGAGGGTTGCGCTCGTTGCGGGACTTAACCCAACATCTCACGACACGAGCTGACGACGACCATGCACCACCTGTGAACCCGCCCCGAAGGGAGGCCATATCTCTACGGCTGTCGGGAACATGTCAAGCCCAGGTAAGGTTCTTCGCGTTGCATCGAATTAATCCGCATGCTCCGCCGCTTGTGCGGGCCCCCGTCAATTTCTTTGAGTTTTAGCCTTGCGGCCGTACTCCCCAGGCGGGATGCTTAACGCGTTAGCTCCGACACGGAACCCGTGGAACGGGCCCCACATCCAGCATCCACCGTTTACGGCGTGGACTACCAGGGTATCTAATCCTGTTCGCTCCCCACGCTTTCGCTCCTCAGCGTCAGTAACGGCCCAGAGACCTGCCTTCGCCATTGGTGTTCTTCCCGATATCTACACATTCCACCGTTACACCGGGAATTCCAGTCTCCCCTACCGCACTCCAGCCCGCCCGTACCCGGCGCAGATCCACCGTTAAGCGATGGACTTTCACACCGGACGCGACGAACCGCCTACGAGCCCTTTACGCCCAATAATTCCGGATAACGCTTGCACCCTACGTATTACCGCGGCTGCTGGCACGTAGTTAGCCGGTGCTTATTCGAAAGGTACACTCACCCGAAGGCTTGCTCCCGATCAAAAGCGGTTTACAACCCGAAGGCCGTCATCCCGCACGCGGCGTCGCTGCATCAGGCTTGCGCCCATTGTGCAATATTCCCCACTGCTGCCTCCCGTAGGAGTCTGGGCCGTATCTCAGTCCCAATGTGGCCGGTCGCCCTCTCAGGCCGGCTACCCGTCGTAGGCTCGGTGGGCCGTTACCCCGCCGACTACCTGATAGGACGCGACCCCATCCCATACCGATGAAATCTTTCCCGACACCCCATGCGAGGAGTCGGAGCATCCGGCATTACCACCCGTTTCCAGGAGCTATTCCGGTGTATGGGGCAGGTCGGTCACGCATTACTCACCCGTTCGCCACTCTCACCACCAAGCAAAGCCTGATGGATCCCGTTCGACTTGCATGTGTTAAGCACGCCGCCAGCGTTCATCCTGAGCCAGAATCGAACCCTCCACAAAAAAAACTTTGCAGAAAGCCAACATGTGACTCTCAAAAACAAGAAAATTGACGATCGCCTTATAAGGAAAGGCGCATCGCACGAAAACCTCACCGTCCTTCAAGGCCTCCCGGCCACTCGCGAACGAGCGGACGATGAACTGGCAATCATTGACTATAAAGAAGTAGTACAAATACGCTCTTGAGTTCTCAAACCACCACCGCTCACCCGCCTCGAGGCACCCCAACCGGGGAACCACTCGCCGAGCGGCAGCAAGAGATAAACCTACAGCACAATCCCATTCCACGCAAATCGGGCATGACGAAACAAGACGCGGACCCTTGCAAACACTGGAAAGCATCGGCGTGTCGAAAACACGGGAAAAACGGACTGCGGACGCCATCGCGTGGCGAAAGACCGTCGGAAAAACCCTGAAACACCTCACCGCAAACCAACATCCGGGCGTGTCGCAACCACACTATCCGTTTACGGCCCATCCCCCAAGCCAACCCATCCGAGAAAACCTCCCAGCTGAAAGCTGAAATAGGAGAAACAGAAGAAAGCAGATAAACGAAACCGCACCGCCGATCGTTGTCCTGAACACATTCAGATCCCAACTGATCGAAAGTGCGGTTTTGCATATGCGCGTGCAAGCGACGGCAGAACAAGGCAGCGCAGCCAAAAATCGATTAATCGGTGCAACCGAAACGGTAGAGGGCCCAACCCTGGCCGTATTGCGAATAATCGGCAACCTTCACCAACGTGCCGCCATCCACATACGTATCAATCAATTCCTCATTGTGGAAGGAATCGTACTGGGCGCGATACGGGAATGACTGCAGACTCTGCGCCTGGTCGCCCATCGTAAGGAAGTATTCCGGAGCGTCGGTCAGCGGACATACCGTGCCGAGCACCTGCTGCGCATCGCCGGAAGCAAACGCGGTCTCCACTTTGCCGAACGGAGCGGATGGCACATCGGTGCGCGCATTGATGATCGGATACAACATGTTCGCGTTGAACAGCGTCTCCGCATACATCGAACCGTTCAACGGATCGGAAATGATGGTGGCCTGGGTGCCCGTACGTTTCGTGACCTTGCGCAGCACAGCGATCTTTTGCTCGGTGAGCTGCTCGTTGGGGTCGCTTTGGTTCAGACTGGAATGCGCGATGATCGTGTCGCGAGCCGCGGAACGCGATGGGCATACGATCTGCGCGGAAACCGCAAGTATCGCAATCACAAGGAATACGGCGATTAGGACGATCCAATTGGAAGCGAAAGAAGCGTTCTTCACGGAAGAAACAGCAGACGCAGAAGAAAGGGAAGGAACGGAAGAAGCACTATTCTTCGTGGAAAAGGACGATGCAGAAGGAGCGAAAGAAGCGGATGCGGCGCACGCGGAAACGCATTCGGCAAGAGCGTTGATTCCAATGACAAGCAGCGGCAGCGTGACCAGCGGAAGCATGGTCATAATACGGTTTTCATCGCGATACCACGGAGCGCTGATGATATTCGGCAACGCGCCGACCAGCGTGACCGTGCACACATACACCAGCGTGACCAGCAGGAATGCGGCCGTCAACGCAATCACGTCACGCAGGCGATCGTTGCGACGAAGTCGAGATGATTCGGACGACGCGGACGCGGCATCAGTGGCGTTGGAGTGCGACGCAGGTGGCGGACAGGAAACGGAAACCGGGGAATCAGCGGCGGAAACCGCAATATCAGAAGTCGAAGCATCAACATCGACATCAGCAGAAGCCACGGGAACCACAGTGGAAGCAGCCGACGAAAACGAATCCGAAGCACGCGCAGCCGCGCGGCGGGAAGCGCAAACGAAAGCGGCCGCAGTTCCCGCAATCAGCAACAGTGCGAACAGAATCGCAGGAAAACCGTCAAGCCCATCCGTGAGACAGAACGAAATCGACTCCCACAAATTCTTGGACGGCTGATGGCTATGGAACCAGGAATCGGGATTCGCCCAACGGTCCGATTTGAACGACGTCAGCATCAACGCCACAAACGCCACCGCACCGACGCACATGGCAATGAACGCGCCAAGAATCAGCTTCCACGGCAAGCGCAGCACAATGAACGGCACCAGAATCAGAGCATACGTGAATGCGATACGCGGGTGCGCAACGAGGCAAACCACGCCTGCGACAGCAGCGATCGCAAGCCATTTTGCTATATGCTCGCGCGCGGCGATCGCATCGAACAAGCGCAATGTGGCGGCGATGAGGAACGGCAGCAGCGACGTGGCGAAACCGAATGCGATCAGCGGACCGGCATTCAGCAGTCCGTACGGGTGGCACACCGAGCTGACGGCAAGCACGGGCACGAACAGTCCAATCAGATTCTGCAGAACGAAAGTAGCGTCGAAAGTGACGTTATATTGCCGATTCACAGCTGACGATACCTGCTGATTTGAAACATTCGACGATTCAGATACGGACGACGATTCAGGCGTAGACGATGCTTGAGAAATACGTGAAATTGGATTGGAAATTGGATTACCGCGATTCCAACGTTGCAGGAAATACCTGCATAATACCAGCATTCCGGCAGGGAAAATCACGCCCGAAGCAATGATCCACGTGATATTGAATGCCGCGTAGATCGAACATTGCACGCCGAACAGCGCCGCGATCTTAATCACAAGGTAAGCACAGACGTGAAACAACGGCGGATAAAACGAATCATGCGGCCACAAATGCAGAGCCGCCCCCAATCCCTCGTCAAGCAGACGGTGAATGAAATAGTAATGCGCGGGGGCATCGCTGCTGACGATCGGCGTATTCCACACCGTGGAGGGGAACCACGCAATCACCAGGCATAGTGCGGACGCGACGCCGATAATCGACGTAAGCCACGGCAATAACGCGTGACGCGATGCAGGACGCAGCATCGCGTGGCACCGCTGCAGGCCATGTTTCTGCCCGGACGGACCGCCCTTGGCTGAATCATTCCTGGCTGGACCATTCGTAGCCGAACCATCCTTGGCCGAGCCATTCTGCCGAGCCTGAGTCTGCACATAAGCCTGCACATGAGTTCGCGCACGAGCCTGAGCCGAGCCACAATCGCCCGACACGGAACCGGTATTCGTAATCTGTTCGGAAGTCATCGATTCCATCGTAGCGAGTGCCGCAACCATGCTCAACGCTTATTCTCTGGAATCACTTTTCAGGAATCATTCAGACTTCATGCAGGGGTATAACAGTGTTGCGCAAGAAAACAATCACGTTGGAAGCCCAAGATGATTGCACGGGACGCATCATGCGCTACGGGCCTGCCTTGCTGCGGAGCGCGCGTCCCGGCCAACGCTGACGTCGGCATGCGCCGGCGCGCTATAACAGAGAACTGGAGAAGTACCGCATGTTCGTTCTCAAGAACGCATGGGCGGCGCTTGGTCGCGTCAAATGGCGCACCGCGCTGATCGCCCTACTCGCACTACTGGTGTCTTTCTCGGCTGCCGTGGACTTGGCAGTGATTCGAGCCGACGACACCGCCAATAATGAAACATACCAGTCGCAAAAAGCCACGGCGGTGATTCGTCCGAACGCGCAAACACAAGCCAAGCGCGACGGTGCCGATTCCAGCTATACCGACAAGTATTTGACGTGGGAAAAGTACAGCACGTATGCAACGGCCGCACAGAGCAACAACGTGACCTTCAATTACACGTTGGCAACATCGGTGCCGGTGCGCGAAAGCAAGTCGTTGCAGGCGATCGCCGCGAAAAACGACACCAGCGAAGACAAGACCGGCGGCAACCTGACTCTGCAGGCGTTCTACACGTTGGACGCCGCGAAAATCAACGACTACGGCTACTACAAGGTAGTCAAAGGCAAGCATCTGAGCTATAAGACGCAGAGCGACGGCGTACTCATTTCGCAGGCGCTGGCCGATAAGAACAATCTCAAGGTCGGCGACAAAGTGACGGTCGGCAATCCGTCGAAGGCTTCCGACACATACACGTTCACCGTGCGCGGCATTTACGAATACGACAGCGACGTGCCGGAAGGCAACGGATCCGACGCGAAATACGCAAAGGACAATCGTGAGAACGTGATCTACACGACGTATATCAACTTCGCCAAGAACGGGCTTGACACGACGGAGGCCACGGGATGGGCCATTCCGAATCTGAATATCATCTTCTCGCTGGCGAATCCTTCCACCTACAACACGTTCGTGCGCTTGGTGAAGAAGGCCAAGTTGGACACGAAGACGTACGAGATCACCTCGCCGTCGCTTACCGCTTACAAGAAGTCGATCGAGCCGCTTGATTCCGCCGCTTCGGCAGCGCGCATCATGCTGATTGCCGTGACGATTGTCGGTGGCATCGCTTTGCTGGCATTGATTGCATGTGCTGCGATTGGCGGCCGCCGCGATGAGATCGGCATGGCGATGATCACAGGTGTGACCAAGGGCCGTTTGGGATGGCAGTTCATGCTGGAAACGTTCATGATGACGGTTCCGGGTTGGATTGTCGGTTTGGTTGCGGGCGCGCTGTTGGCGAAGCCGATCGGCACCGCATGGGCCGGCGGGCAGGCTGTGTCGATGACGTCCGCTTCGGTGTGGAACGTGATCTGGTACGGCTTGGGCGCATGCCTGGTGCTTGGCATCGTGGCATTCGCGCGCGTGGCCTGCTTCAACCTGAACCAACTGTTTGAGGAACGCTCGGAGGTGAAGGCATGAGCGACAACATGAATGATAAGAACGAGAACCTCGACGAGACCGTGGTCGACGAGACCGTGGTCGACGAGACTGCCGAGACCGCATCAAACGAGACCGTCGATGATGTTGCGACTGACGATATTGCAGCTGACGCATCTTCCGCTGATTCCATTGAATCCATCGATTTTGCGGTGGTATACGACGATGACAATGCAGATATCGAAATTGCCGCAACTGACGGCGCGGAAATTTCCGACGATGTAAACGATGGCGATACTGCAGTAGCTGCCGACGGCGATGCTGTGGTATCTGCAGATAATGCAGATACCACTGAAGTTGCAGATGACGCTGCAACTGCTGCTGATACTGCGGATGGTTCGGATGTGGTCGCCAACAATGCGAATCAGGTGAGGGAAACGCTTGCCTTGCGTTCTTCCGACGAACCGACCGTGCTGGAATCACATGAAATGGTGAAAGCCGATTCCGCAACCAGCGTCTCCTCACAGCTCGACCGCGAAATCAAGCATCATCGCAAGAAGGATGCGTTTTTCTTCAAAGCGAATCCGACGTTCGCACTCGATCATGTGACCGTGATCAATCGCAAGACCGGCCGCAATATTCTCGACGACCTATCGCTGTCGTTCCATGCGGGCGCCACGCATGCGGTGCTCGTGGACGCGGAGGATCGCGAACAGCATCAGGCGTTGCTGGCCACCATGGTCGGCATGGTACGCACGGACCGCGGCAACGTGATGCACAAAAGCACCAACCTGAGCGACGTCGAACCGGTCGAAATGTTGGGACACCGCATCGGATTCATTCCGCAACGTTTCGCTTTCCGCCCCGACCTCGACGCGGAAAGCAATGTACTGTACGCCATGGATGCGTCGAACCGCAACTTCCTCAAGCCGAAGCCTGTGATCGCCCGCGAACTGCTCAAGCGCGTGGGCTTCGACGAAGTGACGTCCGGCCTGGCAGTCGGCGAAGTAAGCGAACTGAACCAGCGCCGCGTGGCCATCGCTCGTGCGCTGAGCTGCGAGGCTGAAGTGATCATCGCCGACGAGCCGACCGCTGGATTGGATGCCGACGATGCGGCCGTGGTGTTGGATCTGTTGAAGAAGTTCAAGCGCGATGCCGACCGCAAGCGCGCCATCATCGTGGTGACCACCAATCCGGAGATCGCCGATGCGATGGAGCACAGCGTGGAACTCGACTAGCCGCCTAGTGCAACGGGCGCACGAACATAGACTCTTTCGTGCGCCCATAGGTAAGCCCTTTGGAATTCTGGTTTTAGCCAAATTCCAAAGGGCTTGCGTGTTCTGAAAACGGTCTGCCCTACTCGACGATACGCATGTGGTACTGCTCGGCGAGCGGCGTGACGTCAAGCACGCCGTATCGTTCGAGCAGCCGCAGCCATTCGCGCCTGTTACTTTCGCCGAAACGGGCCGCCTTGCGCGCATAGGCTTCGGCCGTCAGGAACTTCGGCGGAATCGACTTGCTGTTGTACTTGTCGGCCACCATCACCACTTCCTGCTCAAGATTCATGGGCACATAGTCGGCCGGAGGCAATGGCAATCCTTGCGATTCCACCGCTTCTTTGGTGAGTCCCACACCGGTGTGGTTGCGCGCGAACTGCGCGATAGACTCGTCAACACCCTCATTCAACAAATATTCGTAGCCTTTAAGCCCATGCCGCACGTAATTCGGACCGTCGAATTTCAGCGGTCCACCGTCGGAACCGTCTTGCTTGAGCAGAAAATACGTGCCGATATCATGCAGCAGACCACCGATCACCACCAGATGCTCGTCGATCAGCCTCGGCGGAACGGTCCCGCCCGTAAGCCCGTCCGATGATGGAATGGAGGGGATGCGAAGCATACCGAACGATTCGCTTCCATTGCCGTCTTGCGTAAGCCTAAGGCCGAAATCGCCCGCTTTTTCAGGGGCATCGTCCGGTAGTGTGCAGCGGCGGGTGAACAGTGCATTCTGCCTGCGTGCCATGCGACGTGCGATGTCGGCGACGACTACGCAATGTCCGTGAATCAAATCGTATGCGGCTTGCGATTGCGCGATTTTTCGATGCAGTTCGTCAACTTGGGCGAGTGTAGGAATATATCCGGTTGTCATACCGCCTATCTTAGGCGCTGTATGACGATTGCCGCATGCTGAATCCGGTCGAAAAAAACTGGAAATCCCCGATGAAAGTTTCAGCCGAAAAATTCCGAAATACGGATTTCAGATTACGGATTTCAGATGGAACGCACACGGAATGCGCCGGTACGGTTGGAAGCAACGATCATCTGATTGTTTTCCAAACGAGTCCAGCCATCTTCGGCACACTGATCGAAACCGGAGCTGGCCACAACCACGCCCTTCGGCTGGCCTGCAGCCTGATCCGCTTCGGATTCACCGAGCGTACGATAGCGCATCACACGATAGTCATGCGCCTGGTCGCCACGGCCGTACTGGTCATAGATTTCCACAATGCGCTTGGACGTGACCTCACGACCGGCCGCGCACAGAGCGATGAATTGGTCTTGGCTCTGGATCATGCAGTTGTAGCTGGACTTCGGATAGCTTTTGCGCAGTTCACGCACCGCCTGCGCGACCGCCTCGTCGAGTGCGAAACCAAAACCGATGTACTGCAGGATCACTGCGAAGAAAATGGCGGAATCGGAACGTCCGCCAGTGGACTGCACGATGTTGGGATCGACCGGGAACGCGCGGTTGGTGATGATGTTGCGACCCTGATCGTCGGAAATATCGCCATTGTGGATGAAGCTCAATCCGTTGGCGTAGAACGGCTGCTGGTTTTCGAGAATCAGCGGCAGGTTCGAGCTGGCCAAACGCAGGTGCCACAGGCCTCCACGAGCCGGAGTGTTCGCAAGCTCGTCGAAAATCGGATCATGTCGGGCTGCGATCGTGTTCTTGTAGACGGCGGTGCCGGTTTCCGGGGTGGGAGCGCCACCGTCACGCAGGTACGGCGACTCGCTCGGCACGGTGACCAGCGCGGAGCCCCAGCCATCGTTGTGGATTTCGCTCAGATTCCGGAAATCGCGTACGGCCTGCATGCCGAGCACGCCATTGAGACTGGTGTTGCTTCCGGCTGCCGCGAATCCAAGTAATCTGCACATGGTTGATTACTCTACAGGGCTTGTAATGCAACGCGCGCATATGGCTATCGACATTGCTTATAGCGTGCGAAAAACAGCGTGATTCCAACGATTCTTCGAGATAAGACCATGCAAAAACCTACAAAATGCCCTACGAAAACGGGCTGCGCGACGATGGCAGATACGATCGCCATCATCACGCAGCCCGTTTCACGGCTTGTTTCACACACGCTTTAGCCGCGGAGGACGCTGAGTCGCGAGGAACAGCGGCTGTATCTCAATCAGCGGATTGTAAGGCGCAAGGCCGAACCATTTGACCGGAGATCCCGCAAAATGACGAATCGCATACTTGACTTCCAAAGAAATCGCGCCACGCTGCGACACCTTCGACTCAGGCATAAGCGCCTTGTGTATCAGCACATATCGAATCGGACCGATATTCGGATCAGCATCAAGCTTCGGATAGCGGCTTTCCTGCCTCGGCAGATCCCCCGACTTCGACAAATCGTTCATGATCTGATGAATGTAAGCTGGAATCGACTGAGAAACCTTGAAACCAAGCCGAATGCGAACACGGAACATATAATCCGTACCGAAATTCTCAACCGAATACTCGCGGGTGAACGGCTCATCGGCAGTCTCGACGGAAACAGCCCACCAAGCGCGGGCACGTTTTGGATGGTCGGCGAAAATCGAGAAGAAGATATCGGTATCGATACGCTTCGTTTCCGGATCCGACGTGAGATAGACGATATTGTCGGCAAAATACGGAATCGTATCGTCATCATGCAACCGCTTCAGCACCGGTAGGCATTCGGCGGGCTGCATATGGCGACGCTGCGCACGTTCCAGCTTCGTGCCTTCGTTCCACGTGTACATAACCAGCAGAATCGCGAAGGTAAGCAGCATCGTGAACCAACCACCATGCAGGAACTTCGCCATGGAAGCGAAGAAGAACATGAATTGGATCGCAAGGAACAGCACGGTGAATACGACCGCTCCGATACGACGCCCCGAATGCCAGATGTAGACGGCAAGCAGAATGGTGGTAGTGATCATGGTGATGGTCAACGCCAGACCATACGCCGCGGAAATATGCTCGGAATCACGGAATAGCGCCAAAACCAACAGCGTGGAAACGCAAAGCACCGCATTGACCACAGGAATGTACAGCTGACCGCGGGTACGGGCCGGGTAACGGACCTGAAGATGCGGCATCCAGTTCAGATGGGTGGCTTCAGACACCATCGTGAACGCGCCGGTGATCAACGCCTGCGATGCGATAACGCCCGCGACCACGGAAAGCACGACGGCCACGTAACGCACGCTGGGCGTCATCATTTCGAAGAACGGGTTCAAACCGTGCGTGCGGATGTAAGCCGAATCATCCCAATGATTGAGCATCCATGCGCCTTGCCCGAAATAACAGAGCACAAGCGCGATTTTGATGAACGGCCACGTGAAATAGATGTTGCCACGGCCAACATGACCCATGTCGGAATAAAGCGCTTCGGCACCGGTGGTTGACAGGAACACCGTACCCATGATGGCAAGCCCGGCGGCATTATGGCTGCTGAACAGGAATCTGACACCGTACACGGGGTTGAGCGCCGCGAACACGCTCCAATACTGACTGAGGTTCGCCAAGCCGACAACCGCCAGGAACGAGAACCAGACAAGCACGACCGAACCGAACGCCTTGCCGATACGCTCGGTGCCACGCGACTGCACAGAGAACAGCATCAGAATGATGGCCGCGGTGATCATCAGGGTCAGCTGCTTGTTTTCAGTAAAAAGTTTTTCAAAAGCTGGTAGCGTCTCCAAGCCTTCCACTGCCGAGCTGATGGACACAGCCGGAGTGAGTACGGAATCGGCGAGGAACGCGGCGCCGCCGAGCATGGCAGGAATCGCAAGCCATGCACCGTACTTTCGAACCAACGAGTACAGCGCGAAAATGCCGCCTTCGCCCTTGTTGTCGATACGCATGGCAATCAGCACGTATTTGACGGTGGTGATAAGCGTGATTGACCAGAACACCAACGAAAGCACGCCGAGCACGGCTTCGCGGTCGGCATGCGCAAGTCCGCCCTGCCCGTTGAGGAACGTCTGCATGGTGTACAGCGGCGAGGTGCCGATATCGCCATATACCACGCCCAACGCCACGATCGCCATGGCGGGCGTGATTCTGTTTGGACCGGATTGCAGACGGCTCCACCAACGACCGACGGGACCCTTGCTGGCCACCTGGTCAAGTTTGGCGGCCTCCTGCTGTTTCTCCTCGTGCTGCTTGATCAGCACCTGTCGCTCTTCCTTAGTCAGCACCTTGTGCGAAACCTTCGGCGCCTGCGTGTATGTGGCTGCGTGAAACAGCGGCTCATCCTCGTTTGGCTCGTTAGCCATAACGCTACCTCCAAGTGGCGGGCCTTCCAACCCACTCCCCAAAATAAACGCAAAAAGGCACGTTAGGAGCCTTACGAAGTCTTGTCAAATCTTCACATTGTTTCTTGCGATTCTTGATCTCGCACGAAGTAAACTTCCTGTGGGTTTTTTTCTTATTTTACCTCTT
Source organism: Bifidobacterium pseudocatenulatum DSM 20438 = JCM 1200 = LMG 10505 (assembly GCF_001025215.1). Classification (NCBI taxonomy): domain Bacteria; kingdom Bacillati; phylum Actinomycetota; class Actinomycetes; order Bifidobacteriales; family Bifidobacteriaceae; genus Bifidobacterium; species Bifidobacterium pseudocatenulatum. The sequence continues at coordinate 2,052,309 of NZ_AP012330.1, forward strand.
GTCTTTCTCTTACTCTCTCTTATTTTCGGATAAATCGTTTCCGTCCTGTCGATTTTCGGAATTTGTTCAGATTCCGTACACTTCGCGCGTGGTCTTTCGCGTTGCCTGCGCGACTTCCGTCAGCGGTTTATCGAGATAATTCGCCAACGACTGCAGGGTGTAGGGGATCATGTATGGCGCGTTGGTGCGGCCCCGATACGGCATCGGACTTAGGTAGGGGGCATCTGTTTCGACCATGACATGGCTCAATCCGACAATGCGCGCCGACTCGCGAATACCATCGTTGCCCTTATAGCTGGATGTGCCCGAAAGGCTGAGATACCAACCGTTTTCACGTGCGATCTCACCCATTTCGGCATCACCGGAATAGCTGTGGAACACGGTCCGTTCGGGAGCGCCGTCCGCCAGCAGCGTTTCGATGACTTCCTTATGTGAATCGCGATCATGGATCTGCATGGGCAGGTTCAGTTCTTTCGCGAGCGCGATGTGCGCGCGGAAGGCTTCTCGCTGCAGTTCTTTGGCGGCTTCTCCGGTGCGGAAGAGGTCCATGCCCGTCTCGCCGATGGCCACAACCTGGTTGGGGTAGGCGGTGGCGAGGCGGTGCACTTCGGCCATGGCGTCTTCGAAGCTGGTGTCGTGCCATGGCTGGTATTTGAGCGGCAACCCGTCTGGGCCCGGCACCCCGCGGTGACCGTGGAGCACGGATTCGTTGGGGTGTATGGCGATGGCCGCATGCACGGTTTGGGGGTGTTCGCGTGCCATGTCGATGGCCGTCATGAGGTTCGGCAGTTCGCATCCGCAGTCGATGACGCCTTCGACTCCGACTTGTTGCGCTTGGTTCAGCAGTTCGTCGACGCTGTATACGGGGACTTCCGGCTGTCCTTTTTCTTGCGCTTCGTGGCTCATGGCCCGCGAGAACGGCACGACGGACGCCACATGCGTGTGGTTGTCGATGACGTGCGCGTTCTCGGGAAGTGGTTGCGGTGCTGGCGCCCAGCTGCGGTCACGATGGTGTTTGCTCATGCCTCCAGCCTACGCTCGATGGCAGTCTTGCTTCGGAAGCCGCGTTATTCATCGATGGCAGTGGGATTAACCAACGCACCTCCATATGTTTTGCGGCGTAGCGCTGAAACGCTTTCCGCGATTAGTCATGGAGGGTGAGGGTGGTGAAGGACCAGGAGGGGGCGGTGTAGGCGCCGCTGGTTAGGTCGATTGCGGTTTCAACCGGAACGGTTGGCGAAGCCTTGCCGATTTCACCGGCGTACGGGTCGGTTCCGGCGAGCACGGTGGCGGTTGCCGAAGCGCGGGATTCCGCGGAAACACCAAGCTCTTCAAGCACTTGGTTCAGATCAATCTCGGCTTCAGCGTCGAGCGCGTTGACGATACGCACGTAGGTGACGCCTTCAGCATCATTGCGAGCCACGGTGACGGTACGGCGGGGCTCTTCCGGCTTCTCAACACCCTGCGCAACAAGCTCTCCATCGATATACAGCTTCATGCTTTCGCCGCGATCGGCCACTTCGATGCGCACCTGCCACACGGTTCCGGGGAACACTTCGTCCATGGACCATTCGGTGCCGTCAAGATTGTAGGCGGTACCGTCGCGCACCACCTTGATTTCGAAAGCACGACCGAAGGAGGTGATGTTGTGGTTCTTGCCGTTGATGTCGCCGTGGACCAGCTGCAAGCCCCAACGACCCTGATAGTAGGTGATGGTGGCGTTGATGGTGTAGGCGTCAGAGTCAATGTTGAGGCTCGTGTTCATCGGACCATTGCCTGCGTAATGGCAGTCCTCAAGATCGACATGGCGGCCATCAGCGGTGTCAACGCTGAAGTTGGTGATGTCGGCGTGAGCGGCACCTTCCAAGCGCAGGCCAACGGTTGGTGGCAGTTCGCGACGCAGCGTGGTCTTGCCTTCCACCGCGACCGGCCATGCGGTATCGGACGTGGTGGTGGCATACATCTGCTGCACCCAGTAGCTGTACGGCAGGTAGGTACGTTCGTTGTCGAAGTAGATCAGATCAGGATTCCAGCTGTGATGCCCGTTCTTGGCAAACAGCGGCGCATACGAAGACATGACCACGGCATCGCCGTTCAATTCCATGCGACCCATGAACGCCGCTTCGGAAAGACCGTTGATCAGCTGCGTGTTCCACGAACCATACTCGCCCAAGTACACCTTCGGGCCCTCACGATCCGTGGTGTCGTAGTGGTCGAGATTGTGGAACCACCAGCTGGAGGACTGATAGGAATGCTCGTCAACGATGGGAACGCCGGCTTCACGCGCATACTGCCAACCAGCCTCGTAGTCGGGACCGCTCGGAGCCGGACCGACCGTGCCAACCACAACAATATCCGGGTAGGTGGCCTTGACCGCGTCGAAGATCTGCTGGAAGCGGTTCCTGAACACGTCATCGATGAGATCTTCGTTGCCGATGCCCAAATATTCAAGGTTGAACGGTTCCGGATGACCCATGGCGGCACGCTTGGCACCCCATTCGGTGGTCGCGGCATCGCCATTGCAGAATTCGACCAAATGCAGCACTTCATCGATGTATGCCGGCATGTCTTTCTGCGCGATCGGCACCGGGCCCTGACTGGTGTTCTGGCAGCTCACGGCGGCGGGCAGCACCGGCAGCGGCTTCGCGCCAATGGTTTCACACAGGCACAAGTATTCGTAGTAGCCGATACGGAACGACTGGTGGTAGCCCCACAGGTTGAAATTGTGCGGCCGATGCTCAACATCACCGATGGTGCGATCCCAGTGGTACATGTTATCCATGCCAAGACCGTGGGTGATGCAGCCGCCCGGGAAGCGCATGAAGCGCGGCTGCAGGTCGGCGAGCGCCTTGACCAAATCGGGACGGAAATGCTTGAGCCCGTTGTAGGTGGTGCGTGGTTCGAGGGTAACGAAATCAAGATCGACGGTACCTTCCGTGGTGAAGGTGAGTCGCAAAGCGCCTTCATGTACAACGATGGCATTGCTTTCACCGGAAACCGTCAGCGAAACCTCTTGCTTACGCCAATCGTTGGAATCGACGGTGATATCTTGTTCTGCAATCGCATTTCCATCGTCGTCAATCAGAGCGACGGTGACGGGAAGTGCGGAAGCTTCGCAATTGCTGGAAATACGCATCCATGCGGAGAAATCGTAGGTTTCGCCGGCACGGAAGACCATGCCGTCCCAGCCGATATTTTCAAGCGAAGCCGGCGCCTGTTCGACTTCGACGGACGCATAGTGCGGGTTTTCTTCGGCTACCGGATTGTCGGTGAGCACGTCGAAGGCTGCGAAGGAGCCGGCGGGCACGATTTTGCGCCAGAAGCTGTAGTTGCTCCAGTCGGAGGAGTCGGCGCGATTGTATTCGAATGCGCCGTTCTGTACGAGGTCGGCGTTGAGTCCGCCGTCGCCGGAGTAGCTGATGTCTTCGTAGAAGATGCCCCACAGGTCGGTGCTGATGTTGCGCACGCCCGCCTTGTTGAGGGTTGCGATGAGTTTGTCGGTCATGGTGTGTCCTTGGATGGTGTTGGTTGTTTGTTGGGTTGGATGGTGTTGCGGTACGTGCGATTGGTTGCGATTCGACGTCTGTCTGGCACCGTTTCGCCATCGGTCGACCGCCGGCCGCGCTCGGGGAAGCGCCGCTCATCGGGAATCTGGCGACCGTACGCATCGATGCACAGCGGGGTGCCGTCGGAGTAGCCGTGCGCATGGGCGTTGGGATCGAACCAACCCGCATCGATGACTAGGGTGTCTCAGCCGGCGTCCTTGAGGTGGTCGGCCATGAAGCGCGCGTTGGCCAGGACCTCCCGATCGGTGACGGTGGTGCCGTAGGAATCCCAGCTGTTCCAGCCCATTGGCGGTCGCCATGCTTTTGGCAGATCCTCGGTAGTCGCCATTGCCTTCTCCTTGTACAACGTTAGAAAAGCGTGCCGTTTACAGTATCTGACGTCATCCTTGACTTACTTGTTCGACTTCATCATCTTGGAAAACTTCAGATATGTACCGTTACATATTTTATAGCATATTTCAGAAATCACAATCATGATAGGATATCGGTGATTCTTTGAAATTTCAACGATTACCAGAAAATCATCATATATAATATCGTTACAGAAAAACTTGGCTGTAAGGAGCGGTGCATGGCAAACGGCAAACCGACATTGCGCGACGTGGCGGCGGAAGCCGGCGTCTCCCCCATGACCGCATCGAATGCGCTGCACGGCAAAGCCGGCGTCAAGGAATCGACGCGGGCCAAAGTGCTGGCAGCAGCGAAAAAACTCGACTATCGCATCAATCTGACAGCCAGCATGCTCAAATCAGGTCGCAGCAACATTATTCACATCATCGTCAACGAATTCGATTCGCCGTTCTATTCGAAGCTGACGCAAACATTGAGCCGCGAGATCACCTCACGCGGACTCACGCCGTTCATCGAGCAAACCCAGTATTCGCCGGACGTGGCCGAACATGCGCTGACCAGCAATCCGTTCTCAGGGCAGCTCTTCGACGGTGAGATTCTGCACGCCACCGGATTGGGCACGAATCTACCGCTCGCCAAACTCAACGGCGGGCGCCCTCTCGTACTGCTCGACGCATGCGAGGAAACGCCAACCGTGGATGCCGTGAATTTTCCCAACGAGGAGGGCGAACGCGCTGCGATGCAGTATCTGATCGCCCAAGGATGCCGGAATATTGCGATTGTCGGGCATACGTTCGTGCCGCGCGCCGAGTTGGCGCATGCGCAGAACGCATTTGCATTGCGACTTCGAGGAGCGTGCGCGGCGTTGCTGGACGCAGGATTGCCATATGACGAAACCATGGTGTTCGAAGGCGGTCGCTCCGACGAAGGCATTACCGCCGGGCACGCGATCGCCGAACGGATCATGGCGGCGCGAAGGACGGGCTGCGGAGCCGGCGCGGGTGCTGGAGACCGCGAAACAGGCACGGCCGGAACCGCCGATTTCAACGATGCAAGCGGCAAGATTACGGGCAGATCGATCGAAACGACCGACAAGATTCCCGCAATCGCGTTCGACGGAGTGTGCTGCGCCAATGATTTCGCCGCATTCGGCGTGATTCGCGGCCTCGCCGACTATGGCATCCATGTGCCGCAAGACGTGAAGGTGATCGGATTCGACGGCGTGACTTCCGGAACCTACGCCACCCCTTCGCTGAGCACCATCCAAGTGGATCTCGACCAGCTTGCCAAATTCGCGGTCGATATGATTGTCGAACGGATCGAACGCGGCGAAGTGAATGATAATTCCAGCAATGCCGGAAATTCCAATGATGCAGGCACGGTGCTGCCGCCGAGCCGCGCAACCATCGGATATCAGTTGGTCGAACGTGAATCCACGACCGCGATCATATAGCTATCGTGCGTTCCGCGCCCGATTGCAGCGGAACGCACGATAGCCGGAAATACGGCATTTCAGCGATTGGTTGGCTCAGCCCCGATCAGTCGCGGCGGCGAATGGCAAAGATGCGGGCGGAGGGTTGCTTGGAGGTGGCGGCGTTCAGGCGAACCGTTTCCGGATCCATGCGTTCGATAGTCCACGGTTTGGCATTGGGCGCATGGTCCGGTTCGGCAGGATTCGGGAACACCTGTTCGATGGTTTGATCCGCATCCAACGGCATGTTCACGGACGGTGTGCCGCCGCGACGCCACACGATGATGTAGTCGGGCTTATCTTCCGGCTGAGGTTGCTGATCGTTCTGCTCGGCAGCCTGCTCATTCCAAGCGGATTCGCCGTACACATACGCGTCACCCATATCCGTTTCGACATGACGCAAGCCGACGGCAAGCCAATCGCCGTCGAAGTCGGGAAGTCCGGACGGCCAGAACGGCACCATATGCTGCTGGTCGGCAAGTACACAACGATGTAAGGCGATAGCGTCGCGAACGAGTGAAAGACGCGGCTCCGTCATGCGATCGATGAAACCAGACAGATACAGCCTGCCGAGCACACCCGTAGCAAGCGTGAACACAGCAGTCTCATCATCCATCTCTTGCTGAGCGTAACCCCAATTACCCTGCTGTTCCGGCAGAATCGTCATACCTGCACCAGCCGCAATCGCAGCATAAATCAGAGGATCGCACTGGTCGGAAGTGGACTGCAAATCCAAGCGGGACAACTGCGCGTAATCGGCGCGCATGGCACCGGAACCGCAGTTTTCGATCATCACATCCGGATGACGGCGACGCAGATCGTCAAGCCAATCCACATATGCGCGGCAATGCTCGAGCAGGCCATCGCCAACGGACTCGGCATTCAAATCAGTGCCGACGCCGGGAATGGTGTTGTAGTCGAACTTGAAGAACACCGCACCGAAATCGTCAATCAAACGATCAACAGTACGCGTAACATGCTCTCGCGCTTCGGGAGAACGGAAATCAAGCAGATAACGACCCGAATCGCACACGCGAACACCATGACGCTGGAAGAACGCGGAATCCGGCAACATGCTCGCAAGCGGCGATTTCACGCCGATCACTTCAGGTTCGAGCCACAGTCCCAAGCCCATGCCATGAGCACGAATCGTGTCGGCAAGACCGCGCAGACCGGCGTCGCCGAAACGGTTGGTGGAGGCCTGCCATTCGCCGACCATGTCCCACCAGCCGCCGTCGGTGCTGTCGTACCAGCCGGCGTCAATGCAGAAAACATCCGCGCCAACGCTTGCCGCACCTTCAATCAGCGGCAGTTCCTTCTCAATACGAGGGTCACCGAACAGCGTATTCATGTAATCGTTGTAGATCACAAGACCCTGCGTATGCTCGAACTGATCGACGCGCCCCAACTCACGAGCCTTGGCAATGCGCAGCGCACGACGCTGCAACGTCATTTCGGCAACAGCCCGCTGCCAATCGCCTGCGGCAATGGCAAACGACACAGGAACGGACTCGAAATCATTGCCTTCACCAAGATTGGTGAACCAACCATGATCCTTATATTCCGGACCGAACGCAGTGACGTGCAGACCGGGATCGTCCTCGCCGACTTCCCACTCCCACGGACCGTTATGCTCGATCTGCCACATTACGGAAAAATCGCGGGCGCGGCGTACCGAACCTTCCACCTGCAGAATGCCGGCCGGCTCATGCTCTCCCGAGCTCCATGTAGAAGTCGAGCTCATGGCAAAACGCGAACTAGACTGACCAGGATTGATTTTCTGGTTGCGGTTACGCACCTGAGTGTCACGCAGCGGACGAACACGCCAATCGTTTTCCACAGCCCAAGCGGCATCGCCCCAGAAAATATTCGAACGATGCACCTTGCCGCAGTTGACGCGCATCGGAACGGTCAGATTCAACGATGACACCGCTTCAATCGGCAGTTGCCTGGCGGACTGCAGACGCGTGTAGGTGCGCACTGCGGAAAGATTCGGGAACGCCTCGAATACGGAAGTGACCACCAAGCCTGCATTGGAATCGGCGGAAACCGCCTCGGACGCGGAATTCGCGGCGGAATCGGCTGCGTCACGTTCGCTTGCCGTCGGCTCGAATTCACGACCTTTCGGTTCAAGATCGGCATACGGCGCGAACTGCGTGATCTCCAAACGGAACGGATCGGCGGAACCTGGTTCAGGTTCGGAAGCAAGCGCGGAAACGAATCGCAATTGGCTGCCGGCAACTGTGGCAATCAGCGTCAGTCGGTTGTCTTGCGAACCGGTATTGGCGGCACACACCTCAACAATCGGACGCGGATCCTTTTCAACCACTGGCTTTCCATCGTCAGACAAGCGACCATCGATCGGAACCATGTTGCGCCCTACAACGTTGCAGAGGCGAACGGGGGAATCGGCGGCAATGTCAAACAGCATGGAGACCACACCATTGCCCCATTCAAGGCGCCCATCCTGCCGAGGAACAAGGGGAGTCATATTGCCGTTCTCCATTTCCATCTCCTTCGAATTCCGAATGCCGCCTATCCGTTGACGTGCATCGTTTGACGTACCCTCACTAGCTTAAGCGGAAAACGGGGCAACCGCGATGTGCGTGTCTACGCACATTCAGCAAATATTCAGCAACTGGAATGACCGTTCGAAGACCAGCAAATACCTACTCGAATTGCAGATATTCCACGAATTGAATCGGCATATCCTTGGATTCCGTGATATTGCTGAATCCGAGAATAACCCCTTCTTTCGGCAGTCCCTTCATGGAAGTCCATGTTTTCGAATGGGACAAGTCGAATCCGACAGCGTCGTTCACATCGGAAACCGGATTGCCTTTGGCGTCGACCAGCGCATCCTTGACCTGCTCAAGATCGGCGGCACTCATCACTTCCGCGGGTTTGGTGATGTCGCCGCGATCATTGACTTCGGCGAAAATATCGGTTTCGGCAACAATCATGTTGATCTGACCTGCCGAAACGCGAGCCGTCAACGATGCGGAACCATCTTGCGCGGCATTCTCGCTAATCGCAATGGAGGCATCCGTCCGCACGAGACGCTCGTCTTCAATACCTTGCGTCTTCACAAAATCAGCGCCCAACGCATCAATCTGTTCGGAATATTCCGCCATATCGACACCTTCAAGACTCAGCTCGGCCTCGGGACCTTTGGTCACATACGAGATGACGAAAGCAAGTACCAAGCCGACCACTGCGATAATGATCAGCACATCGGTCAGAAAGTTCTGCTTGAAGTACGGCCACTTGTCTTTCGGCGGCAGCTCGCGGAAGGTTTTGAATTTCGATTGCTTCGCATACACGTTGGTGGATGCGAGCGCTGCGACCGCATCTTGCTGCTCCTGGGTGAGAACTGGCTTCTCTACTGCCATACCAAACCTTCCCGCGTTGTTTCATCGACGCATTCACGCGTCATCTTCATGCGCAGCAACATGCGTTGCTTTCTGACTTCCCTATCTTCCGCCTCGTACCTGATAATTTGCGGCTAGCCGCCGGCCGAAAAACGACAAGCGGCTAGCAGGAAGGCTGATTTCAAGCCAATCAGTCCAAGCCCTAATCAGCCCATTTAGACCTTGATCATGGCGTATTGGGAGTCGTAGAGGCGATAGTAGGCGCCACGCTTGGCGAGCAGCTCGGCGTGGTTGCCTTGCTCCATGATCTGCCCATGATCGATGTAGCAGATCATGTCCGCGTTCTCTATGGTGGACAGTCGGTGCGCGATGATGAAGCTCGTGCGTCCCTTCAGCAGGTGGTTCAATCCGGCCTGAAGTGCCTCTTCGGTACGCGTATCGATATTCGACGTGGCCTCGTCGAGAATCAGAATGCGCGGATCGGCCAGCAGCACGCGGGCGAATGCAATCAGCTGACGTTGACCAGCGGAAAGCGTGGAACCGCGCTCCTCCACCACCGTGTCGTATCCGTTCGGCAAATCCATAATGAACTCGTGCGCATGCACCGCCTTCGCGGCCGCTTCGATCTCAGCATCGGTCGCATCCAACTTGCCGTAACGGATGTTCTCGCGCACATTGCCGGAGAAAATGAACGTATCCTGCAGCATGACGCCCATCTGCCGACGCAACGATTCCAATGTGACAGAACGCACATCATGACCATCAATTGTGACCGAACCTTCTGCAACGTCGTAAAAACGCGACAGCAGATTGATAATCGTGGTTTTGCCGGCACCGGTCGGACCAACCAACGCAACGGTGCTGCCTGGCTCAACATGCAGATCAACCAGATTGAGAATATTGCGACCGTCAGGCTCGTAACGGAAAACTACATCGTTGAAATCGACGCGTCCTTCGATTTGCGGCAGTTCAGTCGCGTCAGGCGCGTTACGAATCTCCGGCTGCACGTCAAGCGTTTCGAAAATACGCTCAAGATATGCGGAACAAGTGATCAGCTGATTGTAGAAATTGCCGATGCTGATCACCGGATTCCAGAAATTATTCGCATAGCCAACGAACGCGATCAGCACGCCGGTGGAAACGTTCACCGCGCCGAAGCCCGTGACGCCCACATAGTAGATGAATGCGATCGTCATGACGGAAATGGTTTGAATGCCCGGCCACATGAGGAACTGGATATGCACGGCCTTCATCCACGAGGTGCGCACGTCGTCTTGCTGCTCTTGGAAGGTTTTGAACTGCGCCGCCTCCTGGGCGAAGGTCTGCGTGGTTTTCACGCCGGTGATCGACTCGTGAATGAACGCGTTGAGATTGCTCTGCTTGTTCGACAACACCTGATACGCGCGGCGCTGGAAATGCTGCAATACCAGCACCCACGCGATCAGGAACGGGAAGAGCACCAGGCTGAACAGCGCAAGCCGCCAATCGACCACGAACATGACCACCAGCGTGATCAGGAAGGTGAACACGTCGGAAATCACATTGATCAGGCCGGAACTCAACGTGTCGGAAAGCGTGTTCACATAATTGACCACGCGAATCAGGATTTTGCCGTGCGGACGCGAATCGAAATAGCTGAACGGCAGCGTCTGAATATGCGTGAAAATATCGCGGCGCATGTCTTTCAACATGAGCTGACCGACGCGAGTAATTTCGACGGTACGATAACGCAATCCAAACTCATACATCACAATAAGTACGGCCATCAACCCCGTTAATTCACCAAGTAAGGTGAGATTTTTCGAAGGAATCGCGCTGTCAATCATGATTTTCGTCAAATATGGCACGACTACCGCAATGCAGCTCATCATGACGACGACGGCAAGAATGCGTATGATTCGTGACATATACGGCTTTACATAGACGCCGATGCGCAGAATATCATGCAGGTTGATCTGTTCTTCCAGCTCTTCATCTTCGCGGTATGTGTTACGTTTTGCCATGGGTTTTCCCCCTTTCCTGCTTTCCCGCGCCTACGCTTCGAAACCTTGCGAACGACCCGCCTGCAAGCCGAGCTGCCTGTAGTAGATCTCCCAATATCGGCCGTGCGCGGCCACCAGTTCGTCATGCGTGCCGCGCTCCACAATGCGGCCATGCTCAAGCACGAGGATCAGATCGGAATCTTTCACCGATGAAATACGGTGTGCGATGGTGACGATGGTTTTCTGTTCGTCCAGTTCGCGCAGATGGCGCTGGATTTCCGCTTCCGTTTCCATGTCGACGGCGCTGGTCGTATCGTCCATGATGAGGATCGACGGATTGTCGGCGAGCGCGCGTGCGAGGCTCAGGCGCTGTTTTTGGCCGCCGGAAAGGCCGACGCCACGCTCTCCGACCACGGTATCGTAGCCTTCCGGCATGCTGCGGATGAAGCCGTCCGCGCCGGCGATGGTGGCCATGCGGCGAATGTACTGTTCGTCGTATTCGCGTTGTTCGCCTGCGCCGAAGCTGATGTTGCCGCCGATGGTGTCGGAGAACAGGAACGTGTCTTGCGCCACGACGCACACTTGCGAGCGCAGTGTGGCGAGCGGCCAGTCTCGCGCGTCGACGCCGTCGATGAGCACATGGCCTTCGGTGGGGTCGTAGAAGCGGGAGATGAGGTTGACGAGGGTGGATTTGCCCGCGCCGGTTTCGCCGAGAATGCCGAGTTTGGCGCCTGCCGGAACATGGAAGTCGACGTCTTCGAGCACGAGGGTGTCTGGTTCGTCGGGGAAGGCGAAGCTGACATGCTGGAAGTCGATGCTGCCTGCGATGCGGGTTGTGTTGGTTGTTGCAGCGGTTGCAGCCGCTGTGCTGGCGTGATTCGCGTCGGCGCTGTCTCCCGGTTTTTCCGTATTTTCCGGCTTTTCCGTAATACGTGACTGAGCGGTGAGCAGTTTGCGGATTTTGATGCAGGATGCGTTGAATCGCTGCCAGTCGTTGATCAGCCATCCGGATTGGCGTACCGGCCCGTCGATCATCCACAGGTAGGAGTTGAACGCCACGAGATTGCCGAGGGTCATGCGCCCGGTGATGACCAGGAATCCGCCGAATCCAAGCGTGATCAGCTGCAGTGAGAAGCCGAGACCGTCGAGCCATGGCATGTATTTGCGGCTGTTGTAGGCCTGGTCCATGTTGCGTTGCATGTAATCGTCGTTGTGTTTGTCGAATTTTTCGGTTTCATACGGTTCGCGCACGAACGCTTTGACCACGCGGTTGCCTTCGATGTTTTCTTCGACCATTGAGTTCATTTCGGCAAGCGAGTTGCGGATGGCGAAGAACAGTGGTCTTGCGTGCGTGGAGAGTCCGCGCGTAAGGATGAAAATGAACGGCGTGACGCATGCGAGCGCGAGCGCGAGCCGCCAGTCGATGGTGAACATCATGGCGAGCGCGCCAATGAACATGACCACGCAGTCAAGCACCTGGTAGCTCACCCAGCTCAGCGCGTGGCGTATGGCATCGGTGTCGGAGGTCATGCGGCTCATGATGTCGCCGGTACGCGTGTGGTTGAAATAGGTGAAGTCGAGTTCGTGCAGTTTCTCGTATTCGTCGCTGACGAGACGGAATACGGAGTTCTGCCCGAAGCGTTCCATCCACATTTGGTAGCCGTAGCGCGAGGCGACGCGCACGATGGTGAACACGATCATCATGATGCACAGTCGCGTCAGTTCGTCGACTTGGCCTTGCACGATGACACGGTCCACGATGAGGCCTGACAATAGCGGAATGATGAGCGCCATGGTGTTGTTGACGCAGAACAGCACTATCGCGCCGGCCACTCGTGGCAGGTCGGGTTTGCAGTATGGCAGGATCCATTTAAGGTTGCCTGCTTCTGTATTACGATTCGGATCGACGTACATACGTAGCGTTCCTTCGGATTGTTTGCTGGTTGTCTGGGTTTTCGTGGGTTGGTTTTGCGTTTTTGCGTTGCTTTTACGGCCATTCGTTGCCGTTACGATTCACGTCCGTCGTTTGTCGAGCGTCCCGTTGCCGTCTCTCTCGGTCGAAACCCCTGTTCGGATTCGCAAACGCGACTTATTCTATGCGAACCGTTTTTTGATGCAACGTGAGTGATTTCGGCGTGTCGCAATCGCAATAAAATCAACGCATGTACCGTTACATAAATTCGCTCTGGACGTAAAGGAATATGGGTGATCGCAGTAGCGCTTTCTATATCGAACCGGTACGATATATCGAGGTGCGGCATTCCGATGACGGAACGGCCGCAATCGCATGAACATCATGAAAGGACGGCGTCGATGACGAGCACACAGACCATTGAGGAACTCAGCGCACAATACGCGGCAAAATATGGCATCACCCGTGAGATGATCGACCATGCGGAACGTTGGACGGAAACCGACGGCGATCTCGAAGGCCTTTCCGAAGAGCGCGTCCGCGGCATTCTCGACATGCGTTTCGGCGCGATCGCGGTTGACACCCCGCGTTCCGAACTGTGGCACACGCCTGACACAATCGACGTGATCGAAGATATTCCATACCTGCCTGACGGTGGCTACGATACGGAAGCCGGACAGTGCAGAGGGCATTTGCTCGACCTGTATCTACCGCACGATGCGGTGCTGCGCTGCGGGCATACGCTGCCGGTGTACATCGATATACACGGCGGCGGTTTCACTTACGGATATAAGGAATTGAACCGCAACTTCAACGTGCATCTGGCCGAAACGGGCTTCGCCGTATTCTCACTGAACTACCGACCGGCCCCGCAAACCGATTTGAGGGGTCAGCTGGCGGACGTTCAGGCGGCATTGCGTTGGATCAAGGCGCATTTGACTGATTATCCGGTTAATCCGAACGCCGTGTTCCTCACCGGCGATTCGGCAGGCGGCGCGTTGACCATGCTGACGTTGGCGATTGAAAACAATGCCGAAGCCGCGGCCGCATTCGGCGTGGATGAGCCTTCGGGCATTGGTTTCGCCGGTGCCGCTCCGGTGTGCGGTGCCTACAGTTCCGCATCGTTGGAAACCATGGGAAGCGAACTGACCGTAGGCTACGATCCGAATCGCCGCACCGGACTCGAACAGATGCTGGGCGTCGAATTCTTCGACGGCATCGAAGCCGCCGACCCGAAGTTCCTCACCGCCGAAGGCCTGGCGTTCAACGTCAACCTGCCGCCACTGTTCATCGTGACCTGCGGCGACGATTTCCTCGAGGCCGACAATCTGGCGCTTGCTGCCGCACTGGCCCGCAAGGGAGCCGATTTCGAACTGTTCGACCCGAAGCCACGCCGCCACGAAACGCTCGGCCACGTGTTCGTGATCGGCATGCCATGGCTTGACGAAAGCGTGGAATGCTTCGAACGCCTGCGCAGGTTCTCGTACGAGCGCTGCTGAATCACGAATGCCTGCACGCGACCACGCATAATCACCAGCATCACAAACGGCCGACCATGCATTACTCACGCATGGTCGGCCGTTTGTCTTGCAACTCTTTTCGGCAAAATCGCGAAACATAAATCGCGAATCGCACGAATCGCACGAATCGTGTTCAGAAAAGAAGAAAGCCGGCGGAAAGAAGGGCCGCCGGCTGAGAGAGAAGAGAGAAGAAGGGTTCAGTTATGGGGTTCTTCAGGAACCTCGCCAGCCGCCGTAACTGCTGACATGTTCTATATAAGCGCCCGAGTCTTGGAGGAATGATACGTGTTCCTGCCAATTAGCTGAGAAAAATGTATCAGACATGTGAGCGGCCATACACATTCGTGAATTCCGTCGAATGATCGCAACATTACTTCCGATTTGCCCAATCGCACGTCTATATCACTCACCCACTCCGCAAAAATCATCCATTTCACTGGACGATTCTGAAAAAACGCAAAATCATCCATTTCACCGGACGATATGTCGAGCTCAAGATGCTGCCGTTGTCTTTCTCGGAATACCGAAATGCATTGCAACCGACAGCAAATGACAATGCGCTGTTCGACCGGTATCTCACATATGGAGGTCTCCTCTACGTCACACAGCTCACCTTGGATACCATCGGGCTCGGCGACTACCAAGACATTCGACACCGCAACATCCTCGACTGGCTGCTCGAGTAGGACACACTCTCCCGACTGCACAATTTGCGTCCACGGATCACAAGGTACGAAAAATAGCGGGACCAAATAGTTCCTGCATAACGTGCGCCGTGTTCCACCTATGATGGATATATGAAACATTTCGAATATGAAATTTCCGGCATCGACGGCAGCGCAGCGAAATTCGTCGGATATTGCCTTGATAACAGCGAAGAAGTCGTTCCCGACCGTGTGCGTCCGTCTGTGCTTGTGATTCCGGGCGGCGGTTACGAAATGACGTCGGATCGTGAGGCGGAGCCGATTGCGATGCAGTTTCTTGCGGCCGGTTTCAACGCTTTTGTGCTGCGATATTCGGTGAAGCCTTCCGTTTTTCCAGTTGCGCTGTTGGAAGCTGCCGGTGCGATGACGATGATTCGTGAGCATGCCGCCGAGTGGCATGTCGATCCGGATGCGATTGCCGTGATTGGCTTTTCCGCAGGTGGTCATCTTGCTGCGAATCTCGCCACCTCCACCAGCGACGATGTTCTTGTCGCTCATGGTTACGATCCGGATGCGGTGCGTCCGAATGGTTTGATGCTCGCCTATCCGGTGATCACGTCTGGCCCGCTCGCCCATCGCGGCAGTTTCGATTCGCTGCTTGGTGAACGCCGCAACGATTCACAAGCGCTTGAATCCGTGTCGATCGAACGTCATATCGACGCCAAAACACCGCCGGTTTTCGCATGGCATACCGTTCCCGACGAAACCGTGCCATACGAAAACACACTGATGCTGATCGACGCTTGCAAGAAAGCCGGAGTCAGCATCGAAGCGCACCTATTCCCGCAAGGCGGGCATGGACTGTCGTTGGGCACTGCGGAAACCGCATGGCAGGGCGTCAACGGCATTGAACCGAGTATCCAGATCTGGCCGCAGCTGGCTGTCTCTTGGATGCGCAGAACGTTCGCACGATAATCAGCGCAGCAGACGCCGTGACATCTAACCCCATCTAGTCACGTTTCCCGCCTGCGCAACCCGCACCCTGCATCTGCACAACCCATAAAATCGGGTTAAAAACCCGGGTTGTGCAGACGCAGAACGCAAGTCGCGCAGACAGCACAACACCCCCGAACCGACCGGATAGACCGAAAATCGTAAGCTCGGGGGCAAAAATCAGCGGGGCTGACGGAAGCGACGATCGCCAATCGGATCGAACGGTGTATGCGGCTCGAGCTGATACCAGTACGCGACGGAAGCGACGTCGTCCTGACGCTCGAAATTGCCGCCCTCCTCAGTACCGATCTGCTGCCATTCCACACGCAAATCATGTTCG
The DNA here is from genome assembly GCF_001025215.1 of Bifidobacterium pseudocatenulatum DSM 20438 = JCM 1200 = LMG 10505. Taxonomy (NCBI): domain Bacteria; kingdom Bacillati; phylum Actinomycetota; class Actinomycetes; order Bifidobacteriales; family Bifidobacteriaceae; genus Bifidobacterium; species Bifidobacterium pseudocatenulatum. The sequence continues at coordinate 2,068,459 of NZ_AP012330.1, forward strand.
AAATAAATCGGATCGGGAATGTGCCAGCGATACAATCCGCGGGTCACCGGCGTATTTACATCCCAATACGCGCTCTCGCGATGCGAGGCGAGACGCTGCGAATAGAATGGGAAACCGACGTACGGCGCACAGAACGTCTGCTCATGCATACGCCCATGCTCGTCGAAATCGGCGAAACTCCACGCGCCACCGAAATAATCCTCGGCACCGGTGCTGCACCACGTGGGATACTGGTCGTCCCCATCGATGTACATCTTGACTTCACCCTCGCCCCACCAGCGGCTTTCCAACGCGGTGAGCGCCAGATACGTGCCGATATACGCGCCACGACCATGCACGCCGTCGAGCACCACATAGTCGCGGGCCAGTTCGGTGACGCGCTCGCGACGCCACTGCGCATGGAAACGCATGGTGCCGGCCGGAAGCGCGTCATATTCGGTGTAGTCGATCTGGTAGAAGAACGCGGGAACGTCTTCATTGTGATCGTTGCGGAGCACGATGCGCGCATGTTCGAACGGCATGGAGAAGTAGCAGTTGAAACCGCGATTGGGCACGACCACCACCGGCATCGAATTGACTCGGCAGGCCTGCGCGTGGCCGCAGCAGAAGAAGTCGCCGACCGGGCATTGCACGGACGGGGTCTCCTCGCCATCCCAATAGAATTCCAGGATCAGGTTGCGAAGCACGTTCGGACCGGTAGACGACGTGCGGTCGGTGACCGTCATCCAAATATGGCGGATCACGCCCGGACCGTCCACATCCATCAAAGTGACGCTCTCCCCCGCTTTCACGGTCTGGATGCACGGACTGCCCTTGCGCGACGGACCAAGTGCACTGGCTGCAGTGGCCGCAGCGCCCTTGCCGCCCGTGGGATTCTCGGCGTTCACGCAACGTGTGCGCCCTGGTGCCGCAACCGCAAGCAAGTCCAGCGGACTGCGCGCGGCGAACGCACCCAACGAATCAACCTGCATATCGTGACGTGAGCTGTTTTGCATGGTGCTCCAATCGTTATCTCGAGTCATAAGAAACCCCTTTTCCCGCTACTTTACGGCACCAGCGGTAATGCCCTGCGACAACTTGCGCTGGAAAATAATGAAGAAAATAATAGTCGGCACAATGCTCAGCAGCGAAGCCGAAGCAAGTGTGGTCGCATCCATCGTGCGTTGGCCCTGCAATGTGGCGAGCGCCAGCGGAATGGTCTGCACGTCGTCGCCCATCAGGAATGCCATCGGAATCATGTATTCGTTCCACGTCCACACGAAGAAGAACACGAACAGCACGCTGATGGTCGGCCAGGAAATCGGCAGCACCACCTTACGCAGAATCTGCCAGCGCGAGGCGCCGTCAATGGCTGCCGCTTCGAGAATGGCCTGCGGGAACGTACCGTATACGGACGACAGCAGATACGTGCCATACGCACTTTGAATGATGGTGAAGATGATGATGATCGCCAGTTTGGTGTTGTACAGTCCGACCTGCTTGAACATGGTGTACAGCGGGTAGAGCAGCGCTTCCTGCGGCATCATATTGGCAAGCATGATGGCGAGCACAATCCAAGTGTTGCCTTTGACCCTGCCGATGCCGAGCGCGAAGGAGTTCAGCACGGAAAGCACGACGGCGGCCACAGCCACTACCAGCGAAATAACCAAGCTGTTCCAGAATTTCAGCGGGAACTTGGTGGTGGTCCAGAAGGAGATGATGCCGTCCATGGTGAAATGCTTCGGCAGCGAAAGCGGGCCTGTTGCATTGTAATCGGCGGGTGTTTTGAACGCGTTGACGGTGAGCACGAGCAACGGGAAAAGCACGAGCAGTGCGGCTGCGATGAGCACGATGAGGGTGATCCAGTCGCCGGTCGAGCGCACATGTTGGGTTTTCTTGGATGCTTTCCGCGCTGCCGATGCGGTCATGGTTTGCGTCATGGTTGTTTCCTCGACTTTCGAAGTCTTGCGAGTCTTACATGTTACGGGTCAGTTGCGGTTTGAACCGTTCAGACCAGTTCCTTTTCGACGTGCTTCTGCACCATGGTGAACACGATGGAGAACACGATGATGACCACGGTGAGCGCTGTGGAGATGGCCGCGCCGTAGCCGACTTGTTGCACTTGGAAGAATTGATTGTAGGAATAGTATGATGGCACGGTGGTTGCCGTTCCCGGCCCGCCTTTGGTGAGCAGATAGACCGGTGCGAAGGTTTTCAGCGCGCCGATGGTGGCGGTGAGGATGACCACCAGCAGCTCGGGAATGATGGACGGCAGCGTGACCACACGGAATTTCTGCCACCAGTTGGCTCCGTCAAGACCGGCCGCCTCGTAAAGTTCAGGATCCACGCGCTGCAGACCGGACATGAAGATCACGATCGGATAGCCCAACTGGATCCACACCAGAATGAACATCAGCACCGGAAGCGCGCTATCAGGGCTGCCGAGCCAGTTATGCTGCAACGATCCCAGGCCGAGCTTGACGAGCAGCGCGTTCACCGCGCCATCTTCCGGACGGAAGATCCAGCCCATGATGATGGCCGCGACAGCAACCGGCAGCAACTGCGGCAGGTAGAACATGGCTCGCAGGAAGGAAGCCGTCTTGCCGCCGAATTTCTTCTGAATAACGTCAGTCAGCAGTGACGAAATAAATAGTCCAAGAATCGTAGGAATAACTACGATAGCCACAATAATCCAGAATGAATTAGCGAATGAAATCCAGAACGTGGAATCAGCGAACAGACGTTTCCAATTCTGCAATCCAACGAATTTAACCGGGCCGACTCCACGCCATCGAGTGAAACTCAAGTAAATGTTCCACACGAATGGAATAACGACGATAACGAGCAGACCTACCAGTCCGGGAACAAGATATGGTACGAATTTTGCGGAACGGTTTCCGGGAAGCCTTGACATTGAGACTCCCCCGTTTTTGGTCTTCTTTGACATTTTGGCTTTTCCTTTGGTTGCGCTGCGTTGCCTGTGAATATTTACGATTGCGATATTGGTTCGCAAGTTGTAATTTGCGATACCGCACGGGATTATTCATGATTGATACTGAGCAAAACCGGAATAATCCCGTGCGATGTCGGATATGAGATCAGATATACGATCAGTTGGTCTTGACGCCCATGTCTTCCACACCGACGTCGTACTTCTCGTGGATACCCTTGAGCACGTCGGCCGGCTTCTTGGTGCCGTTCACCAGTTCCTGGAATTCCGCCGGAACAGCATCGGTAAGGTTGGAAGCGGCGTAATCCGGGTAGTAGCTGAGCTTGCCATCATTGGCGTAGGAGGCGTATTCCTCGATCATGGCCTTGCTCTTCTCGTCGTTGATCTTGCTGGCGTCGCCCGCCACCGGAATTCCGCCGGCGTTGCCGAGGTAGTTCTGCACATCGTCGGAAAGCACGTAGTCAATGAACTTCGCAGCGAGATCCTTGTGGTGAGAGCGTTCCGGAATCACCAGCAGATTGCCTGCGCAGCCAATCGCGAAATTCGATTCCGGCATCACCGCGGCGTCCCAATCGAAAGTGGTGATCTGCTTGACGAAACGTCCCTGATTCCAGGTGCCGGTCTGATAGATCGGATACTCCCCCTTGATGAATGCCTGCGTGGTGTCTTCGGCCTTCATACCGGTGGCGTTGTGGGAGATGAAGCCCTTGTCGAGCCAGTCGTTGATGGTGCTCACGGAATTGGTGAGAATCTTGGAGTTCCAGTCGACATCGCCCTTGTAGAGCTGCCAGTTGTCGATGAATTTGGCGTCGGCCTCCTTGGAAACCAGCTGCCACCACAGCCACATCACGCCGTATTCCTGCGCGTCGGCGGCGATCGGCGTCACTCCGGCATCCACGAATTTCTGGCAGACGTCCACGAACTCGTCATAGGTGGTCGGAATCTCCAGCCCGTACTTGGCGAACAGATCCTTGTTGTAGTAGACGCGCTGGAATTCCGCGTAACTGGTCATGCCGTACCAGGTGTCACCATCCATGATGCCGTTTTCATCATACTTGGCCACGGCCGCATTGGCGCCGGTCACCTTCTTGTCCCAACCGTATTGATCGACGTAATCACCCAAATCGGTGAGCAGCCCCATGGTGGAGAGCACGCCGGCCGAACCGTTGCCGCGATTGGATTCCATAAGATCCGGCGCCTCATCGGAATTGAGGAATTGGCTGCCGTTCTGCGCGATCTGCGTGAACGACTTGCGTTCGAAATTGATTTTGACACCCGTTTCCTTTTCGAAGGCTTCCGCGGCGCGACGCCATGCCTGGGTCTGGCCAGCGTCGTCTTCCTCGTAATACCAGAACGACAGGCTGTCTGGCGTTTCCTCGTCTTGCGCGGTGTCGCTGCCGCATGCAGCGAGCGTGGTCAGCGACATTGCCGCCGCGGCCGCAAGTGCGATGCCTCGTGTGATCTTCATGGTTCTCCTTTGTTATTGGTGGTTGTGTTGTTGAGTTATGTCTCAAGTTGTTTTTCAGTTATGAAGATTGATATGTGTCGCCTCCTTTTTTCGAAACGTTTCGACGATGGCCGCGGATTGGCGCTTTTCAATTCGGCAATCACCATCTTCGCTTCGGCTACAACGCCTTCACTTACTTTCGAATCGTTTCGATTATGGATACGGGAATCCGTCCGCCTTTCACGGACATACTCCTACAACCTTCTTTTCACACGTCACCAACTTTGGTAACGGAACCTCGACTATGCATGACCGGAGCGGACAGCTCCACCAATCCCTTGATGTCGCGATGCTCATCGATGGCGTCGACCAGCAGATCCACAGCCTTAGAACATAATTCCTGCGGCATGACCGGCATCTCGGTAATCGGCTGCGGCATCAGCTCTCCCTCGAAATACGTGCCGCACGACAATACCGAAATATCATCTGGCACCCGCAATCCCGAAGCCTGTAATTGCTGCAATACCAACTTCAGCACATTGGCGTTCGCCTGGTTGACAATCGCCGTGGGGCGCTCATCCAAAGAACGAAGCTCACGCACGAATTCCGCGGCATCAAAGCGATCGTCACGATGCTTGGAGGATTCATGAATCGTCATGCCCAACTCTTCGGCACGTTCCAGCAAAGCCTTGCGGAACAGCAGCACATAGCCCGAACCGCGATCGTAATCGGTCTCATTGTCACGCAAAAACATAGCGCTCCGATGCCCCTTGGAATACAGGCAATCCACAGCCATACGACCAGCCGTGGCAAAATCGATATCGACACAGGCACAGCCTTCATGCTCTGCAGGGTAACCGATGGCCACACAGGGTTTGGAATATGAGCCAGCCTGGGCGGTACGCTCGTCATGTTCCTCAATGTCGAGCAGCACCACGCCATCAACCAAGTTGCTTTGCGTCACGCGCCGAATGTCGGCCACCGCGTCCTCGCCGGTAAGCAACAGCACATCGTAGCCACGGTTCTTTGCCTGCCATGCGGTCTGCAGAAAGTAAGCGTTGTATTTGGCCTGATTGATATCACCGCGAATCGGCGCGCTGAGCGCAAAAATATGATTACGCATACCACGCATTTTACGGGCGCTGGCATCCGGAGTATATCCAAGTCGTTCAACGGCGGCCATCACCTTATCGGTGGTTTTGGCGGAGATGGAACGCTTGCCGGAAAGTACGTACGAAACGGTGCTGACTGACACCCCCGCCTCCCGAGCCACATCTTTGATGCCCGTCATCTTCCGCCTCCTTCGGCTCTCCAAGTCATTTGCGTTACACGTCATGCGTACCGCAGCTCTCGTCCATCGTTCAACAAAGCCATCCGCCGAGCCTTCCGGAATTTCTTCCGCAGAATCACGCTCGTATTTTATCGAATCGTTTCGTCGAAACGTTTCACTAATCGTAAGCCAGCAACTCAGCTTTGTCAAACGTTTCGACACACCTACCCGTCATTCCTCGAAATGATGGACACCAGGATGCTGCGACCCCGTTCCTTCATATCATGATTTTGATGTACCGACCGTTGCAATCTTGAGTCCCGTCGCACGATTGCGATTTGGTTTCGACCTTACGATTTTATTTTCCGCTTTTTCCCAAATCGTGAGGTCAGCAAGCCAAAAACGTGCGGCCATCCTCCCCAAACACTAGGACGTGCAGACGGAAACGCAAGTTGCATAAGAATGGAGGCATCTACAACCGCCGCCCGTACACGTACACACGGGCTAGAGAAGTCTCAAGGCTACAGCGGGCGGGACTCGTAGATCATTTGGCGGTCGCCGAAGTAGAGGGCGTCACGCCAAGAGGCCTTCTTGCGGGCCGCCTCCTGCTGAGGCTCCTTGATCGGCACGAAGAACCAACGGACCAGACCAACCACCATGTCTTGCACGGAATGCCAGATGCCGATATACGCGGTCAACGCCCAGAACGTCACGATCGCATTGAAACCGGCGAACACCGCGTTGCCCCAATTGTGCGAAAGCGTATCGGCGTAGAACACCATGCACGAGTAAATGATGATCACCCACGGCATCGTCACATACAATGCCGGAGAAGCGGTACGATTATTGACTTTCGGCGTACGCGCGAACGGAATCTTCGTGTTCGTCATGCCCTGCTGAATCGACTTGAGCGTGCCGGAAAGATTCACCGTCAACAGCACGATGTTGAAGCCGTAAATACGGAAAATATCGGAACGTTTATACCCGTTGCGTTTCAAATCGCTCGACATGGTGGCAAAATACGGCAGCGACGCGAGCACCACCCACGGGCTCAGCAACCGCTGGTCGAACGGATATGCCAAGAGGAACATCAGGCCGAAACTCGACCATGCGATGGACGCCATATAGTTCACGCGCAGCGCCCACTCACCCAGCTTCACATCATTGCCCTGCTGATGCCGCGCGTGCACAATACGGAAGAATTTGCCGATGATCAGCAGACCGCCATTCGCCCAACGCCGCCGCTGCACCACCAACGAACCGAAATCAGGCGGGGTGGCACTATAGCTCAACCGCTCCGGATAGTTGACCAAATGCCAGCCGAAATAACCCAAATCGATACTGGATTCGGTGTCTTCGATCACCGTGCGATCCTGAATATACGTTTTCACCGTGCGCGTGCCCTCAGTCGACACCACGCAGATATCGTCGAGCGCGGCCTTGCGGATCACCGCGTTCGCACCTACCCAGAACGTGGCGTCATAGTAGGTCATGCCCTGATGCAGCATGTGCTGAATGTCGGTGGTGGCGGCCGCGATGCGTTCGATTCGCGTCGGCGCGCCACGATACGAGGAATACGGGGTTTGGATCACGGCCACGCGCTCATTGCCGGGCTGTTCCATCTGGTACACCAAGCGCAGGCAGTAGTCGCGCAACAGCATGGAATCGGCGTCCAACGTCAGCACGTATTCGGAATTGCGCATCACGAAATCGGGAGATTCTCCCTCGCGCACGTCACGCAGAATCACCCCGTCCGACGTTTCCACGCGCTTGAGCGAGTGCCCCATCAATCCGATGAACGAATTCAGATTCATGGCTTTGTTGCCTTCACGGGAGGTCGACGCATACAGCTTGCGTTCGAACGACCATCCTTTTGCGGTGAAAATGCGTACCAAACGTTCGTACAGTTGCAGAATGCGATTCGCGTCGACATGCTGCTGCAGGGTGATCGATTCGTTCAACGCCTGTTCCGTCAAACGCAGGTCGCGTGCAAGACCGCGCAATACCTGGTCGCAGAAGAAATCGTCGGTATGATCTTCGACCAGCCATGTGTCGGCCTTATGCTCCAACCATTGCGCGGCCGCACGATAGTCTTCCGCACAGCGTGCGACCACACTACGCCTTGCGTCCATCTGATCGGCGAGCGCCGCAACGGTTTCGTCGCGCGCTTTGGTGAAACGTTCCGCAGGTGCCGCCAATTCGGCCAATACTTTCGGCATGAGTTCGCGGCTTGCTTTGAGAATCGCTCGCGCTTCGTCATTGTTAGGATGCGGAGGATCGTCGATTAGGAGTACGACTGCAAGGTCGGGAAATTCCTGCAATGCCGCCGACCAGATCGTTTTTTCGACGACTTTCGGCTGTTCCACGTACGAAGGAATCAGCACTGTGATTCCCTTATCGTAGTTGTGTGCGAAATGGTCGTCGAGCATCGCCCGAGGCACGCGTTCATGCCGGATGAAACGGTATAGCGCCCCTTGCCGTGTGGTCAAGTAGACGAGCGCGCTGAAAATCAGCGTGGTCACAATCGTCATGTACAGCACGCCTTCAACCACGAAACGTAACGTGAGTGAAGGATTGTTGACGAACAACGACAGAATCATCGTGATCATGTAGATCAGCCATGAAACAACCGTGCAGATGATGGCAACGTAACCACGCACAACGCGCGTTGGCGAAGGCTTGGCATGCATGATCGCAAGCGGTTGCGTGGAGGTTTCAGCACCCCACTGGTGCCTGCGGTCATCGCCGTCAAAATCCCCTATTTTTGCCACCATATACCCCTTTGCCTTATCAGCGCTGCCTCACCTGCATAAACCATACATCACTGTTGAAATTGTCGTACTAGCCACAGACTACACTCCCTAACTGTAAGCGAGATATAAGAAAAACAGCGCACGAGAGGAAAGCTTAATCCCCCGTAAAATCCCCCGCATATGCACTGAAGCCCAGCGGGACACAGCCTGCTAGACGCCCCAATGTCCCCATCAGCATTGGTGACCTGACGATTTCGAAAGGGAATGATGAAACCCCTGTTTCCAGGAAGACGATTTTCCTTCCTCCGACTGTTCATAGCGATACTGTGCATCGCGCTCGTCGCGGCCGGCACATGGTCGTGGATCACGTTCACGCGAACGGCGGCTAAGAAATTGCCGGAACCCTGGTTCGGCGGCTATGTGGACGTGACCGCAACACCCTCATACGAGTTCGAATCCAAGGTAGGCAACGTCTACCGGAATGTGATTCTCGGATTCGTCACCGCCGGCGACGGCTGCCAGCCAAGCTGGGGCGGCTACTACACGCTCGACGAAGCGGCCTCCACGCTCGATCTCGACAGCCGTATCGCGCAAACCTACAAAACCGATCGCACGGTAACCGTCAGCTTCGGCGGGCAGAACGGCACCGAACTTGCCAGTGCATGTTCCGACGTCGATTCCCTTGCCGACGCATACCAGCAGGTGATCGACCGCTATCACATCACCTCGCTCGACTTCGACATCGAAAACTCGAATCTCGACGGGTACAGCGAAACCGCAACCCGGCGAGCGCAAGCCGTGGCAAAACTCATCGCCAACGAAAAAGCCAAAAACAAAGGGAAAGACGATACCAGTCACGATCTGATCATCAGTTTGACGCTTCCGGCCGACGCGAAAGGTCTTACAACGCAAGGAATGCAAACCGTGAACGCGTTTCTGGATGCCGGCGTGACGCTATCCACCGTGAATCTCATGACCATGGATTTCAACGTGGCGTCCACGTCGATCACGCAATCCATGCTGATCAAAAGTTCGCTGAACGCGGCCCACGCGCAATACAAAACGTTGCTGTACAGTCGCGGCAAACTCTTCAGCGACCATCAGATCTGGGAGCTGTTGGGAGCCACCGTGCTCATCGGCCAGAACGATACCAAAAACGAGTATTTCACGCTCGACAATGCGCGCGAAATCAACACGTTCGCACTGGAAACAAGCCTGGGCCACTTAAGCATGTGGTCGCTGAACCGCGACCAGCAATGCGGCGAAAACTATACGAACACCAACACGCTCAAAACGTTCTGCAGCGGCATGAAACAGACGGACGGCGAATTCGCCACCACATTGGGGTCAGGATTCCGAGGCACGCCGGGCACGCTCGTCGACTTCGACAATGCCAGCTGGAATTCCTCGCAGCAGGCCTACCCCACGTGGGAGCCAGACGTACTGTACAAGCAAGGCGACAAGGTGATCTGGAACGGCAATATCTACGAATCGTTGGGCAACAACGAAAACGAGCAGCCGGACAGCGCCGAGGAAGGCACGAACGCACCGTGGCGCATCATCGGACCGGTGCTATAAACGCTTGCCGCAGCGAGACGCGACCACAGACACAATACAAGGCAGGAACACAAGGCAGTCGCTACTTTTCAGTAAAAGTGGCACGCAACAGGGGAACGAAATCAGGCAATCATGACATCGAAGCAATCAAAGCATCAGGCAGCCACCGGCAGCCAGCCAAAAGACGGCATCAGAAAACCAGCCAGACTCACCATTCTGGCCATCATCTATGCGTTGTGCATTGCGGCCGCAATCGCATTCCATGCACAGGAAGGCGTGCAGCAACTTATGGAAGACCCTGCGCGCATCTGCATATGGTCGCTGTGTTTTCTGCCGTGCCTGATCTACCACAAAAAGCGTTCGTCGTATCGCGTTGCCGCCGAACACACCGTGCTGCCACCGTTGACCGTCATACTGCTGGTAACCGGCTATTTTCCCGACGTGGCCATGTTCCTGATCATCGTTACCATCATCACGTCGATCATCACCGCACGCAGTCTGAAAATCGGCATTCTTCGCGCCGGAACCACGCTTGCGCCAATCCCACTGATCAAAATATTATTTGCGAACACTTCTCACGTACTGTCAATTATCATCAGCCAGAATTCCGTCAATGCTGCGATTAATCCTTATCAATTCCAGCATTGGTTGCTGCCATTACTGATTATGACTGTTGCAGTGCCGATTATTCGATTGATTTGTGATATTGTAACGTTCTTTTTTGTACAAATTCCGATTCGTAAAGCCATGCGCGAGTATTCGCTGTCTCACATTCTTGCCATGGCTTTGGCTGATTTGATGGCGATTGTGTGGATTCCTGAAATTCTGGAGTTCGCCAATATTGGCTCGGATACTGCCACCGTGCTTTCCGTGTTCATGCTGGCGCTGATCGCCTACTCGCTGTTGCTGATGACGGTCGATACGATGAGCCGGCTCACGCGATCCCGAAGTGCGTTGAAATGCATAGCGAATGTAAGCGACGCGCTGCCGTTGCCGAATCAAGTGCCGGAAGAGACCGTCGTAAGACGCATCAATCGTGGCCTCACCCGCATGCGCTGTTTCATCAGCAATGCAAACAATCTTAATAAAAGAGGGTATTCCTACCGCTATTCCGCGCCTATTTCCACCGGCTCGCGACAGTATTATCTCGCGATGGAACGCAGTATTTGGAATCGTCCGTTCATGTCGACCGACGAGACGATATTGCTCACCTGCGGCGAAGTGCTTACCGAATCGTTACGCGTGAACAAGGAAGTGACGCTGCTACGCACCGAATCGGAAACGGATACGCTGACCGGCGCACTCACGTATCGTGCGTTCATCGGACATTTGAAGAGTCTGCAGACCGAGAATGTGCATAATCTGGTTGCCGTGGTGTATTTCGGCGTGGAGCATTTGCGCACCGTCAACGAACATTATGGACGCAAAATCGGCAATGCCGTGCTGCGATCCGTGGGCATGCGTTTAAGCCAGCTGCTGCCGGGAAACGCCACGCTTTCGCGCGTGAACGGCGCAGAATTCGCCATGATCGTAACCGATGTGACGTCAACCAGCGATGTGGAGGAGTTGGCCACACGCATGCGCAATCTTGCCGTCATGCCGGTATACACCGAAGAAGGCGAGGTTTCCGTGGACGTATCGAGCAGCATTTCGTTCTCGAACGCGACAGACGGCTTCTCCGTGCTCCTCGCCGATGCGAGCGCGCACATCTACGAGTCGGAGAGCTCCAATCTGCCCGTAGTCGACGGCATGACGTCCACGCTCGCCGCGCAGAATGGTTCGGGAGACTATTTCAACGCTTCCGACGTGCTTCGCCATGCGATCGAAGACAATACGATTTCCGTGCTCTACCAGCCGATTTTCGATGTGAATACGAAACGTATCACTTCGCTGGATACGATTGTGCGCGTGCATGACGCGAAGGGCCGTACGCTGGCACCGTATTTCGTAACGGCTGAAGCGCATCGTCTCAACATGAGCGTGCAGCTGACGCTCGACGTGCTGGAAACCTGCGTGAAAGACATGACCGCATTCCGCAAGGTGGCACCCGAATTGGATATTGTGGACATTTGCATGAATGGTTCGGAATTAGGTGCGTCCATCTTCCACGAGCGCTTGGAGCAGTTGACTCATGAGCAGCCACAGCTGCGTTTCGGCCTGCAGTTGGGATCGCATGCCATTCATGTGGTGCATGATGAAGTTGATGATGAGGTTGCCGCTCTTGCCGCTTTGCCGAACGTCGAGTTGGGTTTGACCAATGCTGGCACCACGTATTCGGAGGTTGCCGCGTTCGCGCATCTGCCATTGGATTTCGCACGATTCGACAAGACGGTGGTTCGCGATTTCCGTACGCCTCGCGCAAAGCAGATCATGCAGCGCACGCTCGAGATTTCGCGCGATAACGATGCGTTCCATGTGGTGTTCGATGGCGTGGAGTCCCTGGACCAGGTTGAGTTCATCCGTTCCATCGGAGGCACGCTCGCCGAGGGCACGCTGTTGAGCAACGCCATGAGCGCCAACGAGTTCCTCATGCGCCTCGAAACCATGGGCACTTCATTGCCCGAAGCCGCTCCGAGGCAAGCTGAGTAAAGAGGAGTCTCGTTTGTCGCACGATTGCTTCATCTCGTGAAACGCTTGGAGGAAATATGGCGAGATGGGAGCATGTGTGCTAAATTAATTAGTAAACGTGTTTAGCCAACGATGGCTTTGAGGAGGATTCACATGGCCACTATCAGAGAGATAGCGAAACGGGTAGGTTTCTCCCAAGCCACTGTTTCCAGGGTTTTGAAGGACGATCCCACTTTTTCGGTGAAGGATTCCACCCGCGAGAAGATTCTAAACGCCAGTCTGGAAATGGGATACAAGAACGTACCGCAATACCAGCGCATCACCATTCCGCAGGATGTTGCGATTCTCGACAATGTCGTACCCGACAAGGGCTTGCAGGACGCGTATTTCGACGAGCTGCGCGAAGTGCTCGTCAAGCATGCCGAAGAGCAGCGCATGAACGTGACCATGCACGAGGACGTGGATTCGCTGATCGCCGATGCCGATAAATACGCGGGATTTATTTCGATCGGCCCGTCCCCACTAGATCACAAGACGCTTCACCGCTTGCATAAGAAGCTTCCCCACGGCGTATTCATCGACATCAATCCTGCGCCGACATTGTTCGATTCGGTACAGCCGGATTTGGAACAAACCATATTGGATGCGATCGACGCGCTTATGGGGTCGGGTTGCTCTCGGATCGGCTTCATTGGCGGCTTGGGCAACATTATGGGCAAGCATGAATATCCGGAAGATATTCGTACGTTCGCATTCCGCAATTGGGCGTTGCGCTTGGGATTGGATGCGCAAGGATTGGTGTATGCGGACGGCCCGTTCACTGTGGAAAACGGCCGTTTGCAGGGGCGTCAGTTGGTGCAGGATCATGCGGACGATCTGCCCGACGCAGTGATCATCGCAGCCGATCCGTTGGCGGCTGGCGTACTGCAGGCATTTGCCACCGAAAATGTGATGGTGCCGCGAGATATCAAAGTAATCAGCATCAACAATCAGGAGATCGCAAAATACACGTCTCCCGCATTGTCGTCGTACGACATTAGCCAGGACGAGCTTGCGAAAGCCGCGGTGCTTATGCTTGCCGAAGCGCTGACCGCCGACCGCAAAATCAGCCAGCATATGCGGATCTCCACCAGTCTCGTCGCACGCGACAGCTTCACCCCGCAAGACTAAATATAAAAACTTGAGATACGGCAAGGGCCGGCATCCTGTTGCGGAGCCGGCCCTGCAATTGTGCTTCAGTAATCTCGCTTCAGTAATCTCGCTTTAGCGGAGAGGGCGAGCGTCACACCAAACGTGGGTGACGGACCAGGTGGCGGGATCGAGCAGAAGCACGTCGGCAGCGTAGCCGGGAGCAAGCAGACCGAGAGGTTGCCTGGTGACCGGGTTCGCGCGGTCGAAACCGAATGCTTTGGCCGGAGTCAACGTGGCGGCCTCCACCGCGTCGGCGGGCGTGAATCCCAATTCGAGCACCGCACGCTGAACAGCCTTTTCCAACGTCAGCGTGGAACCGGCAATCGCACCATTCGACACGAGCCGAGCGTGACCATCGATCACATCCACATCCAACGCGCCCAGCAGATAATGACCGTCCGGGCAATCGGTGGCAGCCATGGCATCGGTCACGAATGCCGTGCGATGCGGTGCGAAACCAAATCCCAAACGCACCATCGGATTCTGCACATGAAAACCATCATTGATCAACTCGATAGTGACGCGTGGATCCTCAACAGCAGCCGGAATTGGACCAGGCTCGCGATGATGCAAGCCATTCATCGCATTGAACATGTGCGTCATAATGCCCGCGCCCGCGTCGAAACCCTTGTGAGCGGTCGCATAATCGGCATCGCAATGTCCTACCGCAGGAACCACTCCTGCCGCCACGAAACGACGAATCGCATCAATGCCGTGCGGCAATTCGGGGGCGATGGTGATCTGACGCAGACAGCCGCCCGCCGCTTGCAAAAGCCGATCAACATACTCGGGAAGCGGATCCTTCAAACATTCCGGATCATGCGCACCCTTGCGAGACAACGCGAGGAACGGTCCTTCCAGATGCGCGCCGAGAATGTCAGGGCGGGCGCTCATCATGCCGTGCACGGTTTCGAGATTGGCGCACATCACGTCAAGCGGATTGGTGATCAAACTGAGCACTTGGCGGGTGGTGCCGTGCATCATATGACCTGCGCGAGCCGTGCGTATGCCTTGCACGCCATCATCGAAGGAGCTCCCCCACGAACCGTGCGCATGAATGTCGACGTAACCGGGAGTCATCATGCAGCCTGCAGCGTCGGTTACGGAACCGGTCGAACCGGTCATGGAATTTCCGAAACCAGCCGAACTGACCGAACCGGAATCAGCATCGGCACCAACTGCAGCATCCGCATCCAAACCGACGCTTGCGCAAGCCGCAGCAAAATCATCGTCCCGATTACCAGTCGCAATAATCGCACTACCATCGGAAACTATCCAATAATGTTCCGCAACACCTCGCGCATCGACTTTGCGCGCATTGTGAATCGCAAACGGGCGGGCCGACTGCGCCAACGCAATGTCCACCTCATTCGCAAAACGCTCCCGAGACTGTTCCATCTTCATACCTTCCGACTCACTTCCAGCCATATTCCTCAATTAGCATCCAATTCTTCCAGTCAGTGGAAGAATCACCCCGCCGACAAGCCCATCAGCGTCCAAAAACCTCCAGCCGGTGGAGAAATCCTCCCGCTAACAGCCACCTCAGAGTCCCAATTCCTCCAGTCACTGGAAGAATCCGGACGGCGAAATACCCTCGTACTGTCCAAAAACTTCCAGTGAGTGGAAGAATCATCCCGATGACAGGCCGAAAAGCGTCCAGAATGTTCCAGCGAATGGAAGAATCCGGACGCTAGCGGACACCGACTGCAGAGCAGCAATCAGATGTGCTGCCAGGCGGGCTTGTGGGCGTAGGCGTAACGGTAGTAGTCCTTGTGACGCAGGCGGCTCGCAGCCTCCTCGTCCACAATGATGGTGGCGTGCGGATGCATTTGCAGCGCGGATGCCGGGCAGAACGCACTCACACCGCCCTCCACCGTTTCGGCCACAGCCTCGGCCTTGCCCGATCCGAAGGCAAGCAGCACCAAATGACGGGCTTTGAGAATTGTGCCGATACCCTGCGTGATGCAATGCGTAGGCACCTTGTCGATGTCATCGTCAAAGAATCGGGCGTTGTCAATGCGCGTCTGCTCAACCAACGTTTTGACGCGTGTGCCGGAAGCAAGCGACGATCCCGGCTCATTGAAGCCCACATGCCCATCCGTGCCAATGCCCAGAATCTGCACATCTATGCCACCGACCTCTTCGATTGCCTTATCGTAGGCAGGGCCGGCAGCCTCAATGCGTTCGCCGTCGCTCAGCGGCGCCCCGTCAAGCACGTCACCAGGCACGTGCACCAAATCAGGGTTCAGTCCAAGCGGTTCCACAACAGTGCGGTGAATGGTGGAATGATATGACTGCGGGTGATCAAGCGGCAATCCCAAATATTCGTCCAATGCGAAACCACGCACCTGCGATACGTCAATATGCTCGCCGTGCACAATGCGTGCGAGCGACTGGTATGCTGCAAGCGGACTGGATCCGGTTGCCAGACCCAATACCGCATTCGGCTTGGTTTTGATGAGATCGGCAACTGAACGGCCGTAAATATCGCCCGCTTCGCGCTCGTTTTTCACGATGATGACTTCGGTCATGATGTTCCTTTCATTGGCATTGGATTGACGTTTTTCGTTTTGCTGATTTCTTGAGGATTTGTTTGATGATTTATCTGCTGATTCGTCGAAGCTCGTCGGCTGCTTTCCACACGGTTTCCTGAATGCGATGCAGTTCCGACGGTTGGCTTGTCACGTTCCATTCCTTCGCATAGGCCTCGCACCAGCATTCGAGCTCGCGTGCCAGCGCACGATAATCGGAAGGCCGCCAATCGCCAGCGTCATGCGCATCACGCACGTCATGCGCTTCGGCGAGCGCGAATCCCACTCGATTGAGCAGCAGCTGCCCTTCCATGGCGATACGTACGGCAGCTGCAATGCCCGGCTTTCCTATATGCGCCATAATCGGCGCAATTTCAACCATGCATTGCTGCAGCTTACGATTGGCTTGCGGAATTCGTTCGATTGTCGTTGCCATATTGCGCATCATGCGATCGCGCGCCTCACGCAAAGTCAATGCGTTTCCCGGATTGGCAAGACGATCGGTCAAGCATGGGATAGTTTGCGCAACATCGGTATTGCAGTTTCCCGTGCCGTCATCCAATTCGAGATATTCCACAAGCTCACGCCAAGTGAATACGGCTTGCGCGGAAGCGTTACGAAGCAATGTGACGAAACGAGCGCTGCAATCGCCATATTCGACGCGCGAAATACGCTCAAGCAAGTCGTTTTCAGCACTATCTCCAGCACTGTTTTCAGCGGTATTTCCGTCAGTCTTTCCAGCACTATCTTCTGCGGGATTCCACGCATAGTGCGCACCGAATATCATGCCGGGAACCGCCATGCGCGGATCGTTGATATGCCCAAAATCGCCCCAATCGGTGACGAGCATGCCTTCCGCACCGCAGTCGATGCCGTAGCGCGCGATGCGTGAAATGTTGTTCCACGCATCGTCGATGCGCGGCAGCAGCGCATTCCACCCCCATACGGCCGGGCATACGATTTGTTTGGCTCCGGCTTGCGCCATGAGTTGGATTTTTTCGTCGGTCGCTTCCGGTTCGTACTGCCAGTTCAGCAGTGTGACATTGTTCGGCAGGGTTTCGAGGATTTCCGGCATTTCGACGGCGATATCTCCCCAGAACATGGGTTCGCGGCCCTGCTTAGACAGGTGTTCGCAGAGTTTGCCCACGTATGTTGCGTACAGCGCTGCGACGCCCACGCGTTGCGCTTCCTGCTTCGACTTGCCTTTGCCGAGGTCGAAGGTTTCGTCGGCGCAGATGTTGAATCGCTTCGAACGGAAAAGTTGCAGATACGAGTCGACCAGTTGCGCAGAGAATGCGAAGGCTCGATCGTCGGCGACGTTGAGTGTGTGGTGCCTCATGCGTTCGATGAAGCTGAACGGCCGGTCTGCGTCTTCGGGGAATTCGCCGAGTTCGCGCAGTTCCTGCGTGCGCATGGCCACATATTGGTGTCCGAATGTGGAGACTGACGGCACGAGTTCGATGCCAAGGTTCGCGCAGTATTGGTCGAATTCGAGTGTGTCTGCCGGCGTGAGCGGGCTTGATCCGCGCCATGTTTCGCTCATACCGTCGAATGCGAACGTATGCTCGATGTACAGCTGCAGTTGGTTGTATTTGTAGAGGCAGAGTTTGTCTGCCCACTGTTTGAGCCATGCGAGCGTTGGCACTCGGCCGCGCGTCGCGTCCAAATAATATCCCCTGATTTGGCATGCGGGGGCATCTGCAATCTGCAGTTCCGGCAGTACGCCACCGTTTTGCCGTATGAGTTGGCGCAGTGTCTGCACGCCGTTGCGCACGCCCTCGAAATCGCAACCGGTAATCGTAATGCCGTCAGTGTTGATAGTCAGCGTGTATGCGCCGGCGGTACCGCCATCCTGCGAATCGAAATCCCACGAATCCGCAATACGCAATCTGATGAAACCCGACCACATATCGCCCGTCGCAATATCCCAATCAGTGCCTGTCGCGGAACGTATGTCGGCAACAAGCTGATGCGCAAGCAGGAAATCGCCATCGCCAATCGCAATGGATTCGTTCACGCGCCCCGCATAGGGCAACAGCACCGTGCCTTCGCCGACCGTCATGCTGTTCGGTTCGGGAATGATCGCCCATTTGCGGGTGTTCTCGCTTGCCATCGATTCGCCTTTCGATTGTCGATTATCGATTTCAATTCTCGATTGTGATTCTCGGATTGCCGGGATTGCCGGATCTGGATTTCCGGAATTGTTGCGCTTGTTCCAGTCTGCCTGAAGTATCACGCATTCACGATTGCGGTTGCGCTCGTTTTGCCGCGAGCGCCGCGCCGATTGCGCCGATTGGTTGGTCCATGGCTGCGATTCTGATGTTCGATGCGATGTCGAGTGTGGTCAGGAATCGGCATCCTTCGGCTCTGCGGCTCAGTTCGGCTTGGATGACTTCGATGAGTGCGTCACCGGTTTTCGCCATGCCTCCGCCAATGATGATGCGTTGCGGATCGTAGGCTTGCGCGACGATTTGGATGGTGTCGCCCATGGCGTGGGCCACCATGGCGAGCACGTCGTTGGCATGCCCGTCTCCTTGCCGCGCTTTGCGGATGAGATCAGGCATGGGCGGGTTTGCGGAGGGCCAAAGTTTTGCCACGGCCCCGCCGGATGCCACGGTTTCCAAGCATCCACGCTGCCCGCATGGGCATTCGAATCCGTTGGGGTCGATGGGTAGGTGCCCGATTTCGCCGATGGATCCGCTGTACCCGTGTTCGGCTTGCCCGCCGCGCACGAGTCCTGCGGCCAGTCCCGTGCCGAAGTTGAGGAATACGACGGTTGCGTTGCCGTCGACTTGTTCCACGAATTCCGCGGCTCCGACCGCAGCCGCGTTCACATCGTTTTCCACGTGCACCGGAGCGTGCATGATTGCGCTGACGCGTTCGCCAAGTTCCAACGTTTCAATATCAAGATTGACGACGTTGCTCACTTGCCCGGTCGCGCAGTTCACCTGCCCTGGAATGCCAATGCCGATGGGCAGCGCTTCGTTGGACAGTATGCGGGCGACGCGCACGATGTCGGTTACGACATTGCTTTCACCGGAGTGCGATGGCATACGGCAGACGTCGATGACGCGGTCTGTTGCGTCGAGCAGCACGCCTTCGATTTTCGTTCCGCCGATGTCGATGCCGACGCATCCTTGCGAACGGCCGTTATGGTGCAGTCTTGCGTTCATTGCATGTACCTGCCTGAAATAGTGGGGCCCGGATTACGGTTGTTCTGTTGATCCAACTCCATGCGTGGCGTTTGCATGCCACGCATGGAGTTGGATGGATGCCCGTCAACCCTTGACCGCGCCTGCCGCAAGACCGGCCTGCCAGTAGCGCTGCAAGCCGAGGAAGAGCACGATCACCGGCAGTACGCCGAGCAGTGCGCCCATCATCAGCGATCCACGATCGTTGAAGGTTGCGAGCGATACCATGCCATACAGGCCGAGCGTGACCGGCTTGAGGGTGTCGGAGGAAACCATCATCAACGGCAGCAGGAAGTTGTTCCACGTTCCTACGAAGAGGAACAGGAAGATGGTCACCATGGCTGGGGCGAGCAGTCGGAGCACGATGGTGAAGAAGATTCTCGCTTCACCGGCGCCGTCGATGCGGGCCGCTTCCAGCAGTTCGTTCGGTACGGAGGTTTGCGCGTACACGCGTCCGAGGAAGAAGCCGAATGGCGAAACGCAGCACGGGATGATGATCGCCAGCATGGTGTTGGTCAGGTGCAGTGCGTGGAAGATGGAGTACTGCGGAATGGTGAGCAGTGCGACCGGCATCAGCATGCATCCCATGACCACGCCGATGGCGATGGCCTTGCCACGGAAGTTGAATTTTGCGGTGGCATAGCCTGCCATCACCGAAATGATGGTGCCGATCAGTGCGGAAACCCCGGAGTAGATCAGGGAATTCAACACCCAACGCCAGAATTGGCCACGGGTCCACCCCATAAGCTTCGAATAGTTGGTTGCGATGGCGTCGGGAATCTGGTCAAGTCCGACGGCGAACCACAATCCGTTGCTGCTGGTCAGCTGCGATGGTGTTTTGGTGGATGCGATGATGGCCCAATAGATTGGGAAGAGGAAGTAGATCAGCGCTACGACGAGCACGATCACGGTAATGGTTTTGGTGATCGGCGATGGGCGCATGGAGCGCGGCAGATCGTGTTCGGCCGCTTCGCGTTGCTTTTCCATCATGCGTTCCGCTTTTCTGCGGGCGCGTTCGTCTTTTCTTGCTGCGACTGCATTGCTCATTGTTCGTTCGCCTTCCTCTCGACCAGTGCGTAGATCATGGCGAGAACGCCTGCGATCAGTGCCATGACGATGGCGACCGCCGATGCGGGTCCGTCACCGCCCGGAGTCAGCGTGCCTTGGGAAGTGTTCATGGCCATCATCATTGGCGTATAGGTTTTGGAGATGCCCGGATCGGCGGTCTGCATGATCTGCGGTTCGTTGAATAGCTGGATTGTGCCGACGATGGACAGCAACATGGACAGCAGCGCCGCGGAACGCACGTTCGGCAGTTTGATGCGCATGGAGATCTGCCATCCACTTGCGCCATCAATGCGTGCGGCTTCGTACAGTTCGTGCGGAATCGCCTGCAGTGCGGCCAAGAAAATCAGCATGTTGTAGCCGGTGAACGTCCATGTGGTGATGTTTGCCATGGAAGCGAGCACAACGTTCTTGCTGAAGAAATCAACGTTTATTCCGATGGCCGCAAGACCTTTGACGATCGGCGAAATCTGACCGTTATACAGGTACACCCAAATGATGGATGCGACCACACCTGGAATGGCGTACGGCAGGAAGTAGCCGAGACGGAAACCCGTGATGTGCTTGACCACGAACGAATCGATGACCATCGCCAAAGCCAACGCGATGATGATCATCAGCGGCACCTGAATGAGGGTGTAAATCAGCACCCTGCCCACACCGGACCAGAAATTGCCGGACGTAAGCACGTACTCGAAATTCTGGAATCCTACGAATTTATTCACCAATTCGCCGCCGCCGTACGCGCCGCCGCCCTCGGTGACCTGACGGAAGAAGCTGGAATAGATGGCATAGAAAATCGGGATGATGAATACAATGGCGAACAGTATGCCGAATGGCGCCATGAACGCCCATCCTGTTCGATTCTCGCGGCGTTGCGCATCAGTGCGCTTTGGTTTCGCCGCTTGCGTTGTTGCAGTCATGATGTACCTATCTTTCGCATCGGATGCCATTCATCGTTGATGGCATCTTTCACAGTTCGAATCGCCGTATCCAAATCGTCATCACGGGAGAGGAGTGCCGGTTTCAGCCGCTCCGTCGAATCAGCTAGATCGATTCATAGGGAATATTCACAAGGAATATTTTCATAAGGAACGGTGTGGAGCCGTGTGTTGCGTTGGCTCCACACCGTCGTTGGAGGGGTTATGGAATCAGAGCGGGTGATCCCTGGTTCCATACGTCGATCACTTCGCTACGGACAGGCCGTAGTTCTTGAGGGTGTCGATGGAGGTCTGCTGTGCCACAGGGAACACGTCCGCCACCTTGCCGGAACCGTCGGCTGCCTTGTCGGCGGCTTCCTGCATAGCTGCGGAGACCGCGGAGTAGCCCGGCATGTAGTTGAATGCGACCATGTTGTCGTTGGCAGTAGCGAATTCCTTCATCACGTCTTGGCCGCCGTAGAATTCGTTCCAGGATTCAGGGGTCTTCGCGGTTTCGGTGCTGGCGGCCACAATCAGACCTTGGGAGGTCAGATCCTCAACCTGAGTGTTGAACCAGTCGAGGAATTCCATGGCTTCGGCCTTGTGCTCACAACCCTTGAGCACTGCGACGCCGGAACCACCGTCAGGGCCGGTGCTGGTGCCATTGCCGAACCAGTCACCGATCTGGGTGACACGCCAGTCACCCTTGCCGGTGTCTCCTGCGGAGTCCTTGAATAGCGGAGCCTCCCAAGCGGCGCCGATGTTGCCGATCAGCGTGCCATCCTGCAGGGATGCGTCGAACGACGGCACCCAACGCGGGTTGGTCAGCGTGGCCTTGTTGTCGATCAGTTCCTGGAAGGTTTCAGCAAAAGCCTGCGAACCGCTGCCGTTGGTGTTGACCACCCAAGCGTCATTCTTGACGGTGTACCACGGGTCGGAAGCATTTGCCAAACCTGCGAAGATGTTGCCGGCCTCATCGGCTTCGTAATCCATGATGTACTTGCCGGACGCGGCCGCGGTCTTTGCCGCTTCGATCAGCTCATCCTTGGTTTTGGGAACCTTGATGCCCAGCTCATCGAAAGCCTTCTGGTTGTAGAAGTACACAAGCGGGCCGGTATCTTGCGGCAGGCCGTAGGTCTTGCCATCAACCTGCATCATGGAATATGGGCCTTCGGCGAAGTCGCTTTTGTACTTCGCGGCCTCTTCGGTCACGTCTTCGAGCAAGCCCTTGGTGAACACCTCAGGCACTTCGGCGTAGCCGACCTGTGCAAGATCCGGAGCATTGCCGGCCTTGACGTCGGTTTCCAGCTTCTTGATCATATCTTGTGCGGCACCATCGAACTTGGTGGCCTTGACCTGAATGTTCGGATGATCCTTGTTCCACTTGGCAACAATGTCTTTGACCAAGGTCATGCCTTCGGAATCCGGAAGACGGTGCATGTACGTGAGGTTGACGACCTCCCCGGAATCCCCGCCGGTGCTGGCCGTATTGGAACCGCATCCTGCAAGACCCATGCACAGAGCCGCGAAAGAAGCTGCGCAAACCATCAAACGCTGAGTGTGGGATCGCATATCTCTCTCCTTCGTGAGATTATTCCGGCACCTCCTTGCACCGGATAGTCACAGCATACCTACGTAATCCTTTTTTGTCAAGTTTCCTTACATTTAAATCCGGCACGCGATTGCTATTCCACAAAAAAGCTGAAATTCCGCCATTTAGTAACAATCGTAAAGCAATCGCAATTCGAGGAAAAATGCCGTATACTCTTGTTTAGTAATCTTTATTGCCAATAAAAATTACATAACGCACTTGTATCGCCACAAACTACAATATGTATCGGCTCCACACAAGAAAGCGAGGACATCGTGAGCGGTACCCAAGCAAAGGCATCACCTTCCGACATTCGAATCAGCAATATCACCGCCGCATTCGAGCAGCTTTTCCCCGCAACGCAAATGTCGCGAGCCAATATCGGCAAACTCATCGGACTTTCGCGCTTCACCACCAGCGAAGTGACCGGCGAAATGGTCGACAATCGCATTCTGCGCGAACTCGGCCCCGACAATCGCGAAGGGCGCGGTAAACGTTCACAAGTGCTCGCCATCGACACCGATTTCTGGCGAATCGTCTCCGTCGACCTGTCGAATCCGATGCTCGTCAAAGGAGCGCTGGCGGATCTTTCCGGCAGAATCGTGGACCGCACCGAGCTTCCCGTCGACCATGGCTGCAGCGTCAATGACGTGATCGACCTCTGCAGGCAGCTCATCAGCTCAACGCCACTGCCGACCCTTGGCATCGGCATCGCGGTGACCGGCATTGTGGAACCCAACGGCGTGGTGCGCAAATCCGTGCACTTGGGGTGGAGCGAACTGCCGCTGAAAACCGAAGTGGAAAACGCCACCGGAGTGCCCGTGATCGTAGGCAACGACACCAATGCGGCACTTGTGGCGGAACGATTCTTCGGCGACTGCTCCCCCAATTCCATGCTCATCTCCATCGGGCGGGGCGTCGGCGCGGCATTATGCCTCAACGACGTCATCATCGAAGGAAGTTCCTTCACTGCCGGAGAAATCGCACACGTGGTGGTCGACCCGAACGGGCCAATCTGCGAATGCGGCAAACAGGGATGTCTCGAATCATTCGTTTCCGGTGACAGGTTGCAGCAACGCATCTCGCAGGATCCCGCCGCGCGTACGCATATTCTCACCGAAGCGGGCGCGTTGCTCGGGCGCGTCATGGCCATACCGGCAGGATTGTTGGATCTGCGCGACATTTCGGTATATGGTGCGCCGGAAATCGTCAATACTCAATTCATCGACGCGATGGAAAACGAAATCAGCCGCACCGTGACCACGGATTATCAGGAGGCGCCGCAAATTCACCGTTGCAGGCAAGGCGAGGATCTCACCCTGCGCGGACAGGCCACCATCGTGATCCGCACACTGGTACCGACGATCCACGAACGCGGCTCCCTCATCGGCGAAGCATAGCTCCGGACGCCTTAGCGCGACCCAAAACCTCCAGTCGGTGGAGGAAGCTACCCGCTAACAGACCTGCTAACGTCCAAAAACCTCCAGCCACCGGAAGAATCGCCCCGTCTGCAACTCTCCAAGCATCCATATTCCTCCAGTCGCTGGAAGAATCCGGACCGCAAAATACCCCCGTACTGTCCAAAAACCTCCAGTGAGCGGAGGAATCCTCCCGCTGACAGGCCTTTTATCGTCCAGATTGTTCCAGTGAGTGGAGAAACCCGGACGGGATGAGAGGCATGGAGACGAAAAGAATGAAAGGCCGCCTGCAGCGGATGGAGTGCTTCAGGCGGCCCTGGTTGTCGGAAAGGAAGGGGAATTTCAGTTATCGGGATTCAGGTTGGCCCGCCGGAGTCGCGGTTCCAGCAGTTCCAGCGGTTTCAGCCACGGCAACCGCCTCGACGGCTTCCACGGTCTGAGCGTCGTCGGCTTCGATCTCACCGTTGGCGAGCTTCACTTCGAGCTCCTTGACGATCTCATCGTGCATCTTCTCAGTGATCTTCACCTTGAACAGAAACACGATCAGGCTCAGGATGATGAGCACGAGCGGAATGTAGAAGGCGCAGATCTTGAAGATGTGGATGTTGGATGCGGTCATGTCGGCTGCGGTCGCATTGCCGGTCATGCCAGCGGCCACGGCGATGATGCCGACGATGCCGTTGGACATGGCGCCACCGATCTTGTCGAGCATCGGGCGGACGGACAGGGTGACGGCCTCGTTGCGCTTGCCGTTCTTGAGCTGGCCGTATTCGATGGAGTCGGTCAGCGACAGGATGGCGGTCATCTGAATGAGGGTACCCGGCACGTAGAAAAGCACCAGAGCCACGAACACCATGATGATGTTGTCGGAGAAGATGCCGAGCATCACATAGCCGGCGATCATGGAGATCATGCCACCGATGTACAGGTAACGGCGCGGAATGCGCTTGTTCAGGATCGGGTACAGCGGAGCCATAACCAAGCCTGCGACCAGTGCGATCACGCCGGTGAGGGAGTATGCGGCCTGGTTGTCGAGGATGAACTTGAACAGGAAGATCAGCACGCCGGTGGTGGCCACGTTGGCGATGGCGTACAGCAGGTAGCTCAAGGCAACCCACAGCAGCTGGTCGTTCTGGAAGATGGCCTTGAAGGCTTCGATCGGGTTGCCGTTCTTCTGGGCCTTGGAGCGCAGGGCGCTCTCGTTCTCCTTGGTGCCGAAGGCAACGGTCCATGCGGTCAAGAGGCCGAGCAGGCCGACGATAATACCGAAGCAGGTCCAGCCGGACTGGCTTTCGACGTACTTGCCGGTGAACACCCAGCTGAAGTAGGTGACGATCGGGATGACCACGACGGTGATGCCGTTGTAGCCGATGGAGCCGGTGAAGGAGCCGAGTGCGGTGTAGGTGGAGCGCTCGTGGGAGTCGGAACTCAATGCAGGGATCATACCCCAGTAGGAGATGTCACGCAGGGAGTAGAACACGTCGAGCACGACGAAGGTGATGACGAACAGTACGATGAACCACGTGGTGTTCACGTTCACCAAGCCGAACAGGCCGGTGTACACTAGCACGATCAGCACGGACGAAATCGCGCCGGCGAGGAACTGCCATGGGCGGAAACGGCCCCACTTGGTGGTGGTGTTGTCGATGATGTTGCCCAGCAGCGGGTCGATGAAGATCTCCGCGATACGGATCACCACGACCAGGCCGGTGATGATGCCGATCAGCTTGGTGGCGACGCCTTTATCGACACCAGCGAACAAGGAGCTCGTCACATAGACGACGAAGTAGGTGCTCAGTGCGTTATAGAACGCGGACTGGCCAAGGTTGCCGCACGCGTACGCTACGCGCTGGCCGAGCTTTCCGCAACGAGCCGTGCCGTTCGCAGTAGTGGTCGTATTGCTCATTATCTCTTCTCCTTAGAAGATTTTGATGAGATCACCCGTTGACCTCGAAAATTGAGTATACGTTGTTTACTATCAAAAGTAAAATTCCTTAGTAAACAAAGCCCCCAAACGGCGTGTCGCAATCGCAGTTCTTACGATTATCAAATACTGACATCTGCAATCATGATTACTACCGCCATTTGCCGTCACCTATCGCCATATAAGTAAATTCAGTTGCAAATAAAGCAACACGCAGATTTGCAATTTAAGTAAACAACGTTTACCATGCTAGCAAAAGAGTTTATTACTCTGAGTACACAAAAGTACACACCAACTAAACCTACATCAACAACGAAGTTATGTTTCGGAAACGAGGAAATCATGGCAGATAAGATCACCACCGCATCCGCCGCGTGGCTCACCGACCCCACGGTGTTCGCAGTGAATCGCACGCCGGCACATTCCAATCACGTAACCTTTTCTCACATTCCCGCGATCGGCGAGCCGAGCGATTTGAAGCAAAGCCTCGACGGCGAATGGCGCGTGGAAAT
The DNA here is from genome assembly GCF_001025215.1 of Bifidobacterium pseudocatenulatum DSM 20438 = JCM 1200 = LMG 10505. NCBI lineage: Bacteria > Bacillati > Actinomycetota > Actinomycetes > Bifidobacteriales > Bifidobacteriaceae > Bifidobacterium > Bifidobacterium pseudocatenulatum. The sequence goes on from NZ_AP012330.1 coordinate 2,095,326, forward strand.
GGTGCAGGCCTCCGACATCGATCTTGAGGAAGAGCCGTTCGCAGCCGAGGATTTCGACGATTCCGCTTTCGGCCGCATCGACGTGCCCTCCCACCTGCAGAACGCGGGATACATGAACCACAAGTACGTGAATATTCAGTACCCGTGGGACGGCCATGAGAATCCGCAGGAGCCGAACGTTCCCGAAACCAACCATGTGGCACTGTATCGCCGCACGTTCACCGTCGCCGAGCGTCTTGATACGGCCCGTCAAAATGGCGGCACCGTCAGCATCACGTTCCACGGCATGGCCACCGCGATCTACGTGTGGGTCAACGGCGTGTTCGTCGGCTACGGCGAAGACGGCTACACCCCGAACGAATTCGACATCACCGAAGCGCTGCACGACGGCGAAAACGTCGTGGCCGTCGCCTGCTACGAATACGCAAGCGCATCCTGGCTGGAAGATCAGGATTACTGGCGTTTGCACGGCCTGTTCCGTTCCGTGGAACTCGCCGCACAGCCGCATGTGCACATTGAAGATATGAAGGTCGAAGCGGATTGGAATCCGGAAACCGCCACCGGTTCGCTCGACGCGCTACTCGCGGTGCGCAATGCGAAGAATGCCGCCACCGTGTCGGCGACGCTGAAGGATTTGAGTGGCAATGTGGTGTGGGAAACCGCATTGGCCGCATCCGACGAAACCGGCATCGTTTCCGGCTCGTTGGACGTCAAGCCGTGGAGCGCCGAGAGCCCGGCACTGTACGAACTGCAAGTTGTGGTGATCGGCCATGATGGCGCGATCGTTGAAACCGCAACGCAGCGCGTCGGCTTCCGTCGCTTCCGCATCGAAGACGGCATCATGAAGCTCAACGGCAAGCGCGTGGTCTTCAAGGGCGCCGACCGCCACGAATTCGACGCGAAGCGCGGCCGCGCCATCACCAGGCAAGACATGATCGACGACATCACGTTCTGCAAGAGGCACAACATCAACGCCATCCGCACCTCGCACTACCCCAACCAGGAATACTGGTACGACCTGTGCGACGAATACGGCATCTACCTGATCGACGAAACCAATCTTGAAACGCACGGCAGCTGGTGCCTGCCGGGAGACGTGGTCACCGAGGATTCCGCCGTTCCGGGCAGCAAGCCCGAATGGGAGGGCGCGTGCGTGGACCGTGTGAACAGCATGATGAAGCGCGACTACAACCATGCTTCCGTAGTCATCTGGTCGCTTGGCAACGAATCGTATGCGGGAGACGTGTTCCGCGCGATGAGCGTCCACGTGCACGAACTCGACCCGAACCGACCAGTGCACTACGAGGGCGTGACCCACAATCGCAAGTATGACGACGTGACCGACATCGAAAGCCGCATGTACGCGCACGCCGACGAAATCGAGGAATATCTCAAGTCCGATCCGAAGAAGCCGTATATTTCCTGCGAATACATGCACGCCATGGGCAATTCCGTCGGCAACATGGACGAATACACGGCTTTGGAACGCTATCCGCAATATCAGGGCGGATTTATTTGGGATTTCATTGATCAGGCGATTCTTGTGCGCTTGCCCGATGGCGATGAACGTCTCTGCTACGGCGGCGATTTCGGCGACCGCCCGAGCGACTACGAGTTCTCTGGTGACGGCCTGCTGTTCGCCGATCGCACGCCGTCGCCAAAGGCGCAAGACGTCAAGCAGCTGTATGCCAACGTGCGCATTGTGCCGGGTGAAACCGGCGTTGAGATCGCGAATGACAATCTGTTCGTTTCCACCGCCGACTATGTGTTCGTTACGCGCGTGCTTGCGGATGGCGAGCCGGTATGGCAGGCCGAACAGCGTTTTGATGTGCCGGCTGGCGAAACCAAGCACTTCGATATTGAATGGCCGTTGGAGGCCTACCGAGGCCAAGCCAACGAGCTCACGCTCGAAGTGAGCCAACGCCTTGCCGCCGCGGAAGAGTGGGCGTCGAAGGGCTACGAGCTGTCGTTCGGCCAGACCGTGGTTGCAGGCTCCAAGCCGGTTGCTGCCAGCGAGACGAAGCCTGTTGACGGCATCGTGACCGTTGGCCGTTGGAATGCTGGCGTGCAGGGATCCGGTCGTGAGATTCTGCTGTCGCGTACGCAGGGCGGCATTGTTTCGTACACGCTTGACGGCCGTGAATTCGTGCTGCGCAAGCCCACGCTCACCACGTTCCGCGCGCTGACCGACAACGATCGCGGTGCAGGCCACGGTTACGACCGCGCGCAGTGGGTCGGCGCAGGCCGTTACGCCAAGTGCGTCAACAACACCATCGAACAGGTCAATGACGATACGCTGAAAGCCGTATACGAGTACGAGCTCGCCACTCCGCAGCGCACGCACGTCACCATCACGTATGTGGCAGACACCACCGGCAAGCTGCACTTGAGCGTCGACTATCCGGGTGAAACTCAGGAAGCCCCGACCATTCCGGCTTTCGGTTTGGAATGGACGCTGCCGGTCGAATACTCCAACCTGCGCTTCTACGGCCCCGGACCCGACGAAACCTACGCCGACCGCAAGCATGCCAAGCTGGGCATTTGGAACACCAACGCTTACGACGATCATGCGCCGTACCTCATGCCGCAGGAAACCGGCAACCATGAGGATGTGCGTTGGGCTGAGATCACGGATGATGCCGGTCATGGCATGCGTGTGAGCCGTCACGGCGAATCAGCGTTCGCGCTCAGCCTGCAGCCGTACAGCGCATTCATGTTGGAAGAAGCCCAGCATCAGGACGAACTGCCCGCTCCGAAGCACATGTTCCTGCGCGTACTCGCCGCGCAAATGGGCGTCGGCGGCGACGATTCCTGGATGAGCCCGGTGCACCCGCAGTACCACATTCCAGCCGATAAGCCGCTCCACTTGGATGTGGATATCGAGCTGATCTGACACGTTGGGGCATGCCGGTTGCCCCAACAATTACGGGGGGTCCGCGTATTCTGCGGACCCCCTGCTTGCGTTATTGCGTTACCGCGTTACCGCCAATTTGCATTGGCGCTCATTGCCTCATATCATGCTCACCGCTCACCGCTGCGGATAGGAATCCTCAAAGAAGCGACGCTCGAGATGCACGATGGTGCGGAACACGTCGGCCTCCGAGCCATCCACCGACGCATACTCGTTGACGAGCGCGATCAGGCGGCCCGTCCAGGCGCGGAAATAATCGCCCTCATGCAAATCAACCCAACCCTTGTGCGCCGGAATCTGCTGAACGACGCCAGCGTCGATGGTGCGCTTGGCCCAGGCAAGATAAATCCATTCCATGCAGCACAGCGCAGTAATGAGTTCTTCCCAAGTTCCCTGAACCAGCTTGGTCAGATATTCGCAATATTCACGATTTGCCGGAGTCTGCTCGGAATTATTGTATTCTTCGTCAGTAATTCCGTATTCCTTAAGGAATCCGGTAAAATATGTTGCTTCATTGTCAGCAAACCATTGCGATTGTTTCGCCAGCATATCTTTGGTTTCCTGACGCGGCGCAAGTTCAATCGCATGTGCCATGATGCCCTGATTAAAGAACTTGAAATCCTGAATTAAATAAGACTTCAAAATCGATTCTGGAAGTGTATCATCCAGCAATTCATTCACAAAACGCGAATTGATTGCCTGATTCCATTCGTCGGCCGCCGACATATACAGCTGATCGGCTACGGAACCCGGCTCGGCTCCCAACCACGCATAATCGCCGCTTGCGGACTGCGGCGCTTCCGGAACATGATTCATGGTCACAAGACCCCCTCGGTTAATGCGGCCAATGCAAACGCAACGCACATCTCCTCGCTCCGTTCCGCCGTGGCTCGCTGTGATGGCGCCATAATAGCCGCCGTTCCCAACGTACCGAACGCGCCACCGAAACGCAAGAAGCAGAACGCTTCCATGACAGCCATGACCGCACTCAATCTCGGCGAATCATTGCGCGAATTTGTTGAGGCGGCGATCGTAGGTCATGAGGCCGTTGAGCTCTTCTTCGACGTCGGAAACCTGCGTATACACGTAGCCCGCCAATCCGCGTGATTCCAACGATTCCGCCGAATCAAGCACGGAACGGACGGCAGTGCGCCAATCCTCAATCGAATCGTATTCACCGTAGCCGTACGCGCGCGAAACCGCAGCATGATCGGCAACCAACTGCGCCAATCCTCCGAATTCCGAAATCACGAACGCACGAACGCCATGCTGCGCAACCGGCAACACCGCGTAATGCGCGGCACGACGACGCCGCTTATGCCGCTTTTCATATTCGGCCACATACCCACGCAATGGCCCCTTATCCGGGTAGATTTCCAGCGGACGGAAGTAGTTGTGCACGCTGTGAAAATCGCCGCAACGCTGGTCGTACCAGCCACTCGTGGCGTCGATCGGGCGCGTCGGGTCAAGCGCATGAATGCGTTCCGCCGCATCGCACGCGTCGAACTGCCCCCACCCTTCGTTGAACAGCACCCACGTGACGATCGACGGGTGGCCGGCAAGCATGTGCACCATGGCATCGCAGGTGCGCGACCAGTCGCGGCGGTACGTCGAATCGTCGGCACCGAGCGCCGCGAAATGCTTCGCCGTGTCGTCGCGGTACTTGTTCCATGTGGCACGCATGAGCGTCGGCTTGCGGTTGGTGACCCACGCGTTGTATTCGCCGCCACCCGACACCGCGTCCTGCCATACCAGCATGCCGAG